>JADMJS010000056.1 GCA_018780435.1 Myxococcales bacterium
CCGGGTCGGGTCTACACGCGGCCCCCGGGGCAGTCAACCGCGAGTCGTGGGCGCGGGCGTGAAGGCCACCCAGTCGAGCATCAGATCTGAGGGTAGCAGGCCCGCCGGGCGCGTCCCGAGCTCGAAGCGCAGGTGGACCCCACCGCGGTCTGCGGGCAAGAGCGGAATGTCGACGGTGTCGAAGTCGGCGGTGACGGTCCAGGGGCCAACGGTGCGGCCATTGAGCACCACTTGGAAGGTCACCGGCGTCGCGGGTCCCGTCGGAGCGAGCAGCGGCGGGCCGACGGGGACGGCGCCAGCGCGGAGGGTCAGCGTCAAGGCGCCGCTGGGGACGGGCAACTGCAACTCGGTGCGCGCCCTGACGCGTCGTCCCGGGCGGGTCCAGGCGGTGCTGGGGTCGGTGCCGCGGATGAAGGGGCCGTCGTTCCAACCCATGTGGAGCCCGGGTCGGCCGTCCGGTGCCGTCGGGAGTGGCGCGAGGACGGCGCTGGTGCGCTCGAAGAGCCGCACGCGGACGTCGTGGAGGTCGCGCCGCCAGACTTCGGTGAACCCGCCGGGCGCGTTCGCGAGCGCGGCGTCGATGGCGGCGGCCGGGCGGTCCGAGAACTCGCGGCGGCCGAAGAGGTGTTGCGTGTGGTCGACGACCCACACGCGCTTCACGAACGCCGACGACAGCGAGCGGGACCAGGGCTCGACGAGGTCGGTGAGGACGCCGAGGACGCCGCTCGTGTCCCAGTCCGGGGTCCGCATCCAGTCGCCGGCGCGTTGCGCGTCGCGGCGCTCGGGTGGCGCCGCGTAGTAGTGCCAGGGGTGCTGGTAGAACACGGCGGGGCCGACCAGGATCGCGTCGCCGTCGCGGGCGTGGCGGGTGACGAGCACTGCGGCGGAGGCGACGTCGGGCTTCTTCGCCGTGAAGGGCATGGCGGCCGATTGGCGGGCGGCGTCGCCGAGGAGCAGGGCTAGGGTCGCGGCGCTCAGCGCGCGGCCGATGTGGCTCCCGGGGAGCGAACGCAGCGCCAAGGCGACGAGCAACACCGCCCCCGGGAAGAGGAAGAGCCCGTAACGAATGCCGAAGTAGTAGCCGCCGTAGAGCGACTTCAGGAAGGTCTCGCGGTTCACGAGCTCGAAGGCGGCGAACCAGGCGATCGGAGCGGCGAGCAGCAGGATGGCGCCGATTCGGGCGCGGTCTCGGAGCAGCGCCACGCCGAGCACGGCCGCCATGGAGGCGCCCACCGCGAAGGCGCCCGGGAGCCCGAGGCCGAGGAGGAGGCGCACGACGTCGAGCCCGTCGGTGACGACGCTCGCGCTCGGGTGGTAGACGCCGGCGTCGCGCTGATAGGCGGTCGAGTGCCCTTCGGACCACTGGAAAGCGGCCAGGAAGGCCGGCAGCCAGGGCAGGAGCGCGGCAGCGGCGGCGAGGCCGCTGGCGAGGGTCGGGAGCGTGGCCCGAAGCCCGCCGCGGAGTATATCGCCAATGAGCACGAGAGCATAGAGGACCAGCGTCAGGTGGAGCGCGTAGTAGTGCGTGTAGAAGCCGAGGACTGACGCGCCCGCGAGGAGGACGCGGCCACCGCGGCCCCGCGTCGCGCGTTCGGCGCCGAGCAGGGCCAGCGCGGCGAAGAGGGTCACGAGGGCGTAGGGCGAGGCGTCGCGGGAGTACCAGACGTGGACGGGTGAGGCGGCGAGCAGGGCCGTGGCGATGAGCGCGACTGGGGCGGCGTGGGCGTCCCCGAAGGTGCGTCGACCGAAGCGCCATCCGAGGAGGAAGAGGACGGGCAGGGTCAGGATGCCGGCGGCGGCCATGGGGAGGCGCGTCACCCACTCCGCGGTGCCGAGCGGCGAGAGCGCGTATTGAATGAGGTGCGGGAGTGGCGCGTGGGTCTGCGCCATCGCGTTCACGTCGAGGAGGACGTCGAGCCCGGAGTCGTGGCCGAAGGCCGTCATCACATAGGTGAACTCGTTCTGTTCGAGAGGTTCGAGGCCGAGGTTCCAGAGGCGGAGGCCAGCGCCGACGATGATGATCCCGGCGAGGGACAGCCGCACGACTCGCGAGAGCGCGAGAGGGGGATCCGCTTTGGTTTCGGGTGCCTGCGGTCGGAGCCGGGAGAGGAGCAGCGCCACCAACGCGAGCACGGCCGCACCGACCAGCGAGGGCACGAGCCCGGGCAGACGTGGGCGCGAGACAGAGCCGACGGCGCGTGGGCCGGCCTTGACCGGGGGAACTGGGCTGGTCGCGAAGGCTGAGGGATCGCTCGGCAGCGTCACGGCGGGCGTGACCCGAGGGCGCTGACCGCCGCAGGTCAGGATGCCGGCGTCATCGAGCTCGAGAGTCCCCGTCGAGCACGAGGCGACGAGGCCGGCTTCGAAAGGCACGCCGAAGTCGCCGTAGCTGCTGCTTCCGCCTCGCGGGTACACGCGGGCCGCGCGCGTCCCGAGGCGGTCCGCCCAGACGGGGACCGTGGGCCCGCCTTCCAGCGGGAGCAACGTCTGAACGGCCGCCGACGGACTCTCGGTGGCGCGCGCTGGAGCCACCGCGATTAGTGCGATGAGGAGGGCGGCGGTGGCGAAGAGTGGCGGCGGCACTCGGGGGTGGACTCTCGGGTGAAGCGCGGGTCGGCGATGTCGATGATGGCACACCGAGGCGACCGAAGCACTCGGCTTGCTTGATCTCCGGCTCGCGAGCCACTAAACACGTCGAGCAACGCGTTTCGCATGGGGACCTGCCTCTTGCGCGGTGGGCCGACCAGCCCCGAGGAGCCTGCGGTGACCTCTCGTCTCCTGATACTCGTCACGATGGCGCTCCTTCCGGCCTTTGCCGGGCTCGCGAAGCCGCCGAAGAAGGCGCCCCCGCCGCCCGCACAGACCGAGCCGCCGAAGACGGAGACGCCGCCGGCCGAGCCGCCGGGTGGGCTCACGCTCACGCCGAAGGATCGCGCGACCGCCCTCGCGAAGGAGGGCGCGGAGTTCGCGCGGAACGGCCAATACGCCGAGGCCGCGTCGAAGTTCCAGCAGAGCGTCCTCGTCTTCCCGATGACGGACGTCTTCTACAACCTCGCGTACACGCACGAGCAGCTCGGCGACTGGAAGGGCTGTGTCGACAACTACACCGCGTATCTCGAAGGCTTCCGTGGGGAGCACGACGGCGCCGACCCGCCCGAGATCGCGGCGGTGAATCGCTCGATCGAGAAGTGCCGCGAGACCGCGCAGCCGCCCATCTCGATCACGAGCTCGCCCGAAGGGGCTCAAGTCGCGCTCGCATCGCGTGACCGAGTCGTCGGGACCACGCCCTTCGAGATGAAGCTCGATCCCGGCAGCTATACGATCTTCATCATGAAAGACGGTTTCACGCCGGTCGAGACCAAGGTCGTCGTTCAGCCGAAGCAGCCGGGCAAGTTCCACTTCGACCTGCGCCCGGTGGTGAACTCCGGGAAGGTGCGCCTCAAGGTGAATATCCGTGACGCGATGATCTTCATCGACGGCAAGAACTACGGCATCACGCCTTTCGAGGATACACCGGAGCTCGAGGTCGGGCGCCACCAGGTGGTCGTCAAGCGCGACGACTACACCTCGGTCAACCGCACTTTCGAGATCACGAAGGGCCAGACGACCGAGCTCGAAGTCGACATGTTCCTCACCAACCCGCCGCCGTCGTGGCGCAGCTACCTCGGCTGGACCAGCATCTCGCTCGGCGCGCTGGCCATCGGCGGTGGCGCCGTCGCGTACGTGTTCGCCGAGGACGAGTTCAACGACACGGACGACTTCGAGCAGCTCGAGCTCTTCCAGAACCTCGGCTACTACCTCGGCGGCAGCCTCTTCGCCGTCGGGCTCGGCCTCGTCATTTGGGAGGCCGTCATCGACCGGGTGAACGACGACGACCTCATCCAAGCGGGGATCGTGCCCGAGCCGTCCATCATGCCGATCGTCGGGATCGCGCCCATTGACGACGGGTTCTTCATGTCCGGTGGGGTGAGGTTCTAATCATGAAGTCCACGCGAATCGTCCTCACCATCGGGGCTCTGTCGCTGCTCGGTTGCGCCAAGGGCAAAGAGCCCCCCGCCAAGACCGCGCTCCTGACCATCGGCAATGCGGGTGGGCGCGTCACCGCGACGTTCGGCTCTTCGGCGATGTGCAAGGACAGCGAAGTCGGCGACTTCTGCTCGGAGGCCGAGCCTCCCCGCACGTTGCCGGCCATGCAGGTCGACATCCCCGCCTTCCAGATTGACGCGCACGAGGTCACGAACCTCCAGTACCAGCACTGCGTGGCGCATGGCGCGTGCAGCGAGCCGATGAACAAGTCGATCGCCTCGCTCGACTCGGCCTTCCGCGGCTACTACGACGAAGAGTCGTCTGAGTTCGCGGACTTTCCGGTGGTCAACGTCACCTGGGAACAAGCGAAGGCCTACTGTGCTTTCGCTGGGAAGCGTCTGCCGACCGAGGTCGAATGGGAGGTCGCCGCGCGTTTCGCGTCGCAGACGACCGGAGGCAAGAGCGGCAACTACCCGTGGGGTGACGATCCGGACGATTGCCGCACCAGCGAGGCTCTGGTCTCGCTGCGAGGCTGCAACGCGACCTTCGCGACGCCGCAGCCGGTGCAGGGCAAGATGACCCTCGACGAAGTCCGCCTCGACGCGTCCTCGACGCTGTCGGGGATGGCGGGAAACGTGTCGGAATGGGTCTCGGACGTCCACAACCCCGAGTTCGGTTGTGACAAGCCCATCGACGAGTTCAAGAACCTCGAAGGCTTTGCGTGCCGTGGCGCTTACGACAAGTGTGATGACAAGGACGGCGGTGAGTTCCGGACCTGCGCAGGCCTGCACGAGCTCTGCGAGGAGTGCCGCACCGAAGCCGACACGTTGGCCGACGTGAATCCCGCGTGTTACGGCCAATGTCTCGATCGCCCGAACCCGCTGTGGATCTGCGGCGCGCATCAAGGGGTGGTCGAGAACCCCGCCCCGGCCACGCCGTCTGACGCGAACGCGGCTAACTTCCGCTCCGTACGCGGCGGCAACTTCGGCTCGACGGACCTGTGCGAAGCCCGCCTCGCGGACCGCGCGTTCCGGGATCTACGCTCACTCGACAAGGGCCAGCACCGGGAGTACATCGGTTTCCGTTGTGCCAAGGACCTGTGAGCGACGGCCTCTGCTGAGCCGACTGCCCACCCCCTCTGAGGAGAGTTGACATGCAAGTTCTGTCTTACGCAGCCCAAGCCGCCGCGATGCGCGGCTGGCCCGCCCGCAACGAGCCCAATGGTGAGATGAAGATCGAGGTCCCGACCGAAGCCGGTCGCACCCAGGTCGTCACCATCTCGATGGCGCGCGATGGCGACGGCGACGCGGCCGCGTTCATCTGGTCGATGGCCGGCGACATGCGCGTCGCGGCCGACCCTCTGGCCCTTCTGCGCTACAACATGCAGCTCACCTACGGCAAGGTCGCCATCAAAGACCAGAGCGTCGTCGTCATTCACGGGCTCCACGATGCCAGCGCGTCGCTTCAGGAGATCGGCAAGGCGATCTTCTGGGTCGCCCGTGCCGCCGATGGGCTCGAGAAGGGCACTTACGGCTACTCCGACACTCTCTGATCTCGGTCGTCCGGCCCTCGGGGCCGCCAATCCCAAAGGAGCACTCATGAATCGCCGCTTTCACCGTATCGTCCTCGCCGCGCTCGCCCTCGCGCTCGTCTTCCTCGCCGGTTGTGGCAAGGCCACCCGTGAGTCGGCGGAGTCGCGCTACAAGTCCGCTCGCGACAAGCTGGTCGCCTCTGCGACCAAGAACCCCATGATGAAGCCGGCCATCGACCAGCAGGTCCAGAAGTTCGAGCTCGAGTTCGCCGAGGCGAAGGGCAAGCAGGGCGATGAGGACGCCATCAAGGCGATGGGCGAAGTTGCTAGCCGTGTCGAGAAGTTCGAGCAGGAAGTGACCAAGGCGCCGGCCGCTCCGGCGGGTGCCCCGGCCGCGGGCGCGCCCATGGCTCCCGGGGCGGTCCCGGGTGGCATGCCGGTGGCCCCAGCAGCCCCGGGCGGCAAGCTCGGCGGCCCCGCCCCGATGGGCGGCGCTCCGATGGGCGGCGCTCCGATGGGCGCCCCGGTCGCGCCGATGGCCCCGCCCGTCGCCCCGGGCGGCAAGCTCGGTGGTGGCGCTCCCGGCGTCCCTCCGGCCGCGCCCCAGGGTGGAAGCGGCTTCGGCGGTCAGTGATCCCGGAGCGGGGAATGGAAACTGGAGTTTCCCTTAACCGGGATTAAGGGAAACTCGAGCTTCCACCTCGTCAGCCTTCGCGCCATCGAACGTGGAAACCCGACTACCGGGATCGGTCTGTTTGTCACCGTGCTCTGGGCGCTCGGGCTCGAGCAAGAGTTCGTCCACCTAGTTGATGCGTCGCGTGATCGCGTTGGATTGACCCTCGCCGCTGCGCGTTCGCCACAGAGGGTGAGAACCTCGGGTACTGGGCTGGACGATGACTTCTAAGCACCGCGAGATCTAAGTCTACATCTCGAAGTAGGCAGCAGCACGGCACGTGGCTGACCTCGAGCGATGCGTGGCGAGCGAGTGGCGCCATCATCTCTCACGAGCGGGCGTGTCGGCCGACGACATCGAGAGGGTCGCGTCAGCGTTCGTGTCGCCGGGGTTTACGTTCGAAGCGCCCGCCGCGTGACGGTCACTCGGCCAGGCGGACGCACCCGACATAACGCCGCGCGCCACCGAGCTCGAAGTGGTGTGCTTCGAGGTCCTGAAAGCCGTCCGGGGCCGCGGTCCACGGGGCTTCCGCCGCCATGACCGCCACGATACCGCCCGGCGCCAGGGTGGGCGTCGCCGCGACGAGGAGCTCGTCCGGGGCGAGCGTGGCGCGGCTCACCACCAGGTTGAAGCGGCCGTTCAACGCCGCGTCCGGGAGGCGGCCTTCCCGCCAGCGCGCGTTCTTCAGGCCCGCTTCAGCGACGACGCGATCCAGGAAGATGCCGCGTTTCTGGCGCGGCTCGAGCAGCGTGAAGGTCCAGTCCGGGCGGGCGATGGCGAGCGGGATGCCCGGAAAGCCTGCGCCGGAGCCGACGTCGAGCACCGGCCCGCGCACGGCTGCGAGCGCGTTCAGCCGCAGGAGGGCGAGCGAGTCCACGATGTGGCGGACGAGGGCGTCTTGCGGCTCCTTGACGCTCGTGAGGTTCATCTTCTCCGACCACTTCTCCAGCAGCCGCAGATGCACCTCGATGGCCGGTAGCCATGCGCGTTCGGGCGAGAGGCCGATGGCCTCGCAGGCCCGCGTCAGCGCGCCGAAGTCGAGCGTCACGGCGCCTCGGGTGCTGGTGCGGGCGGGGCCTCGGGCGCGGGCGGGGCCTCGGGCGCGGCGGGGGCGTCGGGCGCAACGGGCGCCTCGCCTTCCCCGGGTGCCGCCGCCCCGGCGGCCTGGGCGTCGATGGCCACGAGCGCGGCGTCGAAGGTCTTCACGAGCTCCGGGTCACCCTTGGCCTCGAGCGCCGTTCGGAGGCGCGTGACCTCCTCAGCCTTGCCAGACACGCGGTAGATCTGCCCGAGCGTGATCGCGGCTTCGACCTTCTCGGGACGAGCGGCGAACTCGGCTTCGAGCAGGCCCGCCGCGCCTTCGATCTGGCCGGTCTGGAGTAGGCTCTCGGCGATCTTCATCCGCCCGTCCGGGTCGTGCTTCAGCAGACGGTCGAGCACGCCCTTGGCCTTGTCGGGAGCGGCGTCGAGCACGTAGCCCATGTAGAGCATGACGTAGAGGGATTCGGCCTTCTCGTTCTGGGCGATCGCCAGTTCGAGGAGCGCATTCGCGGCGGGCATGTTGCCGCCTTGGAACTCGAGCTGCGCGAGCAGAGCGTAACCATCCGGGACTTTGGGGAAACGCGTCTTCAGATCCTGTCCGACGCCCTTGGCCTCTTCGACACGCCCGGCCTGCAGCAGGATGGATGCGTAGCTCGAGAGGAGGTCTGAGTCGTGCGGGGCGCGCTTCACGGCCGTCGCGAAGGTCTGGATGGTCTTCTCGATGTCGCCGCGGTCGGCCTGGAGCTGCGCCAGTCGCACCAGGGGCTCGGCGTCGAACTCATCGGCGGCGGCCGCCTTCTCGAGGTGGACCTCGGCGGTAGCGCCGTCGCCCTTCGCGGTCGCGATATCGGCCATCATCATGTGTAGCGACGACGCCCCGTTGCCGGCCGCCAGCGCTTCCTGGACCAGCTTCTCCGCCTCCTCCGGTTTGCCGAGGACGCGCAGGCGTTGGGCCTTCAGCTCGACCAGCCCCGGGGCGCTCGGACCGATGGCTTCGAGCGTGGTCACGATCGCGGTCAATTCGGTGTCGAGCGCCGGGTGTTCGGTGGCGTCGGCAGACCGGCGGCGTTCGAGCGCCAGGTTGCCGAGCGCTGCGAGCGCTCGGGCGTGCTTCGGATCGAGCGTGGACGCGCGCTTCAGCGCCTTGTACCCGCTGAACTGCTCCTCGCTCTGCAAGTAGGCGACGGCGAGCTGATACTGGCCGTCGGCGTCTTCGCTGGCAGCGACCGCCTGCTCCATGTCTTCGAGCCCGCCGTCGGTGTCGCCCTGGATGAGACGCAACTGCCCGCGCAGGAAGGCGAACGCGTGGTCCTTGGCGGCGGCGACGCCTCCCGCGGCGCTGTCGGCCGCCTTCTCCGCATCTTTCGCGCGCTCCATGGCGTCATCGAGCCGACGTTGCTCCGCGAAGTAGAGCGCCTGAAGCCCCAGGAAGAGCGCGCTCTCGAGCTCCTTGCTGACCGCCGTGCCGGTCGCTCCGGACAGTGCCTTGCCGCCTTCCGGCGTTTCGCGGCAAGGCAACGCAACGCCGGTCTCGGAGCCGATCGTGAGCTCGAGGCCGAGGTCGCGTCGGCGCAGGTTCGTCTTGCCAGCCTGTCGCTCGAAGACGAGGACGGTCTTGCTCGGGACGTTCGCGGCGTCGAAGACCGCCTTGGCGAGCGCCCCGCACTCGATCCCGGTGAGATCCAGCGTCGCCTTGGGATCCTGGCTGAGCGCCTCGGCGGCCGCGGCGGGGGAGAGCGGCTCACGACCGAGCGGTCGATCGGCCGCGAGTCGCTTCACGCGTTTACGAAGTCCATCGAGGAGCGCGGTGGCGCGTGCGGTGACATCGGCTTCGCCGGCGCCGAGTGCCGTGGCCAGCTTGCCGAGGCTCTCGGGGGTGCCGACAGGCGGGACGTTCGCAGTCGCTGCGGCAGTCGGTGCGGCAGGTGCCGGAGTCGCGGCGGGGGTGGCTGGTGCCGTCGTCGCGGCGCTGGGCGCGGGTTCGTCCTTCTTGCAGCCGGGGGCGCCGAACGTGAACGTCAAAGACGCGGCCGACAAGGAGACGGCAGCCAGATGGGAGGCGAAACGAGTGGACATCGGACGTAGGCTCCGGGGGACGGCGGGGATCAGGCGAGGCGCACGATGCCGGTCTGGTTGACGACATACAGCACGAAGAGAACGAGCTGACGAGCCTCGGGAGTTCGCCCATGATCACGCATGAGCGCGGACACCGACGTTGGGCGGCCCGCGATGGCCGTGTAGATTCGGTGCTCGCGCGGGGTGAGCTTCATCTGGCTCGGATCGAAGGGCAGGTCGGCCGCGAGGCGAACGGACCGGTCGGCGTTGGCTACCAAGAACTGGTCCAGGAACGCGGGTTGGAGATAGCGGCGCGCGCCTTCGACGACGGCGGCAATCGGCTCGAAAGACGGCGCGATGCCCTCGCCGAGCGCGTCACTGCCGCTGAAATACTCGTAGCGGCCGTCCACGATGGCGAAGATCGACACGAAGCGCTCGAAGAGCTGCCCTTCGAGAGCGCTCGAGAGCCTAGCCGCGTCGATGTAGCCCAGCTTGACGAGTGTGGCGCCGAGCGGGAGGCCGTCGGTGTTCGACTGTTGCAGCGCGGTCTGGAGCTGGTCGGCAGTGAGCAGATGTTTGGCCACGAGCATTGGGCCAAGGAGCTCGCCCTTCTGGTTCGAGACCACCTTCACGGGCTTTCCGCGCCGGAAGAAGATCTCCTTCAGCACCGCTGTCGAGCGGATGCGAATACGCGCCGAGCGCTTACGGGAGATGATGTCGGCGATGGCGCGAAACGACGACCGAGGGCCGAAGTCGCCGATCTCGAGCGGCGACTCCGACGGCGCCGAAGCCTCCTCGGGTACGAGCGCCCGGATTCCGGTGACCTCGGAGAGGGGCTGCCACGGATCGCCGTCAACACTGGTGAGTTCGGTCGGCAGGACGGCCTGGGCCCGGATGAGCCGGATGAGGTTCTTGGCGTCGACGGGGCCGAAGGTGCCGCCTTGCCCGGTCTTGAAGGTGAAGTGTGAGCCCTCGAGCCGGCGTGCGTCACTACTGTCGGTCGGGATCGGCTTCCTGGACTTGCGACCCTCGTTCACGACCGTATTCGGCTGCGTGCTGCCGCGTGGCATGCCCGCCACCGAACGGTCGGCCAGGAGCGCCGAGTCGTGAGTCAGGGCCCGATCGCGTCCGAAGAGCTCGTCGAGGTAGCGCGCAAATGCGTGAGGCGTGACGCGGAGCCGATGTTCGAAGAGGTAGTGGCTGATGGCCTCTTCGATCTCGTAGGCGGTCTGAAAGCGGGAGTCGACGTTGCGCATCAGCGACCGCCGGATGATCTCCTTCACCCCTTCCGGGATGGTCGGATACCGCGCGAGGCGAGCGTCGACGTCGGCGTCACGGACGTTGGTGAGCGTCTCGATCTCGCTACGACCGAGAAAGAGGCGCTTCAGCGTGAAGATCTCGTAGAGGATGATCCCGATGGAGAAGAGGTCACTGCGGCTGTCGACCTGCTTTGCGGTAACCTGCTCCGGGCTCATGTACCCGAGCTTGCCCTTCAGGCGATCGTCGGCCGCCGCGGGTGTATCCGACGCGCTCACCTTCGCGACCCCGAAGTCAGTGAGCTTCACCTCGCCTTCCCACGTGACCAGGACGTTCGACGGCGAGACGTCGAGGTGGACCATGTTGAGCGGGTTCCCGTAGATGTCGGTCGCCGAGTGCGCGTAGCCGAGCCCTTTGCAGACCTCCGTGACGATGTGTAGGCAAAGCTCCGCGGGGATCGGCTTCTTCGACTTCGCCGCCATGGTCAGGATCTTCAGCAGATCCGGGCCGTTGACGTATTCCATCGCGATGAAGTACTCGCCGTCCTCCTCGCCGAGCTCGTAGATCTGCACGATGTTGGCATGGTGCAGAATCGAAGTGACCTTCGCCTCCTGCACGAACATCGTGATGAACTGCCGGTTCTTGGCGAACTTCGGCAGGATCTTCTTCAAGACGAGGATCTTCTCGAAGCCGTCGACCCCGCCTAGGCTGGCCTTCCAGATCTCGGCCATGCCGCCCGACCCGATCTTCTCGAGGAGGGTGTATTTGCCGAATCGGGTGCCCACCCGCAGCTACTCCTGCTGCTTCTCGAGCGCGCGGATGAGCTCTAGATCCGCCTTGCACGCATCGAGATCGTCCGCGTTCGCTTTCTGGGCTTCGGTCTTCAGTGACTCGCAAGACGCCGTGATGGTGCGGATCTTGTCGCACGGATCGACAGGCGCTTTGGTCGGATCGTCGATGGGTGGCGCCGGCGGGGCCGCTTTGCACGCGTCGAGGTCGTCGCCCGCGCGCTCGCAGACGGCGTCGGCGAGCTTCACACACGCGTTGTCGCACGATGTCAGCGCCAGCGACGCGAGTGGCAGCCAGAGGATGACGGCCCCCAAGCGGCGGATTGACCGTGCCTTTGACGCCACGCCGTCAGCTCCCTTTCGCGATAGGGAGGGTCACGGTCGCGTCACTGTCCGCGAGCGAACGACTGTCCGAGATCGAGTGACTGCCGACCTGCGTGCCTTCGGGGTGGAGGCTGATGATGAGCGCAGTGATGTTGTCGACGCCGCCACGGTTGTTCGCTTCCGAGACGAGCGAGGCGCACGCGCTTCGGGCGCTCTCGGCGCTGACGACGATCTGGCAGATGTCGTCATCGTTCAGCAGGTCGGTCAGGCCGTCCGAGCAGAGGAGGAAGTGGTCGCCGACCCGGCTCTCTTTGTAGAAGGTGTCCACCTTGACGCGTTCCCCGAGGCCGAGCGCGCGGACGATGACGTTCTTGTACGGGAAGCGGGGGAGGTCCTCTTTGCGGAGGATCTTCATCTTCACGTACTCGTTCGCGAGCGAGTGATCTTCGGTGAGCTGGGTGATGCGGCCAGCGCGGATGCGGTAGACCCGGCTGTCACCGACGTAGCCCACGTACACTCGGGCGCCGACGAAGAGCGTCGCGACGACCGTGGTGCCCATGTCCTTGAATTGGGGGAAGCGCTTGGCGGTCGAGAAGATGTTCAGGTTGGCCGCTTCGAGCGCCTTCCAGAGCCGAAACTCGTCGAAGCTGCGGCGGCGCTGGCCTGCCGTGCGGCGGCGGCGGTACGAATCGAAGGCCTTGTCGAGCCGATCGTCGGTGGCGGCTGTCTCGAAAAAGCCGCGGATGGCCTCGACCGCGAGTCGGCTCGCAATCTCACCGCTGTTGTGGCCGCCCATCCCGTCGGCGACGACGTAGAGACCGAACTCATCCATGACGAGGTCGCTGTCCTCGTTCTTCTCTCGCACGCGGCCGACGTCAGAAAGGACGGCGCTTTCGAGATCGAAAGGGAAAACGGGGCGAGCGGAGTTGGACGAGAGCGGAGTTTCCACGGGTGCCTCGCACCATAATCGCGCCTGAAAGGGCCCGTCAACGTCGAAGTCCCCGAAAGCTACCCCCGCCTCACTCTGGCGCGAGTTCCGGCGAGGTGAGCCTTCAGCCTTTCTTCCGATAGAAGTCCTCGGCCGTCTCCTTGGACGAGTACCGAGGGACGAAGCGGAGCTCCTCGTGGCACCTTGACGCGTCGGCCACCCAGACGTAGCGGAAGAGATCGTGGATCTCCGGTGCGACGTTGGCCACGTCGGCGTCGTAGAGCACGTGGTGCAGTGGGTAGGCGCCCAGCGCCGCGACGGGCGCGATTCGGCGACGGCCCATGCGGAGCGCGAGCGAGAGGGGCAGCGCCCCTTCTCCGACCACGTTGAAGGGGCCGTCGACGCCGTCGAGCGCGGCGTGGACGAGCGCGGCGATGACGTCGTCTTCGTGGACGAACTGTAGCGGCGGGTCCTCGCCTTCGATTACGGGAGCTGCCTTCCGTTGGAGGTAGTCCGTGATGAAGCTCGGCACGCTGGCGCCGAGGACGAGCCCGAAGCGGAGAATCGTGACGCCAGCGTCCACATCGAGGGTCAACTCGCGCATGGCGCGTTCGCCCGCGATCTTGTCTCGCACCCAGTCGGAGTGAGCGGTGTCCGCGAAGAGCGTGTCTTCGTCGGAGTACGTCGGATCCGACGGCAGCGCTCCGTAGATGGCTGTGGTGCTCGCGAAGACGATGCGGCGTACCGGACGGGCGGCGACCGCCTTGCCCAGCGCTCTCACTTCGGCCGCCGTGTCGCGTGCTTCGCCGGGATGTCCGAGATAGCCGAGGTAAATGACGGTATCGACGTCGTGGGCGTCGATGGCCGCGGCGAGGGCCTCGGCGCCTCCTGCGGTAGACAAGTCGGCGACGAATTCGCCGTCGGCGACCTTCGGGCCGCTCTTACCGTGTACGACGACCGAGCGATGGACTCGGCCGCTCTTGGTGAGTGCTTGGGTGAGTCGCGTGCCGAGAGCGCTCTGAGCGCTCGTCACGGCTACGGTTCTCAAGTTCGATCGAACGCTCATGGGGCCATTATGGCCCTTTCACTCCTCGTGTGGAAGCAGGGGGCCAAAAGCAACCCACGGGCGCGAGTACTGCAAACTGGAGAAAAGCGGCGACGGGCCCGATAACGAACGGATGTCCGCGCTCAACACCGAAAAGATCTCCGCCCTTCTCGACGAGTTCTCCCCCGAAGAGGTGCCGATCGAACGCCGCATCTTCGTGAACCGGAACCTCCGGATGAGCAGCATCGAGCTCATCGGCTTCGACATGGACTACACGCTGGCCGAATACACCACCGCGTTCGAGGTGCTTCAGGTCCAGATGACCGTCGAGCGGCTCGTGAAGAACCTCGGCTATCCGAAGGCGCTCGCCGATCTCCCGTACGATCCCGAGTTCGCCATCCGCGGACTCATCATCGACAAGCGCCACGGCAACATCTTGAAGGCTGACGCTCACCGCCACATCGTGAAGGCGCTCCACGGCAACGCTGAGCTTCAGAAGGACGAGCGTCGCGCGCTCTACCGCCACGAGCGTGTCCGTATGAAGAGCGACCGCTTTGCGCTCGTGGACACGCTCTTCGCCGTCCCGGAGACGTGGCTATTCGCGAAGCTCGTCGAGATGGAGGATTCCAAGGGGCAGAAGCGTGTGCGCGTTGATCGCTACGGCAAGATCTTCGACGACGTCCGGAAGACCATCGACACCATCCATGCCGACGAGTCGCTCAAGACCATCGTCATGGCCGACATCGGCACTTACGTCCACCGGGATCCGGAGCTGGCGCGCACCCTGGTGCGGCTGCGTAACGCCGGTAAGCGCCTGTTTCTGCTCACGAACAGCCTCGGCAACTACACCCAAGCCGTCATGAGCCACTTACTCGACGGACTGCGGCCCGACCGACCGGACTGGCGGCAGTACTTCGACATCATCGGGGTCGGCAGTAGGAAGCCCGCCTTCTTCGAAACGGCCGAACCTTTCAAGCGGCTCGATGACCGATTCCAACCGACGACCGCCAAGGTCCGCAGCTTCGAACACGGCGCGATGTATCACGCCGGCAACCGCGCGGACTTCGAGCGTTTTCTCGGCGACGGTGGCGACCACGTCCTCTACGTCGGCGACAACATGTACGGCGACATCATGCGGTCGAAGGCGCTCACGTCGTGGCGGACGGCGATGATCGTCCCCGAGCTCGAGACGGAGCTGCTACGCCTGTCCGCCCTCCGGGAGACGCTCGTGCGGCGGGAGGAGCTCGACACGCTACGGCGCCAGCTCGACTCCGAGATCCATCATCAAGAGCACATGCTCTCCGGCCTACGGGGCCTCGCTCGCGAACCCGTGGTGGCGCGTGCCGATGCGGACCAGCCTGTCACGCCCGATGCGCGTCCCGCCTTGGACCGGGACGCGGTGAAACAGGCGATCTCACATGCCCAGAAGCAGCTCAAGTCGCGCGAGAAGCAGCTCCAGACGACGCTGCAGCGGATCCACGAGATCAACATCGACGTCGCGCGCGCGTTCAACCCGCGCTTCGGTATGGTGTTCAAGTGCCACGACGAGCACTCGATCTTCGGAGAGCAGCTCGAGGACTACGCCTGCCTCTACACGAGCCGCGTGGTGAACTTCTCCAAGGTCTCGCCGTTCCAGTATTTCCGGGCGCCTCGCGACTTCCTGCCGCACGAGG
Source organism: Myxococcales bacterium (assembly GCA_018780435.1). Classification (GTDB taxonomy): domain Bacteria; phylum Myxococcota_A; class UBA9042; genus SXOO01. Next base: position 15,342 of record JADMJS010000056.1, read on the forward strand.
TCCCGCCGATCCCGCGACGAATCGGGTGAGCCGCAGCCAGTACCCCGGGGACCCACCGGGCGACGCGCGATCCGGGGCTCGCCGAGCTGCGCTCCACCTGCTGCTCGGCGCACTCGCGACGTTGGCCGGTTGGCTGCTCATCGTGTTGCTGGAGGCGGTGAGGCCGACTCCCGCGGGCGGCCGGACGGCGCCTCTTCTCTACATGATCACGGTCTTCCCCTTCTTCGGGTTCGCTGTAGCGGAGTGGCTCGCCCTTGCCGGGACCGCACGCCGCCACCTTACCGTGGAGCTCGGGCTCCTCACGGCCTTCGCCTTTGCACGGCTCCTACTCGGCGTGCCGGCGAGCGGCCACATCATGATGATGGCGTGGTTTCTGCTGACCGTGTGGCGCTTCACCCCGCGCGCGCTGGCCTTGATCGAGGCGACGCTCGCCCTCGTTGCCCTCGGGGGCTACTTGTGGGCCAAGCTCGTGCTGTGGGACGACACGTTTACGCCCATCAGCGGCGCGCTACTCGGGGCCGCGGTGTGGGCCAGCGCTCGGTGGCTCGAACGGCGCTGAGCCGGCCGCAGGTCGAGGCTGGGGTCAGCCCGGGGTCTCGGGGGCCGCCTTGGCGCTCCGCCAAGCTCGGAAGGCGGCGTAGAGGCCGGGCGAGATCGAGAGCAAGACCACGATGATGATGATCTTCTCGATGTGCTTTCCGATGTCCGGGATCTGCGAGCCGAGGAAGTAGCCGAGGAACGTCATCGACGAGATCCAAAGCACGCCGCCCGTGATGTTGAACACGGCGAAGCGGCGGTATGGCATGCCCGCGACGCCCGCGACGACCGGAGCGAAGGTGCGCGCGAAGGGCATGAAGCGGGCGACGACGATGGTCTTGCCGCCGTGCTTCTCGTAGAAGGCCTGCGTGGCGAGGAGGTGCTTCTTCTTGAAGAAGCGCGAATCGGGCTTGTTGAAGAGGGCCGGGCCCGTCTTTCTGCCGAACCAGTAGCCCACCGCGTCGCCGATGACGGCCGCCGGGATGAGGATCGCGTTCATGAGCCAGATGTCGAGCGGATGCGAGTGACCCGGGACCGCGAAGAGTCCGGCCGTCACGAGCAGCGAGTCGCCGGGGAGGAAGAAACCCGCGAGCAACCCGGTCTCCGCGAAGATGATGGCGGCAAGGCCCCAATAGCCACACCAACTGACGAGGTGCGACATGTCCTGGAAGCCGAAGAAGTGAAGGATGTGGTCCAAAGCAGGTGCCTCTCGTGGTCTTTCGCCGCGCGTCGTGCCGCCGCCGGGCGTGAAGGGGCGCAACCTACCCGTCGTCAACGGTCCGATCAAGGCTGACTGCGGCGGAGACGACGAGCCTCCAACCGCCCCCCGAAGTTGACCCGAGAAAAGTGCGATGCGTATTCTCCGCGTTCGCCCCCGCGTCGGGGGGATCGGGATGGGCCTGTTGTTCACGAGCGAACCCGTAGCGAACGTCACCAGCAGCAATCAGGTGCTCGTCAGCGCGTGCCTCCTCGGTGTCTCCTGCCGTTACGACGGCCTCTCCAAGCCGCTCCCTGATGCTGACCGGCTGGGAGCCCAGGGGCTCATCCCCGTCTGCCCCGAGGTGATGGCCGGCTTCGGGGTGCCGAGGCCCGCCATCGAACGGCGCGAGGACGGTCGCGTCGTGGTCTGCGATAGTGGCGAAGACGTCACCGAGCGCCTCGAGCGGGCCGCGCACGCCATCGCCGACCTCGCGAGCGCCCACGGCGTGACCACGGCGTGGCTCAAGGAGTACAGCCCGAGCTGCGGGAGCACGTTCCTGAAGCGCGGTGGCGTCGCCGTGCCAGGGGAAGGCCTGGCCGCAGCCGTGCTTCGACGCCGTGGGATGACCGTACTCCCGGCCGATGGACCCTGTTCACCGCTGGCTCCGGAGCCGGGCGCAGTGGAGACGCGATGAGTGACGCCTTCTACGACGTCATCGTCGTCGGCACCGAGCTCGCCGGCCTGGTCGCAGCGGCGATGCTCGCCAAGCGGAACTACCGGGTCCTCGTGCTGGGCCACGGCCCGTCGCCGAGTGAGTTCCACATCGACGGTATCCGCTACTCCCGACGGCCGAGCCTGTTCTCGGGCTTCGAGACGTCCGGGCTCATCAAACGAGCCTTCGCGGAGCTCGCCCTGTCGGTCGAGATGCAGAACCGACCGAAGGTCTTCGAGCCCTACTATCAGGTCGTCATGCCGGGGCGCCGAATCGACCTCTCGTCCAAAGAGGCCATCCTCCAACGGGAGTTCGAACGCGAGTTCCCCGGCGATCTCGAACGAATTCAACAGTTTTACCGCATCGTTCGCGACGGCAACGCCAAGCTCTCGAAGCTGCTCGACGAAGTCCCCGTGCTCCCCCCGGATGGCTTCTTCGAAGGGCGCGCTTGGCGAAAGCTCCTCGCGGCGTCGCTCGAACCTGGCATCGCCGACCCGCTGAGCATCTTCCCCGAGGGGCACCCGTTCCGAGCCTTCGCGCTCGCGCCACTCGCGTTCTCGTCGGGGTGCCAGATGACGCCGCACTCGGTCGTGCAGCTCGTCCGGCTCCAGTCCCACCTCGGGCGCGGGCTCTACGACATCGAAGGCGGCGTCGACAAGCTGAAGCGCATCTTCATCGACAAAGTGAAGTCCAACTGCGGCGACTTCCGCGATCGCGCCACCATCGAGAAGCTCGTCACCAAACGCGGCAAGGTGCGCGAGGTCATCCTGAAAGACCGGCGCGAAGTGCTCGGCTGTGAAGCGGTCATCTGCAACATGGATTTGAAGCGCTTCTTCAGCCTCATCCCGCAAGAGGATCAAAACGAGCGATTCCACCTGAAGATGCTGGAGCTTCAGCCGGTCTCGGCCATCTACACCACGAACTTCGCGGTGAAGGCCGACGCGATCCCCGTAGGCATGGCCAACCACGTCTTCCAGATCGAGTCGGTCAAGCGGCCGCTCGAGGGTGAGAACGCCGTGCTCATCAGCGTCGATCCATCGGGCCCGCAGGACGATCCCAGTATCCGAGTCATCGCGGTGTCGACCCGACTCCCCGCGCGTTCACTCCGGTTGACGCCCGAGAACGTCGTCGCCATGGACGAACGCTTGGCGCAGTGTGTGAAGAACGTCATCCCCTTCTTCGACGAACACCTCGTCGCGCGCGCGCCCGGCTGCCTATCCATCGACCGGCGGACCGGTGAGCCGTCGGTCGACGCGACCCTGCTCGCGCCGGTCTACGCGAGCGCGCTCGAAGACACGCTCGACACGACGCCGGTGGCCGCACGCACCGCCTACAAGAACGTCTTCGTCGCAGGCGATCAGCTCTACACGGGCCTCGGTTTCGAGGGTTCGTTCTATGGGAGCTTGAACGTCTTGAAGCTCACGACGGAGCTCGTGACGCGGAAGACGCTGCTCAACTGACGCGCCCGGCCGCCTCGGGGTATCAGGGGAGCTGAATTCGCCCGTCCGAGCCGGCTTCCGTGTCTTCCGGCATGCCCAGGACGACGCCTGTGACCGTGCCCCCGACTACGACGGCGCCGATGATGGTCCAGAACCACCACTTCTTGTAGATGGGGTCCTCGTCCGGCTCCAGCTCGGAGCTGGTCACTGCCGCCGGTTCGAGCGTCACGAGCAGGTCGAAGACCTTGCCACCTTCCAGCTCGACGGTCTGCGTGAAGGCCTTGTGGCCCGGCGCTTGGACTAGGATCTGCCGCTTGCCGGCCGGCACGTCCGCGTCAAAGGGAGCGGTGCCCGCGATCTTGCCATCCACCGCGATGGTGGCCCCATCGATGTTGGTTCGAATCTTCACGATGCCCGCGACGGCGATGAGATCCGCCTCGAACTCGGCCGTCTCGCCCGCGACGATGGTCACCTGATCGGCGACTTCGGTGTGGCCGCGGGCAAAGACGCGAACCGAGTGTTCGCCCGGCGTGAGCTCGAGAGGCCCGGTCAGCGGGATCTTTCCGACGAGCTTGCCGTCGACTTCGACGGAGGCGCCTTGCACGAAGGAGAAGACCGCGAGCTGGCCGGTGGTCGCTTGACGCTTGCTCTTCGGCGGCTTCGACAGCGCGATGGCGGGCGTGAACACGGCTCCGGCCATCGCGAACGAGGTCAAGCAGGCGATGAGCCGAGAGAAGGGGCGCGGTCGGGAGGCGATCATGGGCTGATCGTAGGCGGGACCGCGGGTTGGGTCAAACGTGGACGAGCATTCAGCTTTCAGCTTTCAGCTTTCAGCCCCGATGCCGGCGTCGCCGACTCAAGCCGACTCTCAGGACCGACTCGGTTCCGAGGGCAGCTGTCGGCGGAGCCGGCGAGGCGCTCAGTGCTGCACATTAGCTATCGGCGGTCAGCCGTCAGCTTCCGGCCCCGACGGGCCGGCCGACCTGTCGTCCCTCCCGCGACGATAGCTGTCCTCGCCGGGCTGGCCGCTGACCGCCGAAGGCTGATAGCTCGGCGCCAGCTCCGGCTGAAGCCGGCACCGCCGGCCCTGGAGCTGATCGCTGGGGCGCCCGATCAGGCCTTGAACCACCCAAGGCCCGGGATGACCCGCGCGTCGACCGCGAAGTTGAAGTGCATGCCGGCGTTCTGGGCTTCGAGGCCGCTCGACAGGACCCCGATGACCACGCCGTCCTCGCGCCGGAAGACGGGCGCGCCGCTCGAACCCGGGGCGGCGCCCGCGTCGATTTGAAGGACCGTGCCCGCGGCACGACGTCGTACGCTGTTCACGATGCCCCGGGAGAACGTCGCCGACACGCTGTGTTCGTCGCCGAGCGTGAATCCCAGCGGGAAGCCGAGGATGCCCACTTCGAGCCCCAGGTCTGGTTCGGCGGGCTCCGACTCGACGCAGAGCCACCGTTCGGAGCCGAGGCGATCGGAGACCCAGCAGAGCGCCAGATCGAGGGCAGCGTCCATCGCGACGACCTCGACGGGGCGCAAGGAGCGTGCGCCCTGCGGGAGGAAACCGACGGATGCGGCGTCGCTCACGACGTGGGCACACGTGATGAGATAACCCCCCGGAGAGACGAAGAAACCGCTGCCGGTCGCGACCGTGCCTTCGGTGGTGTGGACCACGAGTAACCCAACCGCCGGGAGGAGCTGCCCGGGGACCTTCGGCGCCACTTCGCCCGGCCACGTCCGCGGCCAGGGCACGGGTGACGGCGCCTGAGGTGTGCTGACCGGCGGCGGTGGCGCCATGCGGCGCTGCGGGAGCGGTTTGCCCGACAGGAGCGCCTGGGACAGCGGCTGCGGGAGCCGGTAGTGCGATAGCAGGACGACGCCGCCGCCTACGAAGCCGCCGCCCGTGATGCAGACACGCCACTCGTTCTTGAAGTAGAGGTCGCACAGCACGAGCCCTGACTCCGTCCCGAGCTCGCCGGGCTTCAGCGCCCAGGTCGCCGCCACGGCGTCACCGTGTCCGAGGGTGAGCTGCACCGCGGCCGCTTGGGCGGAGCCGTGTTGGGCCAGATCGGCCGGCGGCGCCCACGCCACGATCGCCACGCGAGAATCTTGAGTGAGCGACCCGAGCTCAATGGAGAAGCGCTCTTGACCATCGGTGCCGCGTATCCACTTGATATGGTCGTCGATGGACGAGGGTCGCAAAGCACCCACGAGCTCATCGCCCTCCCGGACCTTTTCCGCAGCATCGAGGTGAAGGGCCATGACGGTCCAGCTCTCACCACGGCTTCCACGCACGGTGGCCGCGAGGTCGAGGGTCTGGGCCACGCCGGGCGCCGCCGTGGAGAGGACCGAAAGCGGGACGCGCTGGCCTTTACTGAGCTGCATGGGACCTCCCGTCAGGTGAAAGCGCTCGGCCGCAATCGACCCGTCACTTCTGCCCTTTGGTCCATTGAAACCCAAAGCCGAAGGCCTCGTCGCAGAAGCGGTGACCGGGGAAGTAGCGCTCCTCCTTCACGATGTCGAGAGAGCCGCTTGGCGCCCGCTCGATGAGCGCGACGGCGCAGAAGCGCTGGTTCGGGTCGGGGTTGTCGAGCTTGATGAGGATCTCGGTCCCGACGTCGTCCTTGATCACGAGCCGACCGTTGACCGTGGCGAAGTTCGCCGTGCCCTCGTAGATGAGCGCGAAGATGACCACCTTCTTCACCAGCTCGGGCCGGTAGATGTGCATGTTCTCGCCATCGGCGGCAGCGCCGCTTCGGTCGTCCTTGTCCAGGAAGATGTAGGGCGGCTCGCTCTTGGATCCGAAGTAGCCACCGAGCGGTTGAATGCAGCCCTTCGAGCCATCGGCCATGAGGAACATGCAGCCGAGGTCGAGGTCGACCTTGTCCTGCTTCGCGCCGAAGCCGAGGAAGCCGCCTTTCTTCGGGCCACCGGGCTGGTCCCAGTTCAGGTTGATGTGGAACTGCGTTGCGCCCTGGCCGGTTCCCCCCTTCTTGAGGCTCAGGGACTGGCGCGCCCCCTTCTTGTCGAGCGTGATCTTGCCGAGGTTCAGCTTCGGCGCTTCTGGTGCCGGCGCGGGCGCAGCGGCTGGGACCGGTGCCGGCGCGGCAGGCTTCGGCGGCGCGGGCGCGTCCGCGACCTCACCACCGAAGTGCTCGAGCACCGACGCGAGCCCGCCCGCGAAGCCCTGACCGTTCGCGGCGAAGCGCCAGACGTCCTTCTTGTAGACCTCGGCGATCATGATGGCCTTCTCGTTGCCGAAGTCCGACCCGGCGAACTTGAACGAGATGCCACCCGCGGTCAGCGACGAGGCGCCGATACGGCTCATGCTGGACTCGCCATCGAGCGTCGCGACGAAGACGATCTTCTGAATCGTCTCGGGCAATTGGTCGAGGTCGAGCTGGAAGCGCCCGGTCGTCCCGCCGTCCGCCAGCTTGAGGCCGCCGCCCGGCGACGAGCGTTGATTGTAGAAGACCATGAAGCGGTCGTCGCTCAGCTTGCCTTGCGCATCGAGCCCGAACGCGCTCACGTCGATCGGGCTGGGAGGGTTCGCGATGGCGATGTCGACCGTGAGTTGGGAGCCGATGCCGGCGTCCGAGAGCTTCACCTTCTGACCACGAACGAGATCCATGCTGGCCGCTCCTGCTTCGATGTGGGGTGAGTGCGCGCGGACTCGTCGTCTCGATCAGGCGCGCGAACGCCCGCTCGTGCGAGCGCTTCACGATGAACGGCGATACGTCAGCCGGCCCCGCCCGAGGGCAATGGACCGGTGACGCGCCGAGGGCTGTCTTAGACGTTGACGCCGAAGTTGCGGGCCAGGGGCCCAAGGCCGCCCGCGAAGCCCTGGCCGATCGCCTTGAACTTCCACTCGCCGCTATGGCGGTAGAGCTCGGCGAAGATCATGGCGGTCTCGATGCTGGCGTCTTCGGACAAGTCGTAGCGCGCCACTTCCTTGCCGTCGGCCGCGTTCAGGAGGCGGACGTACGCGTTGTGAACCATGCCGAAGTTCTGACGACGACCTTCCGCCTCGTGAATCGTCACGCAGAACGCGATCTTCTGCACGTCGGCGGGGACCCCAGCGAGGTCGACCTTCAGCGACTCGTCGTCGCCGTCGCCGGCGCCCGTCTTGTTGTCGCCGGTGTGCTCGATCGAGCCGTCGGACGACTTCGCCTGGTTGTAGAAGATGAAGTCGGCGTCGCTACGGACCTTGCCCGAGGCGCCCTGAAGGAACGCGCTGGCGTCGAGGTCGAAGTCCTGGCCGTCCGTCGCGCGGGCATCCCAACCCAGACCGACGAGGACCTTGGTGAGGCCCGGGGCTTCCTTGCTGAGCGAGACGTTTTGACCTTTGCCGAGACTGATCGCCATGTGCTTCTCCTGATGAAGTGCTTGCCGAGGCCGACCTGGCCCCGGGGTTGTGCTCGTGCCTTACCCGTGGACCGAACCCGTGGCGCCCGGTCCTGGAAGTTGCCTTTGAATTCGACTAGATATCGACGCCGAAGTTGCGAGCGAGAGGTCCGAGGCCCCCCGCGTAGCCTTGCCCGATGGCCTTGAACTTCCACTCACCATTGTGGCGATAGATCTCCGCGAAGATGAGCGCCGTGTCGAGGCTCGCGTCTTCCGACAGGTCGAATCGACCGATCTCGCGATTGTTAGCAAGGTCGACGACCCGCGCGAACGCTGAGCGGACCATGCCGAAGTTCTGTCGACGCTGGTCGGCCTCGTAGATGGAGATGCAGACGGCGACGCGGTGGATGTCGGCCGGGACCTTGGTGATGTCGAGCTCCATGGTCTCGTCGTCGCCGTCGCCCGCGCCGGTGCGGTTGTCGCCGCCGAGCTTGATCGCGCCTTCCTGCGTGGCCTGTTGGCCGTAGAACGCGAAGTCGCCGTTCGACCGCACCTTGCCGTCCGCGCCGAGCATGAACGCGCACGCGTCGAGATCGAACGCGGCGCCATCGGTCGTTCGGATGTCCCAGCCGAGGCCCACCTTCAGCTTGGTGAAGCCGGGTGCTTCTTTGGAAAGTGAGAGATTGCCGCCCTTCGATAGGGAGAGACCCATTTCGACGACTCCTATTACAGCCGGTTCAGGGAATTCGCAGTCGCGGTAGCAAAAGGCACGCAACGCCAAAGGTCAAGCCCCGGCCTGAATCGGTCGCCCGTCGCGGGCGAATTCGCCAAGGGCGCGGCCCGCTCCACGCACTTTGAGGGCGCCGCCGAGAGCGCCCAGGTGTAAATCTCGATTGCAGAAGCGGCTGGTCTGCTAAACTCGCTTCCATGCATCAGCTCCCCGCCTCATGGCAACGTCGCTACGAGCTCGTCGCCCAACTCGGTCAAGGCGGCCTCGGGACCGTCTACCGTGCTCACGACCGGCTCCTCGGGCGAGACGTGGCGCTGAAGCGGACTCCCGACCGTCTCGGTCTCGCACGCGAGTACGATGTGCTGAGGCGGCTCGATCACCCCGCCGTCGTCCGAGTCCATGACGCGCTGGAGCCCCCAGAGCGCGGCGGCGATCGCTGGTTCTCGATGGACCATGTCGATGGTGAGCGGCTCGACCAATGGCTGCGGCGCGGACCGCCCCCGGCGGCGCTCCGCGCGGTGTTCGTCGTCCTCCTCGACGCGCTCGCCTACGTCCACGCGGCTGGCCTCGTCCATGGCGACGTGAAGCCACAGAACGTCGTGCTCATGGGCCACGACCCCGCATCGGACCCTGCGGCCGAGCGGGCGCCGTTCCCCGTGCTGGTCGACTTCGGTCTCAGCTCGCGGGCGGGCGACGCGCTGCGAGGCGGTACTGCTCACTTCGTGCCTCCCGAGCTTCGACGGCAGGGTGCCACGGCCATTCCAGCCGGCGATCTCTGGGCCCTCGCGCGCGCCTTCGACGGGGCTGCGGTCGAGCCCGACCTGCGCGCGCTCCTCGACCGCTGCGGCGAGCTCGATCCGGAGCGTCGGCCCGCCGATGGCGCCGCCGCCATGGCGCTGCTCGATTCCGACTGGACACCCCGGCTCGTCGAGCCGGTCGGCGCCGGGTCCGTCGACGCTTTCTTCGACGCCGACGTGGCCGTGGTCGAGGATCTCGCGTGTGCGTCGGCGCCTCTCGTCCTCGAGGTCGCACACGGTGACGCCGTCACCGTCGCCGATTGGCTCGGCGACGCTCTCCGCCGGCGCGGACAGAACGTCAGGGTCGGGAGCGCGCCCCGCCCGGGCGAGCCGGCCCTGCTCTTCATCCGTCGGCTCGTGAACGCGCTCGGCGGGTCGCTCCCGCGCGTCGGTATCGATGCGGAGGTCGCTCGCGACGGCCTCGAAGCGGTGGCGGTGGCCGTCATCGACGCCCTAGCGGGTTCGGGCCTCGAGGCGGAGCTCCCCATCCTGGTCGTGCCCCGCGTCGCGTCCTTACCTGCCGCCGACCGACACGTCCTTCAACGTGCCGTCGAGGCCGGCAGCCTTGCTCGCTTGGTCGTGGTCGACGACGCGGCCGGGTTTGTGTCGGCCTCGGGCCTCGTGGCCGCCATCGAGGCGCGTCCGGGCGCACGACATCGGATGATCCCGGCGCCCACGGAGGCGTCGGTTCAGGCGTGGCTCGACCGGCTCCGGGTCGATGAGCACCATCCCGACTCGATCTTTCGCCGCCTCCTCGTAGCCCGCCGTCACGCGGGGGCGACTGATCTCGGGCGCTTCGCCGGGGCCGCGGTCCACGCTCGCGTCCTCGTCCCGAACGGGGCGGGTGGCTGGATCAGCAGGACGGACGCGGGAGCCCACTCGCTCCTCGAGATCGATGCGCCGGGCTTATCCGACATGTGGCAGTCGCTCCTCGGGCCTTTGCCACCGGACGCGCTCGAGTTCCTCGCCGTTCTGCACGCGCTCGGCGGCACCGCGACGGCCCAGGAGCTCGAGGGTCTGCGGCCCTCTCCAGGCGCGATCGCGACGCTCGCACGGGTCGGACTCGTCGCCGTTGCCTCCACAGGCTCGATGGGCGAGTTCGTCCTGCCGACCCCGGTCCTGGCGCTGCTCGACGGCGCACCCGGCACACGCGCCGCGCTCCCGCCGCTCGGGCACGAGTCGTCGCGCCTCGTGGACATCCTCGTCTCGGCGGCAGACACCGGACCGCGGCTCGGGCGGCGCGCGCACGCGGCGATCGTCGCGGGCCGCTTTCGCGAGGCGGCCTGGGCCTGGGAGCGGATCGCGTCGATGGCGGCGAGTGCCCTCGACTCCCGTGAGGCAGGACAGGCCTACCTCCGGGCCGCGATGGCGGCGGAGAGTGCCCTCGGTGACGCCTTCGACCGAGTCACATCCGGTCCCGCGCCCTTCGCACTGGCGGCGCTCGCGGTTCGACACGCCGAAGTCGCCGCCGACCGTGAGTCTATGGACCAAGGGCTCGCGCTCGCGCGTCGCGTCGCGGGCGGGACCGCCGGGCTGCGTTTGCTCGAAGCCCGCATCGCCCTCTCACTCGGCAACTATGCCGGCGTTGAAGAGCAGCTCGGCGCCGTCTTGTCGGAGGCCCTCGACACGCGCGAGAGCGCCGAGTGGTGGCTCATTCGAGGGTCGGCGCTCGCGCTCATGGGCGAGCCTGCCCGCGCGGGCGAGTCGCTGCGTGAGGCGCAGCGACTCGCGCTGTCCCTCGGCGACGTGCACCTCCTCGGCAAGATATCGAACAACCTTGGCAATCAATGGCTTGCGGCCGGACGATACGCCGCGGCTGCCGAGGCGTACGCGACCGCCGCCGACGCAAAACGCCAGACTGGCGATCGGCGTGGGGAGCGAATCGCCGAGAGCAACGGCGCCATCGCCGCAAGAGCCAGGCTCGACTTCGCTTCCGCTTGGGAGCGGGCCACCCGAGCCGGGGAGCTCGCCGGCCGGCTCGGAGACCGCCGGGGCAGCGCGATGGCCACGATGATCCGCGCCCTCATCGCGCTGGACGTGGGTGAGGTGTTGCGTGCCCGTGCCGCCCTCGACGCGCTCGACGAGACGGGCCTCGTCTCACCCACCATGCGACTCGACGCCGAACTCTGCCGAGTCAGGCTCGATCTGGCGGAAGCAGGTCCCACGTCGGACGACCCCGTGCGCCGCCGTGCCCAGGCTCGTTGTCTCGCAGTCCTCGACGCGGCCGCGACACAAGGCCTCCCCGCCGCTCGATCCGAAGCCGCCTGGCTCCTCGTGGTCGCGGGTGGAGAGCCGCCCGCACCGACCGCCATCTCTCCGTCGGTCTCCGGCTCCCCGCTCTCACTTGTGGATTTGCTCATCGAAGAGCGGCTCCGTGCCGGTATCGAGCCCATCGAGATCGCCCCCCTCCGGGCCGTACGCGGGCTCCTCGAAGCGCGCGCCGGCCGGCTCGGCAGCGCCCGGCGCGCACTCGACGCGGCCGCGGGCGCGTTCCTCGCTTTTCCGGAGCGGGACCGTGGCGTTCCCGCCGGGACCGACGTCGTCATACCGCTCCTGCGCGAGGGCGCCGAGCTCGCCGGGATGCCCGAGCTCGCGTCGACCGCACACGGGCTCCTTGCAAGCGCCAGTGCTCACCGCGCCGCGGAGCGATTGCGCATCGACGGCGCGGAAGCCCGGGCGGCCGACGCCCTTCCGGTCGGCGGTGTCCCAGCGACGGGCAGCGCCCCAGCGCTGGCACGAGACGTGCTAGGCGAGGCTGCGCCCCCGACGTCGTCTGACGCGGGGAGCGCGGCAGCCCCCCCGGCGGATGGTCCACCTGGGAGCCCACTTTGGCCGCTGACCTTTGGCCTCGAGGACGTGATCATGGCCTACTTGACGGCCATCGGCGCAGATGCGGTTGCCGTCGTCGCGACGGACCCCGGTGGCGCTGGCTCGGCGGCTCGCCGCGTGCTGGCCACTGCGAGCCGGACATCGGCGGTGCCTGGCGCCCCGTCGCTCCCGGTGGCGCGTGCGCTCGCGGCCGTCCCTCCGGATGGCGCCGCGTGGCGGGGAGTCGACGAAGCCGGTGCTGTCGCGGTCCTCTCGGAGCCCTTCGTTCAGTCCGACACCTCGGAGCGCGCCTGGCTGGTCGCCAGCTTCCTGCCCGCCATCCCTGCAGAGGCGCTGAAGGCCGGCCGCGATTCCGCGAACCTCGCCGCACTGAAGCTGGTCGTCGAGCGCGACCTCGCGGTCAGGGCGGCCACCCACTTTCGCGAGCTGAGCACGGCCGCGGCTCTCGATGTCGCGCGTCTTCGGCGAGAGCACGAGGACGAGGTCACGTCGCTCCGCGAAGCGCTGGCCGAGTCGCGCCTGATCTCGGATCTGCGCGTCGGCTTCGAGGAGGTGGTCCACCGGAGCGCCCCCATGCGACGCGTCGTGCAGACGTTGTCCCGCGTGGCCGACGTCGATGTGAACGTGCTGCTGCTCGGCGAGAGCGGCGTCGGGAAGGAGCTCCTCGCCCGGGCCGTCCACGCGGCGGGCGATCGACGTACAGGACCCTTCGTCGCCGAGAATTGTGGCGCCGTGCCGGCCGATCTCTTCGAGAGCGTCTTTTTCGGCCACGTCCGAGGCGCGTTCACCGGCGCGCTGACCGCCCAGCGTGGTCTCGTCGAGGCCGCCAACCACGGCACACTCTTCCTCGACGAGGTCGCCGAGCTGAGGCTCGACCACCAGGCCAAGCTCTTGCGCGTATTGCAGGAGCGGAAAGTGCGGCCCGTCGGCGGGACTCGCGAGCTCGACGTGGACTTCCGAGTCCTGGCTGCGACCAATCGCGATCTTCAAGCCCACGTCCGGGCGGGCACCTTCCGGGAGGACCTCTACTATCGCCTGGCCGTCATCACGGTCGCGGTCCCCGCGCTTCGCGAGCGCCGTGGAGACATCGTCCTCATCGCGGAACGCCTCCTGGAGCGCATCGGCAAGCGGTTGAAACGCGAGCTCGCCTTGACGGCCACCGCGGCCGATCGGGTCGTCGCCTTCGATTGGCCTGGGAACGTGCGCGAGCTCGAGAACGAGCTCACTCGGGCAGCGATCCTGACCGGGCCGGACGGCCGTATCGACGCTCGCCACCTCTCCCCGCCGCTCCGAGAGCGAGGTGGGGCGCGCCCTACACCGGGAGGGCCCGTGGCGTGGGACGGTGGGCCGCTCCTCGCGACCGTCGAGCGGGTGGAGCGCGACGTGATCCTCGACGCCGCTCGGCGCCTCGGTGGAAAGAAGATCGCGATCGCTGCGGCGCTCGGGCTCTCTCGACCCGGCCTCGACGCGCGCCTCGAACGCTACGGCATCGACGTGAGTGAACTGAAGTCGGCTCGTTCGCCCTCGAGTCGGGACCAGCAGCCAGGAGAAGAGCCATGAGTACACGACGGATGATGTCTCGCACCGCGTTCGGTTTCGTCACCTTAGTCGTCGGCTGTTCGAGCGACGTGACCACGGCGACCACGGCCGATGGCGCCTCGGACACCATCGGGGGCGACGCGGCGGAGCCGATCTCCGACGCGACGACCTCGAACAATGATTCGCATGACGGAGCCCCCATCGCCGATGCGTCGACTCCAGACGACGCCACCGAAGACCCAACGACGTGGGTCTCTCAGACCATCGCCGTCAGCGCCGACGCCTGTTGTCTCAGCGCCGACGCCGGACGGGTAGTCTGGGTCGAAGGGGGCGCGTTACGCCGCCTCGATTCCACGACGGGCCTCGTCACGGTGCTCGTCGCCGCCGCCGAGGCGGGTACACCGCGCGATCCGGCCACCGTCCCCGGAGGCGTGGTCTTCGCCGATGATCGCGATGGTGACTACGATCTCTTCCTGCTCCGCGATGGCGAGACCGTCCCCGAACCGCTGGTCGCCGCACCCGGCGATCAGGACGGCCTCACGGCAGATGGCTCCATCCTCGTGTGGCTCGACCGGCGCAAGGGTGAGGGCGGTCCGCGCGACACCGAGCTGTGGGCCCTCGACCTCGCGCAGCCCGGGTCCGCGCGGGCGCTCACGGACGACGACGTCGAGCAGGACTCGCCACACCTGCGCGGCGGCCTCGTCGTCTTCACCGACTACTCACATGATCCCGATGGGGAGCACCTCGGAGACCCCGCCGCGCCCTTCAACCAAGACGAGAACAACGCCGATATCGCCAGCATCGTCGTCGGCGCGACCCTCTTCGAGCCCTCCACCGAGGTGCCCACCCGAGTGTTCCTCTCCGACGACCCGTCGAAGCAGGCACGGCCCGCGACGGACGGCACGACGGTCGTTTGGCTCGACTGGAGAGGCATCTCACCCGAGCCGAAGTACCAGGAGTTCCACATCTACTCGCGGGCCGTGGCGGGGGGCGCAGAACGTTTGCTCGGCAAGACGTCGTGGTCGCAGCCACAGCTCTGGCGTCGACCGGCCGTCGCGGGTGACTACGTGGCCTGGGTCCATGACTCTGTTGGTGACGCGCCGAAGATCGTGGGGACCCGTCTGACGGACTCGACGCCCATAGACTTGACCGGGACGGTGGTGGATCTTCGAGCCATCGAGCTGACCGGCGGGACCCTGGTTTGGATGGCCGGTGCGGCTATCGAGGTCGTCCCCGACGCCTTTCTGCCCGTTCGCTGACGAGAGGCGACGCCCTTGAGGGGCCGCCGGAACGCGTAAACTCCGTGGCCCGCCAATAGAGTGCCGCACAGTCATTTGTCTTAAGACTTCTCGCACGTACCCGTTTTGCCCCGTTAATGAATTGGGGGTAGGCATGGGAAAGTCTCCTGTCATGGGGGCGTGCTCCGCGTCGCGATCAGCGTTGGTCTTGATGCGAGAGGGCGTCATCTTCGGCGCGTTGGTACTCGGCTGCGGTGGCCAGGCGTCGACAGCGTCGACGTTCGGTGACGTGCGAGGGGGCGGACTCGCAGGCGGCGACGCCGCGATCGCCCTGGACGCGCCAGCTTGGGCGCCGGGAACATCCGCCTCGGAGCCGGAGCCGGGCTTCATCGAGGACGACCTGAAGGACGCCACCGAAGCCGTGGCGACGGAGTCACCCGACGTGTCTGGCGGCACTGAGGACGTGCGGTCGGCCGAACGCGCGCCGCTCGACCTGCCGCCTGACGATGTTCACGTCAATGTCGATGAGGATACCGCCGAGGACATATGCCCAGGCGGGATCGGCTGCCCGTGTGGCGCCGATGAGGAGTGTGACTACCCGCTGTGCGTCCAGACCACGAACGGCGATCGCGTGTGCACCGGTGAGTGCACTGACGCCTGTCCATCGCCCCTCACCTGTCTTCCACCGGTGACCGGATCGGGACCGTGGCTGTGCCTGGACGACTCGGCGACGGACTGCATGCCGTGTATGTCGTCGACCACCTGTTCGCAACAGGGCATGGTCGACGCCGTGTGTGCGATCGAAGATGTCGAGATCGGCGCGTTCTGTGGGCGCCGTTGCGAATCCGATGAGGACTGCGGGCCTGGCGCCGGTTGCGCGCCCGGTCTACTCGCGGAGACCGGTCAAGCTGTCTCTCGGTGCAAACCCGTCGGCGATGCCACGTGCGAATGCAACTCTCTCGCGCTCGGGCTTGCTGCCGAGACGAGCTGTGCGAAAGGGCCCTGGTGCACCGGGGTTCGACGTTGCACGCCCGACGGCCTCAGCGAGTGCGCCATCCCGGACGAAGGCGCAGAGCAATGCGACGGGCTCGACAATGATTGCGACGGTGAGATTGACGACGTCCCGCCGACACCGTGTTGGCCCGAGAAAGTCGACGGACTCGTCCAGGGCGGCTCGAGCATCTGTCACCCGGGCTACCGACTCTGCGGCGAGTGTCTCGATCATCAAGGGCCTACGGAGGAAGCCTGCGATCAGCTCGACAACGACTGCGATGGCGTGGTCGACGAGGGGCCCGTGCTCGAGTGTGTACCTCCGGGTACGCCAAAGTGGCTGCTCTACGGTGAAGGGAGTCGATGCCAGCGTGGCAAGTCCGCATGTGGTGGGCCGTGCATCGGGTTCGTGGGACCGCAGCCCGACTTCTGCAACGGACTCGATGAGGACTGCGACGGGCAGACCGACGAGGGATACATTGACATTGACGTCGATGGCGTCGCCAACTGTGTCGATAACGACGACGATGATGACGGAATCGTCGACGCGGCCGACGTGTGCCCGGAGCTCGCCGATCCCCAACAGGCCGACCTCGACGGCGATGGGGTAGGGGATGGGTGTGACACCGACGACGACGGCGACGGTGACTTCGACGACATGGACTGCGCCCCGCTCGACGAGGCTCGCCATGTCCAGGCGCTGGAGGTCTGCAACGGAATCGATGACAACTGTGATGGGCACATCGACTACGGGCTACCCGACCTCGATGCCGATGGCCTCATGGACCTCTGTGATCCGGACCGGGACGGCGACGGTGATCTCGATGCCGTCGACTGCGCTCCGGACGATGCCGCGCGAGGGCCGTCGGCCGTCGAGCGGTGCAACACGAGCGATGACGACTGTGACGGACTGCCCGACGACGGACTCCCTGACTTTGACCAGGACGGGAGCGGTGACAGCTGCGATCCGGATCGAGACGGTGACGGGAACTCGAACATCTTTGACTGCGCCCCCGATGATCCCGTCGTCTATCGCAATGCCGTCGAGATCTGTAATGGGCGTGACGAGAACTGCGACAGCTTCGTAGACAACGGCAGTCCCGATCTCGACTGGGACGGGCTCCGCGACGACTGTGACCCAGACCAGGACGGCGATGGCGACCCCGACGTGACCGATTGTGATCCGCATGACCGATGGATCTACAGCGGCGCGGTCGAGATCTGCGACGGACGGGACGAAGACTGCAGTGGCGTCATGGACGACGGGTTGCCGGACCTCGACGGCGACGGTCTGATGGACGAGTGCGACTCGGATCGCGATGGGGACGGCGCGTCGAACGACACCGATTGCGCCATGGCGGATCCGACCCGGTACCCCGGGGCGCCGGAGGAATGCAACGGTCTCGACGACGACTGCGACAGCTTCGGCGACGAGGACTTCAACGACCTCGACCACGATGGGCTGGGCGATGCCTGCGACTGGGACCGCGACGGTGACGGCCGGCCAAACGGGTTCGATTGCGCGCCGGACGATTGGTCACGACATCCGGGTCGCGCTGAGGAGTGTAACTATGTCGACGACGACTGTGACGGGCTCATCGACGATGGTCCCGACCTGAACGGCGACGGCGACTGGGACGCTTGCGACCGTGACGCCGATGACGATGGGATCCGGGACGACGCTGACTGCGCCCCCAACGACGCCGAGGTCCCCGTCGTCGACGAGCGCTGCAACGGCAAAGACGACAACTGCAACGGCCTCATCGATGAAGGGGGCCCCGACTTGGACGGTGATGGGATCGGGTGGTGTGATCTCGATGACGACCAAGATGGGTGGGAGCTCCCGCTCGACTGCGCACCGCTCCGGCCCGAGGCGTGGCCTGGGGCGCCCGAGCAGTGCAACGGGCTCGACGACGACTGCGATGGTGTAGCGGACAATCTCTGGCTCGACAGTGATCTCGACGGCTTCGGCGACGACTGCGACCACGATGATGATGGCGACGGCGACCTGGATTCGACCGACTGCGCCCCACTCGACCCAGCACGGTCGAGCTTCACGCCGGGTGGTTGCTCCTGAGGAGGCGCAGGGCGCAGGGCTTGTAGCACGGGCGTTCTCTTGCCATGCTCAGGCGGCTCGCCATCGACGGCCCTGCCCGTGAAGCTCCTGGAGACAGCCATGACGCGTCGCCCGCTCTCTGCTCTCATCGCCACGCTTCTCGCGGCTCCCGCCGTACTGGCGTCGCGTCCCCCGCCGGAGTCGGCGCTGTCGCAACGTTTCGACGACGTGCAGGCAGATATCGACGCCGTGCGGCTCCTCGTCGCCAAGCTCAAGGGCAAGGCGAAGGTGACTTCGGAGGTCAAGGCACGGCTCGAACGCACCATCATGGAGCTTGAGGCGCTTGAGGCGGACACGCGCCCAGACAAGACGTGCCCGCCATCGACGCCGTGTCCGGTTTGTCCGCCGACATCGCCGTGCCCGCCCGCGCCCGAAGCGAACCGGCAACCGCCCAAGCCGGAAGTCATGGCGCTCATCAACGGCGCCTCGAACCTGTGTCTCGGCGTCAAAGGCGGCCATCAGCACCGCGCCGGCGCGGGGATTGAGCTCGTACCGTGCCTCGGGGAGCGAGGAGAACGACCCCTCGACCACCAATGGACCGTTGTCCCCGCCGCGCCAGGCTTCGAGTTCGTCCGCAACGAGGCGAGCGGGCTCTGCCTGGGCGTACGGGGCGTCGACCAAGCCGGCATGATGGCCGAGGCGGAGGTCTTCGACTGCAACGCGGCGGGACAAGACCAGCGCCTCGACAACCAATGGACGATCGCCTCGAGCGGTCGCGGCGCGATGCAGCTCAGGAACCGCGTCTCCGGCCTCTGCCTCAGCGTCCAGGGGGCCGACCGCCACGGCATCGGGTCGGCCGGGCTCCTCGACCGGTGCGACGGCCCGCGAAACGGCAAAGACAGCCAGTGGGAGGCGGTCCCGTTCGCCGCCCTCATGCCGTCTCTCGTCGTGCGTCCGGTGCCAACGGCGCCGGCCCCGCCGCCGCGCATCGAGCCCATCTCGGCCGCCGACCTGTCGAAGATCCTGAAGACAGTCGAGGCGCAGTCGTTCGCCGCCGAGAAGATGCGGGTACTCAAGATGGCGCTCGAAGGTAAGCCCGTGACCGTGGGCCAGGTTCGGACGGTCCTCGGGCAGTTCTCGTTCTCGGCCGAGCAGCTCGACGTGGTGCGGCTCTTGAACCCGACCATCGTCGACAAAGACTTTCGGTATCAGCTCTTCGAGGCGTTCACCTTCGACACCGACAAGGCCGCCCTCGAGGCGATCCTCAAGTAGGCGGAACCGCCGGGCAAGGGGCCGCTCCGGGCGCGAGACAGGTCCCCGCGATGCACCGGTAGCTTTCACACTGAGCTGGGCTGACGCAGGGCGCGCCGCTGGGCAGGGGCATGGCGCAGACCCCGGCGTGGCAGCGGAGCCCATCGCCGCAGAGCCCGCCGCCGGCGCACGCGTCACCGAGCCCTGGGGCAGCGCTGCAGGTCGGCGGGAGCGCCGCCGTATCGCAGTACCCCGAACCGCAGACGAACTCGGTGCACGGCGCCCCGACGGTCGGACCTTCGGTGCAGACCCCGCCACTACAGACGAGGCGGGGGCCGGGTAGACGCGGGTCGCACTCGGACGTCGTGAAGCATGGCTCGCCCGGAGCGCCGTAGAGAGCGCACGTGCCGGCGTAGCAGGTGAGCCACGGTGCACACGGCGTCGCGTCATCGCAGGTGGCCCCGAGGTCGCCCGGCGCACCACACGAATCGCCTTCTCCGCAGTTCAATGGCGCAGCGCAAAACGCGAAGTCGTCCGTCGCCGCGCCACACGGCGCACCCACGGCGTCCGGCTGGGGCTCTAGCACGACGCAGGTGCCCGGGCAGGTCGCGCCTACCTCGCAACGTCCGGAGCTGCACTCGGCGTCGCTGAGGCACACGGCGCCGTCCGCGACTTGGCCGCGCACCACGCCTTCGCAAGCGGGGACGGGCCGTGGTGACGTGGTCACAGCCTGTCGCCACCCCTCGCATCCGAGGCCCGCGAGCGCGTCCAGGCAGGCGCTCGCGCCCACGAGCGAGGCCGTCCCCGCCGCGAGAGCCGCTGCAACGCCGTCGCCGCCGCACTCGGCGTAGGCGGACGCTTCACAGTCGGGCGCTACCGGTAGCCCCGGCAGCGGGCAGGCCAGTTGGAGCGCGCAGCTCGCGTTGGCGAAGCGCTCGCAGTAGGGGAGCTCCGGCTCCGGCCCAGTGTCGACGCGCTCCTCGATGTCGAGCGCGACGTCGTCGCCGAGGGCCGTGTCGACGGGCGAGAACGTATCGATGGTGCCATCGACGTCTTCCGAGGGCGCGATGTCCTGGTCGACCACGTCCACGACGTCCTCGTCGACCACGGCGATGTCCGGGGACGCGGTGGTGGTCCCAGCGCACGCGCCCAAGGCGACGCAGAGCAGCAGCCGCATCACGGCTGGCACGCCCACTTGGCGCCCAAGGTGGGTGAGTCATCCGGCACGTATTCCACCGACCCAGAGCCGATCCCGAGCACGTAGCCGGCCGACGGCCACGCGGCCGAGACCGTGTAGTTCTGGCCGCCGGCGCTCTGCCAGAGGCGATCGACGACGCCGGAGGGGCGTTGCACATCGATGAAGGTCGCGAAGGCCTCGATGGTGAACGTGAAGCTGCCGCCACCGGGGCCGCTTCGCGACGTGGTGAACCCCGTGCGGTAGTAGCCGGGCTCGATCGCGTTGCCGTAGGACCACGCCTCTTTGGCTGGGCCTCCTGACCCGTCGAGGTAGGAGACCCACAGGCCTGCGCCGAGGACCGAGCCGAGGGGCGCTCCGATCCGGACGTAGGCTTCGAGCCACGTCAGTGTGGTCCCATTGTGCGACCACTGGCCGCGTCCAAGTCCGTTCAGCCAATGTTCGCAGTAGAGCGCGTCGTAGTCGGCGTCCTTGGCCCACGGCACACAGGAGGGTGCCGAGTTGGTCGCGCTGTCCCAGCTCTGGACGCCGTCGCACGTCTGTTCGGGCACGATGTCGAGAGAGTCGTTTGCGATCCGGAGGTTACGGAAGCTAGTCCCGTCCTTTCCGAGGACGGTCCACGACGTGCCGCCGTCGGCCGAGAAGCGGAACCGGAACTGGTAGTCGCCCGTGTTCGACATGCCGACGTTCTGCGCCGGGCTCCACGCGTAGCGGAAGTTGTTGCCGGCTTGGCCGTCGAACGACAGCGGGTAGAAGACCGGGGTCGCTAACGGGCCTCCGCCGAAGCCCAGATCGGTCTCGACTTCGGCGCGGATCGCGCTGCTGGCCCCGCCCGCGTCGGTAATGCCAGGGACGTACACCTCGGCCGTGAGCACCATGCAGTCGTGGCCGAGGCTCGACTTCGTGAAGAGCACTGGATCCGGGATGCCGGCGACGAGCTGGCAGGCGTGGTTGAAACGCCCGCCCCAGCCACCGACCCAGCCGACCGGGGCGCTCTTCGGGCACTCGGGGGGACCGCCGGCCGGGAAGAGCGTGCAGTCGAGCGTTGCCGCGAGCACGAGACGTCGACCTCCGTCTTGGTCGAAAGCGGGCTTCCACGTGGACCCGCCGTCCACCGAGAAGCGGAACGAATATCGGTAGTTGCCGTAGCTGGCCATGACCCCGGAGAGGCTGTTCCGGAGGTCGTTCAAGCGGAAAGCGTAGACGAAGTTGTTGCCCTGCTGGCGCTGAAAGTGGAGCGGGAGCGGCTGCACGACGGCCGTCGTGACGACTTCGGCGTCGATGGCGGAGGCGGCGGTGGCGGCCGCGGCGGGGCTGGCGTAGCTCTGATCGGTCAGGCCCGCGATCCACGCCTGAACTTCGACGATCCCGGCGACGCCTTGGCCCTGCCACGAGTCGAAGTGATAGACCGGATCGACCGCGCCGCGGTGTTGGTCGCTGCCGGCGCCGATGAGGACGAAGTCGAGGTCGCCGATCCAACCGACCGTGAGGCCGTTCGCGCCCGCGGGCACGACCGGGAACTCGTAGTTTACGCCGAAGTCGCTGTCCCACGCGACGCAGCCGCCTTCATCCGAGTTCGAGAACCAGAACGAGACGGAGGTCGCGTCGTCCGGGATGTTCACGGTCGGCGTGTCGTAGCCGGCTTCCCCGCTGGCCGCCCAGGGGTCGCCACTGTAGAGCGCGACGGTGCCGGTCTCGCCCCCCGGCATGAAGCGCCAGCTCGCGTAGAGGTTCCACGCGCGGGCCCCGTTCTTGGTCATGCGGCAGGTCGACAGCCGCGACGGGCTGTAGTCGATCTCGAGGAGACCTCCCTGCGTGAGCGGCTCATCCGAGGTCTCGAGCCAGTCGGTCGTGAAACGAACCGGGACGGCCACGGCCGGGGCCGCGACCGTGAAGTCGTAGTTCTGGCCGAGGTTCGTGTCCCACTCCTTACAGCCGTAGTAGTCGTTCGCGTAGAACCAGACCTCAACGTCGCCGGCCGTCTCGGGGACGTCGACGATCGCTTCGAGGAACGCGCCTTGGGCGGTCATGGGGCGGCTCGTCGTTGCGCCGCCGTCGAACTTCACGTAGGCCAGGATCGACCAAGCGGGTAGGCCGTACTTCGTGCCGCGGCATGAGGGGAGCCGCGCCGCGTCGAACTGCAGCCGCAGCTTGCCGCCGGCGTAGACGGGCCCGGTTACGACGACTTCGTTCCAATCCGACTGAAAGCGCACCACCGCGACGTGGTCCACCGTGATGGTCGACGCCTTCGGCGTGGCCGTTGCTACGAGCGGCGTGCCCACCCCAACGGGCGGCTCCGGCGTGGCGCAGGAGAGGACCGTCGAGCTGAAGGCCAGAAGGAGCGCAGCATGGAGTCGGACGAGCGGAGGCCATTGGCTTTGCATGTTGCCGGCTTACTCCTCGGGCGCCGACAATCAAGGGAAATTCGACGCGATGATCGCGTGAAACTCCTGCCAGAAGGCCACCGTCTTGCCGGGGCGAAAGAGCCCGAAGTGACCCAGCTTGCGGAGGCCGACCTCGCGCGGGTGAAGGGTCCGGGACCGCACGGTCGCCCTCTGGTACCACCCCTCCAAGGCGCGTGCTGGTCTTTCTGGAGCGTAGGTGTCATCGGCGATTCGGAAGAAGTGCATGGGGATGGCGAGGTCCGCGTGGCCCGTCTCGCCCAGCGCGCCGACGAGGTAGTTCGGCGTACGGCACCACTCGGACCACTGCCGGACGACGCCAGCGGGGAGATCCGTCCCGAGGCCGAGCCGGCCGGGCATGTAGCCGACCGCCCGGGTCACGGCGGGGATGGCCACGTGCATCGTGAAGCGCATGACGTGGCCGAAGCGCGTGTCGTAGAGGGCCATGTCGCCCGACGCCGACGCCACCACGATGGCGCCGGACAGCTCAGCGCGATGGGGCGTGAGCCCGAGCGCCTGCCCGCCGAAGCTGTGGCAGAGGGCCCACGTCGGCGCGTCGGGCCAGCGAGAACGAGCCGCCGTGATGGCGGCGTCCATGTCGTAGCGACCCCAGTCGTACAGGGTCGCCGGGTCCTGACGAATCGGGCCGTCGAGCGACTCGCCCGAGCCACGGTAGTCGAACGTGAGCACCGCGACGCCGCGCTCGGCCATCCACGACGCGAAGCTTCGGTAATAGCGGCGAGGCACCCCGAGCGCGCCGCATACGACGATGGCGGCCTGCGGTGGCGCCGATGGCTCGAAGAGGGTCGCGGCGAGGCGTCGGCCATCGTCGGCGTAAAGGGAGTGGGCGCTTTGGCGAGTGGGTAGCGACATCGGCGCCGGAGCCTACCGGACTCTGCTATCGTCTTCACCCGTCCTGAACCGACTGAAGCCATCGTGGACTGGAGAGATCTCCGCTTCGCCCTCGCGCTCGAACGCCACCGCACGCTAGGTGAGGCCGCGCGCGCTCTCGGCGTCGACCCGACCACCTTGAGTCGGCGTATCACGGCGCTCGAAGAGGCGGTCGGCGCGACGCTCTTCGTGCGGTCCGCCGATGGCTGGCGCGCGACCGACGCTGGCTCGCGTGTCGTCGACGCCGCCGCACGAATGGCCCACGAAGTCCGCACGCTTGGCCACGACCTCGATCAGGCGACGGAGCGGGTAAAGGGCACCGTCCGCCTCACGACCGTCGACTACATCGTCGGGTGGTATCTCGCGCCGAGGCTCGCCTCCTTGCGCGAGCGTCACCCGGATCTCGTCATCGACTTCCGCTGCACCGAGCAGATCTTGGACTTGGCGTCCGGCCAGGCCGACATCGCGCTCCGACTGGCGCGTCCGACGGAAGCGGGGCTCCGTGTGCGGCGTCTCCTGGGCGTGCCGCTCGGACTCTACGGCGCGCGGACGCTCGTCGAGCGCGCGGGCCTCTTCCCGCTCGATCCGGCGCGCCCGGCCGACCTCGTCATCAACGGCACACCACGAAACCGGCTCCCGGAGACGCGTTGGGCACAGAGCCTCGTGCTCCGCGGCCGAGTGGCCGTCGCGACGACCAGCCTGTCGGCGGCCTTCGAACTCGTCGTGGCCGGCGTGGGCCTCGGTGTGCTCGCCGTCGCGGCCGCGGACGGCCACCCTGCGCTCGTTCGCCTCGATGATGGTCGTGGCGCGCCCGAGCGCAGCCTCTTCCGCGTCGTACCCGAAGAGCTTGCCGACGCACCTCGCATCCGCGCCGTCACGGACTGGCTCGACAGTCTCCACCCGAGCGCGGCCGTGGAGCGGTCGAGCCTCGGCGAGGGCGCGCTCGACTGACCCAGGCGCTCAGAGTGCGTCCGCCCACAGCGCTTGCAGAAACTGAAACCACGGCCAGACGTCCACGTCGCCGATGCGACGGCGGGTCGGGTCTCGCGAGACCAGGATCTTGCGTCGCAACGTGAGGTGCCCTCCGAGCCGGCTAAGGCCCTTGAGGTGCTTCTCCGTAGCGAAGGTGGTCGCCTTCACCTCCACCGCGGTGTGGTCTCCAATAACGAAGTCGACTTCATCGCCGTTGTGGGTCCGCCAGAAGCGCACCGGATCGTCTTCCTGCCGGTAGGCTCGCCACGCGAGCAGCTCATGACACAGGAAGGTCTCGAAGGCGCGACCAAAGTCGTCTGTCCCCTCGACCACCTCTCGTCGGCCGATGAGCCGGTTCACGACGCCGTTGTCGAAGAAATAGAACTTCGCATGGCTCACGGCCTTTCGCGGCGGCATGTCGAGCGGCTCCAGCGTGTAGCCCACCAGGGTGTCCTCGAGCAGCGCGAAGTACTCACGAACGGTACGAGCGGGAACGCCCGCGTCGCTGGCGATGGACTCGAAGTTCAGTTGAAGCGAGTTGGCGAGCGCGGCCGTCTGCAGAAATCGTGAGAATGCCTCGATGTTTCGAGCCAGCGCCTCCGCACGAATCTCCTCGGTCAGGTACTCACCCACATAGTCCCCTAGGTCCTGCCATGGCTCGTCCGAGAGCCAGATTGGAGGGAGCAGCCCCGTGTTCAACGCGCGCTGCAGGTCGAAGGGCCCCAGCTCTCGCGAGATGAAGGGAAAGAGCCGACGCTGCCGCGCTCTCCCGGCCATGAGCCCCGTGTGAGAGCGACGCAACTTCCGAGCGCTGCTCCCGGCGAGGACGAATCGGACGTTGGTCGACTCGATCAGGGAGTGAATCTCGTCCATGAGTGAAGGCAACTTCTGGACCTCATCGACCACGATCAGCCGATCGGACGGCTGCAACTCCTCGCGGATGAGCGAAGGTCGCCGTGAGAGCCGAGCGAACACGTCGGCGTGGAGCAGATCGTAGGTTCGGTCTGCGCCGAGTGTCGATTGGATGAGGTGCGACTTGCCCGTGCGTCGCGGGCCAAACAGCACGACGGAACGTCGGTCGACGTCCGACTTCAAGTCGATGGCCCGTGTCAGCGGCATGCTGGGATGTTATCAGGCCTGCCAGAAGTCGCAAGCCCACTGCGGAAATTGAGTCATAATCAGCATTATCGCTGCGGATTTTTCATGAAATTCCGCAGTGGTGTTCGAAGCTCCGCCCAGCCAGACGCGGCCCGCTTGAACTCATGGGGTCAGGCTCTGTCGGACATCCTCTCCAAGCAACTCAGGTCTCCCTTTGGGCATCCTCCTCGACAGCATCGATGAGGCCAACATGTCTAGCGACGTACGCGACTCCAAGGTCTGCCCGCGTGTGGGCGAACCTTCCAGTGGCGAAAGCGGTGGGCCCGAACGTGGCCATCGGTGCGCTGGTGCAGCGAACGTTGCAGTCGCCAGCACGACACCCTCCCGGCAGCCATGCAGGACCACCCCTCTCACGAGGCCGCCATCCTCGCGCTGCTTGCGGAGCGTGGTGCCGGAAAGACCATCTGTCCGCCGGAAGTGCTTCCACCGGACGAGAAGCAAGCCGCCCAGAGGGAGGCCGTGCGCGCCGCTGCTCGGCGCCTCGCCCACGCGGGGCGGATCGCGATCACGCAACGAGGGGTCGTCGTCTCGCCCGAACGCGCTCAAGGGCCCATTCGGTTACGGCTTGTGCGATGACTTAGGTCTCGGGCGTCTCGCGGTGGCCGTCCAGGCAGTTCCACATGGGGGTCGCGTAGTCCGGGTGCGGCCAATGGCCCTGCGGGAGCGCGCGCAGCTCGGCGTCGATGCCGCGGCGGCCCAGCTCGCGCACGGCGCGGCGGGACTCTGAGAAGGGGATCTTTCGGTCGGAAGTTCCGTGAACGAGGCACGCGCGTTGCGGGCCCGCCGAACGCGGCAGGCCGGTCCCGATGCGGTCGAGCTCGCCGGGTTTGTCGACGAGCCGGCCCGCGAAGGGGCCGATGCCTGCGAAGAAACCGGGGTGCGAGAGGAAGAAGCGCCAGGCCATGTTCGCGCCGCCTGAGAAGCCCGTGACGTAGATGCGGTCGCGGTCGATGCGGTGCGTCGAGAGCACCTTCACGAGCGCACGGTCGATGGCGGCGCCATCGCCCTTGGTCCACTCGCGGCGGTTCTTGCTCGACGGCAGCACTAGGATCGCGCCTTCCCGGTCGGCGGTCGCTTTCCAGAGGTCGAGCATGTTCTTGCCGCGGGCGGTCGACCAGTGCAGCGCCAGGACGAGCGGCGCTTTCGGCGCGCGTCGGGCGGGGACGTAGACCTCGATCGTGCGCCCGTCGACGACCATCGAGTCCAGCCGGCCAAGCGCCGCGGAACCACCCGGGACCGACGCTCCCGCGAAGCCGGCAAGCAACAGCGCCACCACGGCGACGAGCCGGGCGAGTGAGGTCGGAAAGTGGGGGCGGTTGCCGAACACGGACCAGGACCGTATTGCCTGGATTCCCAAGCGTCAATCCGTTGGATCACCAAGTAGTTTTATTTCTGTGGGAAAGCCAAGGTCCCAAAGCGACTGCGCCCCATCGAACCGGAGTATCATCACGCCCATGCCCCCCGAGCGCCGCGAACAACTCCGTCGATTCTCCGTAGTCCTCATCGGCGTCGCCTTCATCGGCATGGGCTCGCTGCACTTCCTGAAGCCGGAGTTCTTCTTCCGGATCATGCCTCCGTGGATCCCGTGGCACGCCGCGGCGGTCTATGCGAGCGGCGTCTTCGAGATCCTCGGCGGGATCGGGGTGCTCGCGGCCCAAACGCGCCACGTCGCTGGCCTCGGAATTCTCGCGCTCCTCCTGGCGGTCTTCCCGGCGAACATCCACATGGCGCTCAACGCCAGCGACTACGCCGACATCTCACCGCCCCTCGGGCTTTGGCTCCGCTTGCCGATGCAGCCCCTGCTGATGCTCTGGGTGTGGTGGGCGACGCGTGCCCGGCCCCACTAGAAAGCGTCAGTAGAACTTCACGGCGCGGCTCGCGGCGATGCCCTCGGTGTTGGCGATGGCGTTCCCGTTGTCGTCCATCTGGCTGTATTGATAGATGTCTTGCTTGTAGAAGCGCCACGTGTCTGCGCGTCGCACGCCGAAGGCCGACACCCAGTGCGCTCGGATTCGATACGCCTGATTCGGGTTGCCCCCGACCAGTCTGCGAATGAGCTGGCTGCGCTCTTGTTTGGCGTTGTCCTGCGCCCGGTTTCCGAGGGGGTTGCGCCGATGTTGCGACGCTGGGGTCACCTGCGCCGTCTTGCGGAGCAGTGACGGCTTATCGAAGTGCTTGAAGTCGCGCACCATCTTGTCGGACTTGAGTTTGTTGATGTCGTTGTCCCGATCGCGGTTTGAGGACAGCAGCTCCTGCGTTCGGTCACCCATGTAGGACGCGCGGTTCACGTGGTACGCCGTCGGCGAATCAGACGGGCCGGAAACGAAGAGGCTGCACCCATTCATCATGCCGGTGAAGAACAGATCCGGGTTCTCGTCCACGATGCCGCGGTCGACCCAGTTGCCACCATTGTTGAGGACCAGCGAGGTGCTGTCATTGGCCCCACGTGTCGCGATCAGGTGGTTGGGGAGCGCATTGATGACGCCCTTGCCGCTCGGCTTCAGCTTGATCTGAATCGCGCTGTCTTTCTTCCACGGCAGCCAGTAGCACGGGAGCGCTTGCCCCGCCCCCGCGCCGAGGATCTGGGACTCAAGGCCCCCTACACGGGGTTCATTCACGATGTTGGCGAATGCGATCCGATCACGGCCCATGATCTTGAGTCGTTCGTGGGTCTGATCGCCGACGCTCTTCACGGCGGGTGTGAAGGCCGCGTCCGAGATGTAGAAGGGACGATGCCCGAGGGCGGCGATGAAGCCGTCGGTGTCATCGCGAAGCTGCAATGTAAGGAGGCTCATCGACGTGCTCCAGTCGAGAAATGCCGTGAGTGGCGGGTATTGTCTCGCTTCTCGACGCCAGGGAGCTTCTCAGAGGTGAAGGGGTTCTGTCCAAGTCGAGTGACCGAAGCAATGTGGCAACGGCCGCAACCCGTTCGACCCGCTCCGAATCGACAGGCGCGACTCCGAGCGGTAGAACCTCCGGCCCGACGGAACTGACGTGGAGGAGGGGGCTTCATGGGAACTTACGTGCTCGCCATCGACCAAGGCACGACCGGCACTACGGTCGTCATCCTGAACCGCGCCCTCGAGGTGAAGGCCAAGGGTTACCGCGAGTTCCCGCAGATCTTCCCGAAGCCGGGTTGGGTCGAGCACGATCCCGACGCGATCTGGGCCAGCGTCACCGGGGCGATCCGCGCGGCGCTCGACTCCTCTGGCATTGGCGGCCACGAGATCGCCGCCATCGGCATTACGAATCAACGCGAGACGACTCTGGTCTGGGAGCGCACGACCGGGCGCCCGGTCCACAACGCCATCGTCTGGCAGTGCCGCCGAACCGCAGACCGGTGCCAATCCCTTACGGACGCCGGCCACGCGCCTCTCTTCGCACAGCGCACGGGCCTCGTGCTCGACGCCTACTTCTCGGGCACCAAGGTCGCCTGGATCCTCGACCACGTCGCTGGCGCGCGGGCCCGTGCCGAACGAGGCGAGCTGGCCTTCGGCACGGTCGACAGCTTTCTCGTGAACCGCCTCACGGGCGGCGCGGTCCACGTCACCGACGTCTCGAACGCCTCGCGAACGCTGCTCCTCGACCTCGAGACGCAGACCTGGGACCCCGAGCTATGCGGCCTCGTCGGCGTCCCGATGGCGGTGCTCCCGGAGGTCCGCGGCTCGGCCGAGACCTACGGCGTCACGCGCAGCATGGCCGACTTGCCCGACGGCATCCCCATCGCCGGCATGGCGGGCGATCAGCAGGCGGCGCTCTTCGGCCAAGCCTGCTTCGGCGTCGGCGATGGCAAGTGCACCTACGGCACCGGCGCCTTCGCGCTCGTCAACACCGGCACGTCCGCCCCCCGGTCGCGCCATGGCCTCCTCACCACGATCGCCTGGCGGGTCGGCGGCGTGACGTCGTTCGCCCTCGAAGGCAGCGCCTTCATCGCAGGCGCTGCGGTGCAGTGGCTTCGTGACGGGCTCGGTCTCATCCATTCGGCGTCCGAGATCGAAGCGCTCGCGGCCTCCGTCCCGGACAGCGGCGAAGTGATCTTCGTCCCGGCGCTATCTGGCCTCGGGGCGCCCCACTGGCGACCGGACGCCCGAGGCGCCTTCTTCGGCATCACTCGCGGCACCACCCGAGCGCACTTCGCGCGGGCTGTCCTCGACGGGATCGCCTTTGAAGTCGCGGACCTGCTCACCGCGATGAAGGCGGATCTCGGCGCCGACCTCGGCGCGCTCCGCGTCGATGGAGGTGCGAGCCAAAACGACCTCCTGATGCAGCTCCAGGCCGACGCCCTCGGCGCCGAGATCGTCCGCCCGACCCTCATCGAGACGACGGCGCTCGGTGCGGCTTTCCTGGCGGGCCTCGGCGCCGGAATCTGGACCAGCACCGAGCAGATCGCGGCCGAGTGGCGCGAGGACCGCCGCTTCCGGCCTTCCGTCCTGCCGGAGGAACGGGCGAAGCGGCTCGCTCGCTGGCACGCGGCGGTCTCGAGGGCGTGAGCGTCCGCCCCGTCACGACCCGAGCGTCGCTCTGCCTCGCCTTCGTGGCGCTGCTTGCTGCCTGCGCGACCGCGCCGACCGCGCCGCCGCTCCCGATCGAGGCGCTCGCACCACCGCTCACGACCAAGGTCTTCCCGAACGGGCTCACCGTCGTGGCCATCCCAAAGCCCGGCACCGGGCTCATCGGTGCGTCCGCGTTCGTGACGACCGGCGGCCGAACGGAGACGGCCGAGTTCGCCGGCGCGCTCCACTTCATCGAACACTTGGTCTTCAAGGGCGGCACACCGCGCCTCCCACCCACCCTCTTCCGAAAGCGCATCTCGACCTTCGGCGACGAGTCGGGCGGCTGGACGTGGGACGACGAGATTCAGTTCGGCTTCGAGGTCCCGAAGCGCAGCTACCCCGAAGCGCTCGACCTCTTCGCCGAAGCCCTCATGGAGCTGCAGTGGTCCGATCCCTGGTTCGAGGAGGAGCGCAAGGTCGTCCTCCAGGAGATCGCCACGACGGTCGAGAACGGGTGGACTCGCCTCTGGCAAGCGTTCGACGCGGCCATGTTCACCCGTCATCCGTATGGCCGGCCGGTCATCGGCGACGCCAAGACCGTGCTCGCCATGAAGCGCCCCGATCTCGAGCGCTACTACCGCGAGCGGTTCACGCCCAACCACATGGTCATCGTCCTTGCGGGCGAGGTGGGGCCGGCTGAGATCGAGGAAGCGGGCAAGCGCTTCTCGCGGTACGCCCGAGGGCCAGACTCATTCGAGCTACCCGACGTCACGGAAGCCCCGATCGACGAACCCAGAACCGTCACGCTCTACCAAAAGAGCGCGACCACGGCCCGAGTCATCCTCGGCGTCCGTACCCCGGGCGCACGCCACCCGGACACCGCCGCGTTGTTGCTGCTAGGCGCGCTGCTCGGTTCGCCGACCGAAGGCCTCCCGGCCATGCTCGAGCGCGAGTCCGGCTGGCTCACGGACTTCGGGTCCGACCACGGCGTCATGGTCGACTATGGACAGCTCACGGTGCGATTCGAAGCGCCGACCGGGCGTGCTCAGACCATCGTGGACGGCGTCATCGCGTGGCTCGGTGAGGTCTCGGATCGGGGCTTTTCGAAGGCGGCGGTCGACGCAGCAGCGCGACGCCTCGTCGTGGACCGCGCACGGAGTTGGGAGCGCGTGGGAGACCTCGCGCAGATCTACGGGATCGCCATCGGCCGAATGACGCCCGATCGCGCGGCGGCGCTCACGGCCGACGTACTCGCGCTGACGCCGGACGACATCGAAGCGGTGGCAGAGAAATACCTCGTCCCATCGGCGATGGTGACGGCCATTCTGCTGCCCGAGGGGCAGATCGCGGGCAAGGAGGGGACCTTGCCCGAGCAACCCGACCCGGAAGACCCCCCGGATCTCTCTGTCCTCGAGCCCACTCCCGACACCATCCCGCTCGCCTACCGGCCGGACGGCAAGACCGGCGCCCTCACCCGATTTCGCTTCGACGGCGGCCTCACGCTCATCGTGCGGCAGGCGCCCGGCGCGGCGCTCGTCACCACAACGGCCTACGTGCTGGGCGGTCAGTGGGTCGAGGACCCCGCCCAGGCCGGCATCGCCGTCCTCACAGGCCGGCTCCTGACGGCCGGCACCCAGCGCCTCGGCGTACGTCAGTGGGACCGCCTCGCCTCCGACCGGTCGCTCGAGATCGCGACCGCCATCACCGGCGATGACCGCTCCAACATCGCGCGAAACGCCCACTCCCGGGACGGCAGCACCCTGTCCATGAGCGGCACGACCGCGGACGTGCCCCTGCTCATCGCGCTCCTCGGCGAGGCGTTGCTCCGTCCTCGTTTTCCGACGGTCGAGGTCGACAAAGCCCGACAGGCGCTCCTCGCCGAGATCGCGGCGCTCGACGAGGACGATCTCGAGCGCACCAAACAACGCTTTTACGAGCTGGCCTACCCGAACCACCCCTACGGCAGGCCGACCATCGGCAGCAAGCAGACGGTACGCGGGCTTGGCGCGACGGAGGTCGCGGCCTTCCATCGACGCGCCTTCGCCCCGGACCGGATCGTGGTCAGCGTCGTCGGCGACGTCGATCCTGACGCCGTCGCGGCGCTCGTCTCGACGTCCTGGGCCGGCGCCATGCCGCCCCCGGCCGGGCCCTTCCCCGAGTGTGTCGATCCGGAGCCCCGACCGGAGGGCCAACGCGCCGTCGACGCCGACCTCGAACGACCTCTCTACTGCATCAACGTCGGCGCCCCGGCGGTGGCCGCGGCCCACGAAGACGCCAGCGCCATCGAGCTCGTCATGGCAATGGCTCGCGGGCGGCACTTCTACAAGTACGTCTACGAGCTTGGCGTCAGCTACCGCTCCTGGATTCGATTCTGGCCCCACCTCGCTGCGAGCCCGTGGATCCTCGAGAACGACCTCGACAAGTCCCGCTTCGAGGAGCTGGTCAGCCTCATCGAAGGCGACCTCGCCCGTTACGCCAAAGGGACCTTTGGCCCCGAAGACCTCCGGGTGGCCCAGGACCGCTTGGTCATTCAGGTGGCGCTCGACGCCCAACGCGGTCGCGAGACGGCATTCCAGATCGCCTGGGGCACCGCCCTCGGCAAACGTTGGGACGCGCTCGAACACGAGGTGTCAGCGCTCCGAAAGGTCACGCCCGAGGACATCGCACGTGTCGCCCAACAGCTCTTCGGCGGTGAGCCTCGCTACCGGGTATTGTCGCGATAGTGGACTGGGGCGTAATCTGAAACTCAAAAGCTCGCGTCCCGGGGCGGAGAACCACGCTGTGTCTGACGAATTCCCCCAAGTCCTCCCTCACGGCGCGCTCGAAGCGCTCGGCCCGGACCTGTGGCGCGTTGTGGGCAGCCTCCCGATGCCGCTCCCACGCAACATGTTCGTGCACCGCCTGCCGGAGAGCGGCGGCCTCCTCATCTACAGCGCCGTCGCTCTCGACGAGGCCGGTATGGCGGCGCTCGAAGCGCTCGGACGGCCGACAGTCCTCGTCGTCCCACACCCCTACCATCAGCGCGACGCGGCTTTCTACCGACGTCGTTACCCGGACATCCGCGTGACGGGCCCCGACGGAGTGAGGGCGCGTACCATCCTCACCGACTCCCCCGACACTCTACTGACGCCGTTCGGCATCCGCGCGACCGTCGCCCCCGGCATGAAGAAAGACGAGCTCGTCCTCGATCTGCCTCTCGGCGACGGGCGCGCGCTCCTCTTCACCGACCTCGTCGGCCAGGCCGAAGGCAAAGCCAGCCTGATGCTGAAGCTCCTCGGCGCCCCGGGCGGCGCGGGCGTCGCGCGCATCGTCCGCTGGCGGCAGCTCGCCGATCGCAAGGCCGTCGCCCAATTCCTGAGAGGCTGCGCCCAGATCCCGAACCTGCGCCTCGTCGCCGGTTGTCACGGCGGTGTGGTGACGGACGCCTGCGCGGCGTGGCTCGATCGGGCGGCAGCCACGGCGTGAGAGACCCGGTCGCTCCAGACTTGCGGCCAACGGCTACAGCGGCAAGACTGCGGCGTGTTTACGAGCCTAGCCGCCCTCACTCTGTTGTTCACGGCCCCGCCGTCCACTCCGGCACTGCCCGAGAGCCACGCCGCCCTGGTCCGCGCCATTCGAACGGCCAAACCAGCGCAGCTCGGCCTCGCGCCCTTCGTCCGTTTCGGGGCGCGCGAGCGTGAAGCCCCGCGACCCGCCGTCCTGGGGGCGCTCGCGTCGCTCTCGACGGACGCCAAGCTGCATCCCGACGTGCGGTACGAAGCGAGCCGCCTCCACGCGTGGCTGCTCGGCACGCCCGAGGCGGCGCTCCCCGCGCTCTCGCGCGCGGGTGTCCTCTGCGGTGGCAACTTCACGGTCGCGGTCGGCGAAGCGACACGCCTCATGCCGACCGGGACCTTCGGTCGTCTCGACCGGGCACACCTCGTCGGCGAGGATCGCAAGGCGGCCGGGACCGTCTTCTGCCCCGTCCGTCTAGAGCGCCCCGCGCGCGGGGTTCGTGTCCTCGAACGCGGGACCGGTCTTGAGTGGACCGTCGACCTCGATGCCGGCGAGTCGGTCATCGCCATCCCCATCGAGCCAGAGCCCGACCCCGAACGTCGCCGAAGTAACGCCGAATACCGGCTCGTGGATGCCGCCGGGCGCCCCATCGCCACGGCGTCGCAGCCCGGCCAAGCTCCCAAGCGCGTCGCGCTCTCGCGCCGCGCCGCCGTCTCCGATCGCTCAGCCATTGTGCTCTGGCAGGCCTCGCCAGCGACGCCGACCCGTCACCGCGTCCTCGATTATCTCGGCGCGACGCCCGACGAGGCCTGGGACGACGACGCCGGCCTCGACGCGGCGCTCGACGCGGCGGCCGTGGGGCCCGCTCACCGTGCCTTCGCGCTCCTCGACGCGCTCCCCGCCGAGCTTCGGCAGAGCGACGCGGCCACCCTGGCCATCGCGCGGCTCGAACGCGATCGGGGGCTGCTCTTGCCGGCTCACGACCGAATCGCCGCCATTTCGAAGCCATCTCTGGAGGGTGAACTTTTCGAAGCGAGCCTGCTAGCCGACATCGGTGCGCTCGCGGAGGCCCAAGCAGCCGCGGTGACGCTCGCGGCCGAGCACCCACAGGTCCCCGCGGCCGTCGATCTGCTCGCCACGCTCTATCAGCAGCGTCAAATCACGGAGAACGCCGTCGACGCCTATCGCGCCCTCGACGCCCTCGCCCCGTCCGACTCGACCCTCTACACGCGCTTCGACCTCGAACGCGGCCTCGGGCGACGCCACGACGCCGCCGCGACGCTAGAGACCCTCCTCGCGCGCCGCGGCAGCACGCCGAGCTACTGGGTCGAGGCCTTGCGCTTCTATGCCGACGTCGGCGACGGGGCGGCGCTCGACCAGGTCTCTGCGGCCGCGCACGACGCCTTCCCCTACGACCCCGATCTCCACGAAGCCATCGGGACCACCGCCCTCGAACGCGGCGACTCGGTCAAGGCCCTCGCGGCGTTTCACGAGTCGCTACGCCTTCGCCCCCACCAACCGGAGCTCCGCGCTCGCACCGAACGACTCGACCGCGAACGTTCGGACTTTGCGGCGCCCTACCGCATCGACCCGACGACCCTGTCTCGCGGCATGACCGATCCCACGAGTGCGGCGGGTAAAGGCCGCTTCCGAGTGAGCCAGCGCGTGACACGGGTCGACGCCGGGGGCACGTCCGCGACCTGGGTGCAGCAGATCTTCGAAGCCGGCGCCCTCACGGAGACCGACGGTCGGCTCTTCAATCTCGACTACGACCCCTCTCTGCGGTCCGTCGTCGTGCTCGACGCGCGCCGCATCTCGGCTGACGGCGCCGAGACGCCCGCCGACCTCGTCGACGACATCGACCTCAGCTCGGGCGCCGACGCCTTCTACTACGAGGCCCGGGCGAGCCGCGTGTCCTTCGCTCAGGTCGCGGCCGGCGACCTCCTCGTGGTCGAGCAGCTCGTCTCCGACTTCGCCGAGAACCCCCTCGGCGACATCTACAGCGAAGTCGCGGCGTTATCGGGGCTCGAAGCCTGCGAACGGTGCCGCGCCATCTGGCTCGCCCCGAAGTCGATGGGCCTCCGGATCTCCGCGAGCAGCGACGCCGTCACGATCAAGCGCACCGGCGACGGGGACGGTGGCGCCCGTAGCGGCGCTGGCTCCGACCTCGACGTCATCGAAGCCAGCCTCGACGGCGCCGCCGCGCTCGTCGTCGAACCAGACATGCCTGGCGTCTCCGAGGCGCTCGACTACGTCCACATCTCCTCGCTTCCTGACTGGGCGGCCGTCGGCCAGTGGTTCGAGCGGCTCGCTGGCGACGGCCTCGCGCGCACGGCCGAATCGGACGCGCTCGCCCGGCGACTCGTAGGTGAGAAGGAGGGCGCGTCCTCGCCACTGTCCGATGAAGAGAAGGTCAATGTCATCTTCGAGTTCGTTGCGCGCAGCATTCGCTACGTCGGCCTCGAGTTCGGCGTACACGGGTACAAACCGTATGGAGTCGGCGCGACCCTGCAGCGTAAGTTCGGAGACTGTAAGGACAAAGCGACCCTCATGCGCGCGCTACTCGCCGCGGTCGGTGTGGAGTCCGATCTCGTCCTCGTACGCACCCGGCCCAAGGGCCGCCTCCGCGACCAGACCGCCTCCCCGTCGGGCTTCGACCACGCCATCCTCTATGTCCCGACGCTCGATCGCTACTATGACGCCACCGCTTCGTGGAACAGCCCGACCGAGCTCCCTTGGGCCGACCGTGGCGCGACGGTGCTCGTGCTCGGGAAGGAGGGAGCACGCTTCGTCCAGATCCCCGAGGGCACCCCGGCCGACTCCAGCTTCCAGCTTACGTTGAGCCCGACGTCCACGGGCCTCACCGGCACGATCGCCGCCGCCGGCGACCGCGCCGCCGAGCTGAGACAGGCGCTCGCGACCGAAGCCGAACGCGACGACACGCTCGAACGTCTCCTCGGCACCGAGCTGCAGGCCGTCGAGCTCACCAAGGCCACTTACGACCTCGACTTCAACGCCGGCCCGATCACCATCGCCTTCGAAGCGCGCCGCACCGGCGACGAACTCCCGCTGCTCCCCCCCGGCTTCGTGGTGCGTCGCCGCCTCGCGTCACTGTCCACGCGCACGACCCCCCTCCAGCTCACGCCCCTCCGCATCGAGCGCACCGCCGCGCTCGGCGCCTTCGGCCTCTCCGTCGAGCCCGGCACGGGCGCGCCGCCCGCCTCGGCGCGGGTCAACTCCGAGTTCGGGTTCGCGGAACGGGTCGTCACCGACACCGCCGTGACCCTGATCCTCGAGATCACGGCCCACCGAGTCGCCCCGGACGCCTACGGTCGCCTCCGCGACTTCGCCGCCGCGGCCGACGCGCTCTTCCTCCCGGTGTCGAAGTTGGTGGCGCGGTAGGAGTCGGTATGCGCCAAGTGACGTAGCGGTGTTCTACTGCTCGACGTCGGGGTCCAGCCCCGCGGCCAGGAGCCGCCGCCGTAGCACTTCGAGCTGAAGCTCCGCCCGCTCACGCGCTTGGCGCTCCTCCTCGGTTCGGCGCTGCTCCTGCTCGGCGCGGCGCTGCTCCTGCTCGGCGCGGAGCGCTTGCTCCTCCGCCTCGCGGGCCGCCTCTTGGAGCGTCGCGTTCAAACGGTCGAGCGCCACGGCGAGTGTCCGCTCCGACTCGGTCGGTGAGAGGACCGGATTCCCCCTCACCCAGAACCGGAGCGACGTGTCCTCGAGCGACAGTTCGAGCCCGAGCGCCTCCGAGTACAGGCGACCCGCTTGTGGCACCAGCGCTTCATATCGTCCGCTCGCCCCCAGGCGGTACCCGAGCAGCCGCCGAGCAACGAGGTCGAGCACGAAGTACTCCGGGATGCCGAGGTCCGCGTAGCGCCCGACGTTCCGGCGGAGGTCCTTCTCACGATTCCCGTGCAGGGTCGCTTCGAGGACGAAGTCCAGCCCTTTGCCCTCGTGAAGTACGTGCCATCGCTCCCGGCGATGTGGAGAGACCTCACGAACGACGATGAGATCAGGGCTGAACATCCGCTCGTTCGGGTAATAGACCGGCAAGTCACTCCCGATGTAGGTGCGGCCCGTCCCCCCCGGCCCGCCAAACCACCGCTCGAGGGTAGTTCGCGCCTCGAGGACGGGGACCGAGTGAAAGTCGCCTTCAGGCGCGAACTCGCCGACGGCCTCGAACTCGCTTGGCAGCGACGCGTCGATGTGCCGCCGCTCCGCGTCCGTCAGCTCGTCCCATATCGCCACGGGCGGCGAACGGGGATCGCTGGAATCCACGACCCAGCGTGGTGGGATGGACGGTATGGCGGAGCGAGTCGAACCCATGGCTTCCATGCTATCTCGCGCGAGGACCGAGCGCGAGGGGCGAACGTCGGGCGGGTCCTTGACGACAGCGACCTGGGGACCGGCCGCGACCGGTGGCGCCCACGGCATCGCGGGGTTAGGATGGCCGGGTGATCCAGTCGATACGCATCCAGAACTACAAGACGCACGTCGATACGACCGTCCATCTGTCGCCCTTGACCGTGCTGGTCGGGCCGAATGGGGCCGGGAAGAGTGCGGTACTGGAGGCGTTGTCGGTGCCGTGGCGGGTCTACGTGGCCGCTCGCGAACGCGCATGGTTCAGAGATCGGGGACATTCTCAGGGTGTTCGTTGTGGGAGGGAATTCTCGGAGCTCAACGTGAGCCTACCGGGGCGGTCGATTCGCATCATGCACCGAGTCACGGAAGGCCACTGGCTTGAGGTCACCGGAGACAAGCGAGTCAATACCCCCGCCGGGCCATCGATCGTGCCGGAGGCGCGTGTTCCACAGCCGGTGGCCGTTGGCACCTTCGCCCCATCCGAGATTCTCCGCCTCGACCCAAAACGCCTCCGCGAACCGAGCTACAGCGATGAGCTCGAGCCCCGGCTTGGACCCAGCGGCGACGGCCTCGCTACCGTGCTCGCCGATCTAAAGCTTCAGCACCCGGCCCGATTCGAAACCGTTGTCGCGACCCTCAAGCAACTAGTTCCGTCGGTGCGAAACGTGAACCTCCAGCGGGCGCGTGTCGATCGCATGACTCTGCTCGATCCTCAGGTAGACGAGCTTGGGCGCCAGACTCAGCTATCCATCATCGACCGGCTCGTTGGCCACGAACTCCGCTTCGACATGAACAGCGGCACGGACCTGCCCGCGTCGGTCGTCAGCGAAGGCACGCTCCACCTCC
Organism: Myxococcales bacterium; assembly: GCA_018780435.1. Lineage (GTDB taxonomy): Bacteria > Myxococcota_A > UBA9042 > SXOO01. The sequence continues at coordinate 54,318 of JADMJS010000056.1, forward strand.
TGGCGATCCTCACTGCGTTCTACTCCGCTAGCGACCAGGAGGGCGCCCTCATCCTCCTCGACGACATCGATCACTCGTTACACCCGAGCGCGCAGCGCGAGCTCATCACGTTCATTCGGGAACTGGTGGAGTCGACTCCGAAGCTCCAAGTCGTCGCGACCACTCACTCGCCCTATCTCGTAGACGGACTTCGCCCGGAAGAGGTCGTCATCGTAAACACGAACGCCCAAGGCGTCGCCGCTGCCAAGCGCCTCTCGGAGCACCCAGAGCACGCGCGCGCGCTTAGCGGCCTCTCGACGGGCGAGCTCTGGTCCGCAGAAGGCGAGAGCTGGCTCTTCGACTGAGGAGGAACCCGTGAGCGAGGGGATCGTCTTCTGTGAAGCGCGGGCGGACTACGACATGGTCACGATGCTCGCTACACGCGCCCTGACCGAAATCGATTCATGGCGCGCCGACCACCCTGGTCCCTTTCCATCCAGCACCGATTCCGGCAACGCCATGGTGCTCTGGCGAGCCCTCCCCGAACGCTACTCCGCGACCGGACTCCCGCCGATGCACGGGAAGTTCAGCTCCGGCGGCGGCGAAGCCAAGCAGGCCGAGAAGGCGGTCCGGTACGCCAAGCATCATGGAGCCAAGGCCGTCGTCCTGAGCCGCGACTTGGACGGCGACGAACACCGTGCTCACGCTTACGACGTCTTTCGCACCGAACCCTTCGCGAACAATGCCCCACGAGTCGCGCTCGCGCTCGCGGCCCCATGTCGCGAATCGTGGATCCTCGCTGGGTTCGAGCCCGAGACCGATTCTGAATCCCGGACGCTTCGAGATCTCACGACCGAGCTCGCCTTCGATCCAACACGATATCCAGAACGAACTCGGCCGACGACGAGCCCCAAGGCCGCAAAAGACATTCTCCGTCGCCTTACGAACGGCGACTACGAGCGAGAGCACCGCTGCATCGCGGAATCGCCTCTCGAACGCCTTCAAGAGCGCGGCGAACACAACGGACTTCGAGACTACCTGGACAACGGCGTACCGCGTCTCCGCACCCTTTCCCCGTTGATCGCCGACTCGGCGGGGTGACGCGAGCTCCTTTCACCGGCCACTCACGACCGAACAATCCCGACCATCCATGCGATAAGCCCTCGTACTCCCACCCGAATTCCCCTCGATACCCCACGACGTGTGATAGAGCAGCACGAAATATCGCCCGCCGGGGATCGCATAGACCATGATGTTCGGCTCGTCGTTCTCCGCGTCGCGGGTCGCGAAGACGACCGTGGTCTTGGCGCGCGGCTTCACGCCCTTCCGCCCCGGGACGCGACACGTGACCGCCACGCGGTCAGAGTACACCGGCCACTCGCCGCTCTCCGGATGGCCCTCCCAGCGGATCTCCTTTCTCTTCCACGTGAGCGAGAGGCGCGGCTCGACCCAGCGCAGCTCGGTATTGGGTGTGAGCTTGCGATGCTCGAGCGTCAGTGGGACGTAGCCGCCTCGTTCGAGCTCGCGTCGAATGGCGGCGGCGTCCGCGGCGTTCGGAACCATCGGGACGGGGTCGAGGATCAGCGGCTCGGCCGAGACGAACTCGACCGCCTCTGAACCGCTGCCCGGATAGACGACGCTCGCCCGCGCGCCGCCCTGAATGCTCATCGCGCCGACCACGCACGCCACGCTCGCCCTCGGCTCCGACCAGGCGAAACAGCCGTAATCGAGCTCCTGGCCCTGTTCGAACACAGCCGGCGCGGACGGCAATGTGGGCAGGGGAGCGATGTCGGCGTTCTTCAGAATTGGCGAGGGGCTATCTTCGGGCGCGCAGCGGCGCAGGACCGCGGGCAACCGAGCCTTCTTCAGCGCCTTCGCGGCGGCCGCCGCTTGTTCGGCTGTCGCGTCGAGCACGGCGATCGTCACGAGCTCACCCCAGTCGAGCGTCGTGAACGAGCGTGTGTCGTACACGGCCGCCCAGGCGTAGCCAGCGGCCTTCACCGCGGCCGCGCTCGCGAGCGCCGCGTCGAGTCCGGCGTAGGGCACGCTCGCCACGACGACGCACCAGCTATCGGCACGCGCGGTCTCGGCTACCAGGGAGGCCCCGAGGGCCAAGAGAACAACCATTCGCATCGCCGGCACTCTACCCCCCGGGCAAGCCTGCTCCAACCGGGCGCGGAGTAGAGGCCATCCGGCTGGCGACCGCAGCGGTGCACCCCTCCTCCGTTGCACGGGCCAAAAGCCCAAGTGTTCTAGCCTCTTGCATGGCCACATCGCCGGCACGCCCCTTGCTCAGCTCGCGGGGCGCTCCACGGAGCACCCAAAACACTGGTGAGTCCGTCGCGTCGCGGCGGACGAGTGAGGACCCGTCCATGACGAGCACCCCGATGTCATCTACTGCCATGTCCGACGCCTGGGAGAACCGCGACGACGTGGACCTCGCCCGCTCCGTCTTGTGCGCGAACCGCTTCGAGTCCTTGGCCGCCGCCGTCCAGCCGGTCTTTCGCGACGCCATGGTCGCGCGTATCGGTCGGCGCGTGGGCCACACCCGGCTCGCGCTTGACCTCGCCTGTGGCCTCGGCGACTGGACCCGCGCCTATCTCGACTTCGCCGATGCGGCGCTCGGCATCGACATCAACGCCCGTTTCCTGAGCGTCGCCGAGCGCGGCGCCTCCGAGGCCGGCGTCGCGGCACGCTGCCGATTCTCGCGCCGCTCGCTCACCGACCCGGCGTCCGTCCGCCCGGCCGGGCTCATCGCGCTCGGTGGCTGCGTGCAGTACCTCGAAGATGCCGACGTGGACGCGCTCTTCGGCCGTATCGCCGACGTCCAAGTCCCCGGGCAGGTGCTCTACCTCCGCTCGACGGTCACCACGGCCTTGCGGCAGCCCTTCGCGACGCCCGGTGGTCGGTACCGCACGGCGCGCTTCTACGAGGAGCGGCTCGAAGCGCTCGGCTACCGACTCGCGGAGCGCCTGAGCTCGGCGACCGCCTTCTGCGAGGCCTTGACGGGTGGCGACCGCCCCGAGCGCCTCGATGTGCAGACCCTCGTCGCGTCGACGCTCTCGGCGCCGGTGTGGGCAGCGCGCCAGCTCCTCAGGCGTAGCGACTACGTCAACTGGGTTTGGGTGAAGCGTTGATCTCACGACCCTTGCTCCCTGCGGAAATCACGACATAGACTGCGCCGCCCCCGCGGGGGTACCGACGACTATGGCCAGCAGGGATCCCAGCATGTTTCAGCCCGTCTCGCAGAAATCCGACTTCCCCGCCCTCGAACGCGACGTCCTCGCCTTCTGGAAGAAGGAGCAGATCTTCGAGAAGTCCATGGCCCAGCGAAAGGGCAAGCCGCGCTTCGTCTTCTACGAAGGCCCGCCCACCGCGAACGGCACCCCGCACAACGGCCATGTGCTGACCCGCGTCATCAAGGACCTCTTCCCGCGATACAAGACCATGCGCGGCTACGAGGTCCCCCGCAAAGCCGGCTGGGACACCCACGGCCTGCCGGTCGAGGTCGAGGTCGAGAAGGAGCTCGGCATCCACGGCAAGGCCGACATCGAGGCCTACGGCGTCGAGGCCTTCACGAAGAAGTGCATCGAGTCGGTCTTCCGCTACACCGACGTCTGGCAGCAACTCACCGAGCGCATCGGCTTCTGGGTCGACCTCGACGCGGCCTACGTCACCTACCACAAGTCCTTCGTCGAGTCGGTCTGGTGGGCCCTCGGCACCCTCTTCGAACGCGGCCTCCTCTACCAGGGCCACAAGGTCGTCTGGTGGTGGCCCCAAGGCGGCACCGCGCTCTCGAGCGGCGAGGTCGGCCTCGGCTACAAGACCGTCGACGACCCCTCGGTCATCGTGCGTTTCCGCCTCATCGGCGCCGAGAACACGAGCTTCCTCGGCTGGACCACGACGCCGTGGACCCTGCCGTCGAACTGCGCCCTCACGGTCAGCCCCACTCTTGACTACGTGTTCGCCCAGAAGGACGACGAGACCGTCATCGTCGCCGCCGCGCTGGCCGACGCGGTCCTCGGCGAAGGCGCCTACGTCATCGAGCAGACCGTGAAGGGCTCGGAGCTCATCGGGCGCCGCTATCAGCCGGTCTTCGACTACGCCAAACCCGCCACCGGCCGTGTCCACGAGGTCATCGGTGGCGACTTCGTGACGGCGTCGGCCGGTACGGGCGTCGTGCATACGGCCCCGGCCTTCGGCGAAGACGACTTCCGCGCGGCGAAAGAGAACGGCATCGGCATGCTGCAGCTCGTCGGCCCCGACGGACGCTTCCTGCCCGAAGTGACTGATTTCGCAGGCCGTTTTTGCAAAGAGGCCGACCGCGACATCATCAAGAAGCTGCGTTCGCTCGGCCTCCTCTTCAAGGAGGAGGTCTATCGCCACGACTACCCCTTCTGCTGGCGCGCCGACAGCGATCCGCTCATCCAGTACGCCCGCCCCGCGTGGTTCATCCGCACGACCGACGTCGTCAGCGACGCCATCGCGACCAATCAGACCATCAATTGGCTCCCGGGCCACATCAAAGACGGCCGCTTCGGCGACTTCCTCCGAAACAACGTCGACTGGGCGCTGTCCCGCGAACGTTATTGGGGCACGCCGCTCCCGATCTGGACCTGCGAGTCGTGCTCGACGCGGTGGGCCGCCAAGAGCGCCACGGAGATCGAAGCGAAGAACCCCAGCGCTTTCGAGGCCTTCCGAAAGGCGCAGCAGGCCGACCCGTCGCTGTCCGAGCACCTCATGGTGCACAAACCCTGGATCGACGACGTCACCGTGCCCTGCTCGTCGTGCAACGGCACGATGCGGCGCGTCACCGAGGTCATCGACTGCTGGTTTGACTCCGGTTGCATGCCCTTCGCGCAGTGGGGCTACCCGCACCAGAACAAGGAGTCTTTCGAGGCCTCCTTCCCGGCCGACTTCATCTCCGAGGCCATCGACCAGACCCGCGGCTGGTTCTACAGCCTGCTCATGGTCTCGACGTTGCTCTTCGGCGAGAAGGCGCGCGCGAGCGCCCCGCCCGGCGCCCCCACGCCCGCGACCGCCGGCGAGCCACACCCCTACAAGACCTGCATCGTGCTCGGCCACGTGACCGACAAGACGGGCAAGAAGGAGTCGAAGTCGAAGGGCAATTACACCCCGCCCGACCTCATCCTGAACACCAGCGGCGCCGACGCGATGCGTTGGTACTTCTACGCCGCCAACCCGCCGTACGCGAACACGCGCTACAGCCCCGAGGCGGTCCGAGAGAAGCAGCAGGAGTTCCTGCTGAAGCTCCACAACGTCTACTCGTTCTTCGTCATCTACAGCAATATCGATGGGTTCGACCCCAAGGCGTCGCCGAAGCGCCCCCTGGCCGAACGCGCGCTGCTCGACCGTTGGATCAGCTCGGAGCTGGCCCTGACGGTCCGCGCCGTGACCGCCTACATGGACGAGTACCTCATCTACGACGCGGCCCTTCGGATCACCGCGTTCACGGACGGTCTCTCGAATTGGTATGTGCGCCGGTCCCGTGACCGCTTCTGGGGCAGCGGCGGCACCGACGACAAGTGGGACGCCTACCACACTCTCTACGAGGTCCTCACGACGTTCTCGCGCCTTATCGCGCCTTTCGTTCCCTTCATGGCGGACAGCATCTACCAAAACCTCGTATCGTCCATCGATCCGGCCGCGCCGATCAGCGTCCACCTGACGGACTTCCCGACCGCCGACCTCGCCGCCATCGACGAGCGCCTCAGCGACGAGATGCAGGCGGTCCGTGACATCGTCAGCCTCGGCCTCTCGACCCGAAACGCCCACAAGCTGAAGGTCCGTCAGCCGCTCCGTGAGGCCGAGGTCATCCTCGCCCGCCCGGCGCTCAAAGCGGCCCTCGCGGCCTACGAGTCGCTCATCACAGAGGAGCTCAACGTGAAGACGCTCCTCTACTCGAACGACGCCGGTGGCCGCGTCTCCTTCGGGGTCAAGCCGAACTACAAGGAGCTCGGCCCGCGCTTCGGCAAGCGCATGCCGCTCGTCCGTGCCGCGGTCGACGCCGCCGAGCCGAACGCCCTGCGCCTCGCGCTCACCACCCAAGGTGAGGTCCCGCTGCGCCTCTCGGACGGCGAAACGGTCATGCTGACGGCCGACCTCGTCGAGCTCTCCTGCCAGGCCGCCGAGGGCTACGCGGCCAGCGGCGCCGCCGTCGGCACGGTCATCCTCGACACGCGCCTCGACGACGAGCTCATCGGCGAGGGCTGGGCCCGCGAAGTCACAAGCCGCGTGCAGGGCCTCCGAAAGGAGAAGGAGCTCCCCTTCGTGGCCCGCATCCGTCTCCAGCTCGACGCGTCGGGCCCGGCGCTCGCGGCACTGAAGGCCCACGAGGCCACGATCGCCGCCGAGACCCTCGCCACCGAGGTCACCTACGGCCCCGTGGACGGTGGCCTCCGCTTCGACCTCGACGGTCACGCCGTCGCGGTGGCCTTCGAGGTCGTGTGACGGCGGCGCTGCTGCGGCGGCGGCACGTCCTGCGTGCGACGTGGGTCGGGCTTCTCGCGGGCATTTTCTGTGTGTCGGCCCGCGCTCAATCGCAGCCTGACCGAGTCGCGCCGATCCCACGCTTGGCGGCCACCGAGCTCTGCAACCCGGCGGGAGAATGCGAGCTTTGGGGCGTGACCTTTCGAGTGACGAACGGAAGTACCGAGATTGCGCGGAGGCGCGCGGTCGTGGTGGACAGAACCGTCCTGGAGGCTCTCATGCGCAGCCCCGGTGGGCCCGATTCGTACGATCGCGGGCCGCGCTTCGACTCGATGAAGGGGACGGGCGAGCCCGACCTCCGCATGCGCCCGGCCCGCGACTGAGCGGGACGTCGGGCGTGGGGTGACACGACGGGTCAGCATCCAGATACTAGTTCTTCCGGGCCTCATCCAAGACCGCGCTCACCGGCGCACGCCAGTGGCCGACCTCCCGAGCGGCGTAGGCGAGCCAAATCTACGTCTCAGACATGGACCGAACCGCTAGTCACCTCCACCTGTCTTCGTCCTCGAAGTGGTCGAAGTGCTTGACAGTTCCGACCGGTCGGCGCCAATTCGTTTTGGTATCCACGTGGTAGATGACGCGTCGTCCGAACGAAGTGCAATAAGGGCGTCGTTTCCGACAGGCATATCCGCTGGCGCGCTGCCCGAAACGAACGAGGTCGCTCATGGTCCCACGTTGCCTCTCCCTTCTCGTCGCCGTCGCTCCCGCCCCGGCGCTCGCATGCGGCGGATTCTTCTGCTCTGGGCAAGTCCCCATAGAGCAGGCCGGGGAGCAGATCGTCTTCGGCGTCGAAGGCACGACCGTCACGGCGCACATTCGCGTCAACTACCAGGGCGGGGCCGAGGACTTCTCTTGGGTGTTGCCCCTCCCGACGGAGCCGACCGTAGCTGTTGGGACGGACGCCCTCTTTCAGTCCCTCCAACGCTTGACCGCTCCAACCTTTCGGGTCGACTGGGTGTCGTTTCCTCACTGTCTCGAGCGCTGTTCCCCAGAGGACGAGCCCGTTACGGACGCGTGCTGTGGGGGCGACGATGATGGCGGGACCGCAGCGCCCAGTCTCCCCTCGTCGAGTAGTAGCGTCAGCCTGTTGGCGGAAGGGGATGCAGGCGCGTACGAGTACGAGGTGGTGCAAGCCACATCGGGTGACATCCTCTTCGATTGGCTCAATGACAATGGTTACGACCAGCCCGAGTCGGCGCGCGCCCTCGTCGGCCACTATGTGAATCTTGGCTTCGTATTCCTCGCAGTCCGATTGCAGAAGAATAAGGATTCCGGGTCGTTGCAACCTATCGTCCTGAAGTACGAGTCGCCGGACCTTGCGTGCGTGCCACTCAAGCTGACATCCATCGGCGCTACGGAGAATATGCCGGTGACCGTATACGTGCTTGCAAATGCGAGGGCGATCCCCTTGAACTTCTTCCATGCCGAGCCCGATCTCCGGGCTTATCCCTGGCTCGCCTGTGCGAACAATGGTTGGTGGAGTGAAGGGGAAGGGGGCGAAGCATGCTCCGCGTATGGCGATGCATGGGGCGGCCTCGTCTCAGCCACCGCCGACCTCGCCAACGGCCGAGCTTTCGTCACGGACTTCGCAGGGAAGACCCCGGCCGCCGAGTTGAACTTGCCTGCCATCGAGCTCCCGTTGGCAGAGCTTCGAATGATCGACGAGCCAATGGCATATCTCAGGGAGGTTCCAGACGATGTAGTAAACGATCCCATCGTCCGGCAACTGATGACCGAATTCATGCCCATGCCGGAGGGCCTGCCGAGCAAATGCGACGACCCTTCCGAATACTACGTCGTCTCTGAGTTCGTTTTCTTCAACTCCGACGCGTGCCTCATCATGCACCCGCCCGCGATCCCGTTCGACCCGGTCGGGATGACCAATGCGCTGGACGAACGCATCGTTCAGCCCCGACTCGCGGCCCGCGCCATCCTCGCCGAACACCCATATCTGACCCGCCTTTCGACCATCATCTCGCCTGACGAGATGACGAAAGACCCGATCTTCTCCTTCAACCCGGATCTCCAAGACGTTCCTCGAGAGCGATTCGTGAAGGTCAGCGCGGAGTGTGGTGATGTCGCCTTTCGCGGATTCCACCTCGAATACCAAGATGGGACGTCCGACTTCGTAGAACACGAGACGATGAGCTGCGCCGTGCCGGATCTGACGCGTGTGCCCACGCCGCAGATCCAGGTGATGCACGAGTTCGGTCCAGCCGAGAATGTACTACCTGGCCAGCTCGCCCAACAGGAAACAGCGCTGGATCTGCGCGTCCCAAGACCCGATCAATCGTCAGTGGATCAGCGCTCGCAGTCACATGCGCAGGACAAAGGAAGTCGCTCGGGGCAAAGTACGGGCTGCGCCATGGGTGGCGCGAACCCGACGGTCGCTATGCTCATCGGCTTGGCCCTTGCCACGCTTCGTTGGCGCCGCCGCCGCTCGTGATTCCCATGTCGTTCCAGGCTTGGTGTCCAGCGGCGAGCTGGTGATCTGGGGAGCCGTCACCAACCAGCCGGCCGAGTCGCTGCGGGCTCTGAGCCCACCATGAGACGGAACCGAGCATTGGCCCTGAAACGCATGCCATGGTACGAACGGACCAATCATACCCACGAGGTCCCTATGTCCAGGCTGTCGCCCTTCGTCTCCACCGCGTCGGTCGCCCTTCTCTTGAGCGCCTGCACCGGCGGCGATCCGAACCAACGGTTCACTGACGTCTTCACCGCTGATGCCACCTTGACCCTGGACGTTCAGGGCCAACCCGACCTGGTCGCCCCTTCGATCTGCCCGGAGACGCCGCGCTTCGAGAAGATCGCGTCGGGCTGGATCGACGTGACCGTGAACGACATCTCGATGGGGAGCTTCCCGGCCGACATGCGCTCCATCACCGTGTCGGGGAACGAGCTCTTCTACGCCGCCATGACGCTCGGTGGTGGCGAGATTCGGAAGGTGGGGATCGACGGCACGGGCGATCAAACGGTTCACGCCGAGCCCGGGGTGACCTTCCTCGAACACCTCGCTGTCCACGACGGGAGCCTCTACTTCTACGCCACGCTCGGGGAGCAAGGCACGTCCTTCCGCTCTGTCCCGCTCACCGGCGGCAGCTCTGAGGCGGTCTTCGAGCAGGTCTCTGTGACGACGGATCAAGCGCCGCAGCACTTCGCGCCGGACGGCAGCCACCTCGTGCTCGGGTACGGCGACGGCACGAACGGCAGCCCATTCCAGAATCGACTGCTGCGTCGGTCGGCCCAGAACGGCATCGAAGCCATCTTCGCCCGCAACACGTCGAGCCCGTTCTCGTCTCCTCATGCCAGCCTCGGCGGAATCGTCTATGTCGCCGCCGCCAAAGCCGATGGACTTGAGGAGCGCATGCTCTTGGCGATCCCGATGGACGCGGCGCCCGTCGATACCGCGACGCCGCCGCCTGAAGGCGACCGCATCTTCTCGACGGAGGTCTGTACGTCGCTGGCGACGTCGGGCACGAACAACCTCTTCTGCCTCGGGCCCATCGGAACGGGCGACGATCAGCCCACCGAGCTGCGGCACTACGCCACGGACGCCGCTCGCCCCGTCACCGGCCGCTCGCTCTTCGACGGCAACCATGCCGCCGCCGAGGGAGGCAAGCTCACGTCGCTCCTGGCCGCCAGCGACGGCGCGGCCTTCGTCGTGACGGCCTCACCGAATGGCTTCTCGAGCGTCATCTACAAGGTCGACCTTCAGGGGACGGTGACCGTGCTCGCCTGCAAGAGCGAGCCGGTCCTCGACCTCGTGTACTCGGGAGACACCCTCTACTTCGCGGTCCAATCCAGCGTTCAGGACGCCCACGGCATCTACCGGCTCAAGCAGCCCTAGCCCTTAGTCTTGGCGATCTCCCGCTCGAGCCAATCGACCACTCGCTCGAAGGGGTCGAAGCCGTGCGCGAGCCCGACGGGACGGCGCAGATTCGAGTTGGCGTTCACGTCGTAAAACACCCGGCGACCGTCTGGCGTGTCGAGATACTCGATGCCACCGATGTCGAGCCCGCCGTGGAGGAAGAGGCGTCGGCCTGCTTCGACCGCGTCGGCCGGGACCTCGAAGAAGGGTTCGAAGGTCGTGGGCGTCTTCGGGCCCGCTGTCGCCGCCGGGACGACCGCGCACACCCCCTCTTCGCCGTCCACCGGATGGCAGACCTCGGAGGGGCACAGGTTGAACCCGCCGTCGGAGCGAACGCGCATTGCGTAGAGCAGCTCACCCCCGATGAACTCGAGGCGGATGATGCCGGCCTCGCGGGGGTCGTGGGGCAAATACTCCTGCAAGAGCAGGAGGTTGTCCGGCAGCCACACCTCGGGCTGTAGCCGAAGCAGCTCGCTCACCTCGTCCATCGACTCGACTTTGAAGATGCGCGCCCCGCTCCCGCCCTGGTTCGGCTTCACGAGCGCGGGGAAGCCGACGTCGTGGGCGCGTGGCGCCAATGCGGCCGGGTCGTTGAACGCGATCGTCATCGGGTGGTCGATGCCGAGCTGCACCATTGCGCGCGCCTGGGCCAACTTGCTGAGCTCGAAGCGAAAGGCTTTGGAGCCGTTCAGGACGCGAGCGCCCTGGGCTTCGAGGTCTTCCATCAGCGCGAGGGCGAGCGGCACGGCACGTGTGTTGCCGCGCACGTAGGCGCTCGGGCTCGCCTGGTTGAAGTAGAGCCGTGCCTTGGGCACGTCGCGCTCACTGATGGTGGCCGACTTGAGGTCGAAGGCCTCGAAGCGCACGCCACGGGCCGTCAGCGCCTCGAAGAGCGGCTCCTGCCATTGTGGGTGTTCGTAGAGGACGACGAGATCGAGATGGTTCATGGCGGCTTCCGAAGCGTTGCGGTGGCCGCGGAAGGTACAGGTCCGCAGCGCGTCGGGGCAAGCCCTTAGAAGGCTGCGGGATGGCGAGAGGGCAGTACGGGCCTTCACTCGTTGAATGTGAAGCCACGGCGCGGTAGTCTCGTTGCCCTGCCACAGGGGAAGGCGTCAGAATTGCGGTCATCGAGCATGCAGGTCGATCGGGTGCGGAGTCGAACGTGCGGGCTCGCGATGGTAGGCGTCGCGTTCATGTGCGCGTGCCAGACGTCATCGTCCACCAACGCAGACGCCGGTATACCCCGACGCGTGGTGACCGGACCGGAGCGGCGGAGACCCGTCCCCGGGTGGCCGTCGAAAGTGTCGACACAGCCGGTCCGTTTTGAAGACATCGGAGGCACAATCGCCTTCGACCAACGTAACTCCTCCGCGGGGATCGCGCTCGTCGACTTCGACGACGACGGCTGGCCCGACCTCACCACCCTCGGTGAGCGGGGCGTCTACCAGTTTAGGAATCTGGGCGATGGCACCTTCGCGCCCGTCCAGGGCGGAGGCCCCGATGGGCCCGTCGTCGATGCGCCGAATGGGCTCGCTTACGGCGACATCGATGGGGACAGCGACCTCGACCTCTACGTCGCGACTTTTACGAGCGACCGCCTCTATCGCCAGGAAGCTGATGGGCATTTCGTCGACGTCACCCAGGCGGCCGGGATCGCCGGGACGGCCATGAAGCACTCACCGACCTTCACGGACATCGATAACGACGGCGACCTCGACGTCCTGGTCGCCGTCGAGGATCGGGAAGACGGCCCTGAAGACGACGACGAGGTCGTGTGGCGGAATCGTGGCGATGGGACGTTTGAGAGCGTCGCTCGCGCCGTGGGCCTCTCCGGGACGCCGCACAGTGTCACATACCAGATGGTCGCGTTCGACATGACCGGCGATCATTACGTCGATGTCTTCGTAGCCCACGACTTCATTCCCGACCAAGTGTACATCAATCGGGGCGACGGGACCTTCACCGACGAGAGTGCGTCCTGGCTCCCATCCGACAAGACCGGCCTCATGGGAGTCGACGTCGCAGATATGGATGGGGATGGAAAATTGGACATGTGGGGTACGAATTACAACGGAGATCGATTTTATCGACGCGACGACTTCGGTACCACACTCTTCATGCCCTATCTCGAACTCGCCCTTGGCGGCGGCTTCAACCCGAGCCTCGATCTCACCGGCTGGGGCGTAACGCTCTCGGACGTCGATGATGACGGAGAGCCCGACGTCCTCACCACCGCGTCCTCTAATGGTGAGGGAAAGGAGGACTTCTCGCGGCCGCCGCGCCTCATGTTGCTCGAGAATCATGGCTTCAACGCGAAGCCGGCGATGTTGGTGGACATCTCCGAGACCGCTGGGCCTACCTTCGAGATGTTCCTCGACGCCAAGAGCCTCGCCGTGGGCGATGTGGACCGCGACGGCGATGTGGACGTCGCGCTCGGCGTCGTCCAGAGTAAAGACCCGCCGAGCTGGTTCCTCGACGACACCGTCAGGCGAAGTGTCCTCCTCATCAATACGTCGGCTCGAGCCGCGGCGAATCGGTCGCTCGTCGTGCACTTGCGTCAGCCGGGACGTGGGGATCCCTTTGCCGTCAGCGCACGCGTCGACGTGGAGGTCCGCGGCCAGCGGTCGTCGCGCGTGCTCCTCGCGGGTTCGAGCTATGCGAGCTGCCACAGCTACGCGCTCCACTTCGGGCTCGGCGACGCAGAACGGGCCAACCGAGTCGTCGTCACCTGGCCCGACGGTGGACGCGAGGAGTTCACCGATGTGAAGGCGGGTGAAGTCGACATCGTCCGAAGCGCCGGCGCACCCCGTTATCGCGTGGTCCCGCGCCGCTGATTCGGCATCCGCCAGCCCTCGGAACGAGCCCATCTGCCTGTCGCGGTGGGCGCCGAAGTGGTCTACACTCGACATCGCTACCGGAATCCGGACCGGCCCCACTCATCGTCTCCCAGGAGGACGCCATGCGCATCGACGGACAACGCCTTTGGAACTCACTCATGGAGCTCGCGCAGATTGGCGCGACGGAGAAGGGCGGCGTAAAGCGCATCGCGCTGACGGATCTCGACGGCCAGGGGCGCGATCTCGTCTCGAAGTGGCTCCGCGAGGCCGGGTGCGAGGTCCGTGTCGACGCCATCGGCAACATCTTCGGCCGCCGCCCCGGCACCGACCCGTCACTCCCAGTGGTCGCCACGGGCAGCCACATCGACACGCAGCCGTCAGGTGGCAAGTTCGACGGCAACTACGGCGTTCTTGCCGGCCTTGAAGTCGTCCGCACGCTCAACGACCACGGCGTCAAGACGCGCGCCCCCATCGAGGTCTGCGCCTGGACCAACGAGGAAGGCACCCGCTTCACGCCGGTGATGATGGGCTCCGGTACCTACGCCGGTATCTTCAAGGCCGAGGACATGCACCTCCGGCCGGACCTCGAGGGCAAGACCGTCGGCGACGAGCTCCGCCGCATCGGCTATCTCGGCGAGCACCCCTCGGGCCCGACCGAGCAGCACCCGGTCTTCGGGTCGTACTTCGAAGCCCACATCGAGCAGGGCCCGATCCTCGAAGACGAGAACATCACCATCGGCGTCGTGCTCGGCGCGCTCGGCCAGCGCTGGTTCGACCTCGAAGTCGTGGGAATGGAGGCCCACGCGGGCCCGACGCCGATGCCGCTGCGCCTCGACGCCATGCTCGCCACGGCCCGCATCGTCGAGGCCGTGAACCGCATCGCCCTCGCCGAAGCCCCCCACGGGCGCGGCACGGTCGGCTTCGTCCAGGTCCACCCGAACTCCCGGAACGTCATCCCCGGCCGCGTCAAGCTCACGGTCGACCTGCGCCACCTCGACGCCGCCGGGCTCGAGCGCATGGAGCAGGGCCTCCGCAGCGCGTGCGCCGAGATCGCCGGCAGCGTGAAGACCAAGCTCGGCCACATCCAAATCGACGTGAAGCTTGCGACCCAGTTCCCGCCGTGCGCCTTCGAAGGCGCCTGCGTCGACGCGGTCCGTAACGCCGCGAAGTCGCTCGAACTCCCGACCCTCGACATCGTCAGCGGCGCCGGCCACGACGCGGTCTACGTCGCCCGCCTCGCCCCCGCCGGCATGATCTTCGTCCCGTGCAAGGACGGCATCAGCCACAACGAGATCGAAGACGCGAAGCCCGAGCACCTCGAAGCCGGCTGCAACGTGCTGCTCGGGGCGATGCTCGCTCGGGCGCAGGCGTGACCGAGAGGACGCCGCTGCCGGAGCCGCTCCCGCTCGCGCTGCTCCCGGTGCACATCGCGAAGGTCCACATCAAGGACTTTCGCGCCATCGTGCAGCTCGACCTGGAGTTCTCGACTCGGCTTGCCGTGTTCGTCGGGGACAACCAGGCGGGGAAGACGACCGTGCTGCGGGCGATTGCGGCGGGACTTGGGGGATCCTCAATCCCAGAATTTCGTCAGCCTCCGGATTTCTCGGGAGACGCGCGCAAGAGCGCTGGTGGATCGCATGAGCCCGAGGTGACTTTGGGCGCCAAGTCCGGCAAAAACACGAACTGGACTGATCCATTCTATGGGTTGGACAATTTGTGGCCATCAGGAATGCAGTCGGATTTGTTCCCGGCCGAACGGCGACTTGAGGATCTCATAGGAGACTTCGACTCGTGGTTTCGAGATCGCGACACCGAAGAAGCCAAGTTCGTCCGCGATACCCGTAACCTCGACTACCGACACCCACAGTTGGAAGCGGTCCGAGCGGTGGTTCGGACGCTGGTGCCGGGTGCGCTCAATCTCCGAACCACAGGGGTTACTGGTCGGCTGGTCGTCGACGTCGAAGCCTTCGACGGGCACGAGAACGTCTTCGCGGTTGAAGAGCTCTCCGGCGGTGTCCGGACCTTCCTCGCGATGGTGGCGTCCATCGCCCGGACTCTCATCGACGCCGATCCCCCGCGCGGCACGGCCGGCCCCGGCATCGTCTTCATCGACGAGATCGATTTGCACCTCCACCCGGGTTGGCAACTCCGCGTCCTTCCGGGCCTCCTCCGCACCTTCCCCAGCGTTCAGTTCTTCGTAACGACCCACTCCGAGCAGGTCGTCTCGTCGGTCCCGAGCGAGTGTGTCTACGTCCTCTCGCGCGGCCCGGACGGCGTCACGGCCAGCGCGCCGCCCGCCGTCGAAGGCGCAGCGGCCGAGCGCATCCTCGAAGACGTCATGGGCGTCTCGAAGCGGCCCAAGGAGGTCGAAGCGCAGCTCGCCCAGTACTTCGACCTCATCGCGCGCGATCGGGGCGAGAGTGACGATGCCAAGGCGATCCGGGCCTGGCTTGATGACCGCTTCAAGGGCCAGGACCCGGACCTCGTCGCGGCCGACTTCGAGATCCGTCGCCGTAAGCTTCGTCGGCAGAGCGCCGCCGGATGAAGCGCGTGGCCGCGCCGGCCGAGGCCCCCAAGGTCCTCGCCGACTTCGGACAGCTTCACCCCGACGCGACGTGGGAGAAGTTCAAGGACAAGAAGAAGCGCCGGGGACGTGACGTCTTCGACGCCCTCGCCGAAGCGCAGGGCCATCTCTGCGCCTACTGCGAGATCCGCATCGGGCGAGGTGAGCTCGGTCAGGTTGAGCACTTCATCCCGAAATCGAAGGGCGGCGCGCACCTCGACATCGCGAACATGCTGGCGGTCTGCGAAGGGGGTACGAACCCGAAGCTCGGCGAGCGCTCCCTCCCGCCCATTCCAGACACGATGCACTGCGGCCAGCTCAAGGGTGACCGCGATCCCACGGGCGTCATCCTCGATCCCAGGACGCTGCCGCCCGACACCGTCATCTGGGACATCACCGTCCAAGGCGTCCTCATCGTCCACGAGGAGCGTTGTCGCGTCGCCGGCATCGACCCCGCCCTGGCCAAGAGTACCCTGGAGGGCCTCGGCCTCAACCGGCCCGTTCTGGTCCGGCTTCGGAAGAGGATTCTCGACGGTCTGAGGCAGTCCCGCCTCTCGCCGCAACAAATCGACGAGCTCCTCGCGCCTCAGGGGGACCCTCTGCCGGAGTTCTACACGACGATTCTGCTTGGGGCCGCGTCGTAGTAGCAGAACGAACGTTCGTGATTCGAACGAACATCGCGCGCAGCTCCTCTTCCAGTAGTAACAAGATTATGTCATCGTAAGTGCGAGAAGTTCCACTATCGCATGACCTGCCGGAGTCCGCCGTCGGGAGGTGTCGTATGTCAGCTCAGTCGCTCGCAATCATGCTCCTCGCCGTCCCCTTCTCAGCGTCAGGCCAGATGGTCTTCGGCAGCGCGCCGCTCCTCGACACGTCCTACTTCGCACCGGTGACGGTGTCGATTGACGGCGACTACGCCGACGACCACTACGCCGACCACTATCCGCTCCTATTCGAGGCGCGCCTCGCGCCCAACGTCTTCTTCATGGAGAACCTCTCGACCCTGAGCGTGCAGCTCGGGAAGACGGCCTACGCGGGCGCGTGGGCCTTCACCCCTCGCTTCGATTTGCGGATGGTGAACGCCAATAGCCAACCGGTTCGGACCCCTAGCTATCGGCCAGGTTTCGACTTCGTCGGCGTCATCCAGTTCGGCCGCGGCGTCGTGGACGTGCCCGGTCCAGCGCCGACGCCGACCCACACCGACCTCATCTCTCAGAAGCTCTTCTTCCCCAACGAGGACAAGCAGCTTTCATCCATCTCGAATCTGTGGCGCCTCGTCGGGGTCCTCCGCGTCGAGCACTATTCGAACGGTCAGGAGAGCGGCACGACCTACGACCCCGTGAAGGACGATCATGAACCGTGTGACCTTGGCCGCGAGTTCCAGGTGGGCGACGCCCTCGGCCGGGCGAACCTCGAAGACGGCAACTTCTCGACCTGGATCGTCCTGCGCGGTCGAGTCGGCTTTCAGTGGCTCGGCGACTTTGAGGCGACGCCGCTTCCGTCCGATCCGGACCACAAGGGCGAGCTGGACAAGCACGAGCTGTGCTGCGATCGCTCCTGCACCGAGGTCCTTCGAGCCGCTTGCAAGGCCGCCATCAAGTACCGCGAGAAGGCCTTCCCGAGACCACCACTCTTCGAAGCGACCTCGCAAGCCGAAGCCTACGTAGAGCTCGAGTACTTCCTGGGAGACGACGGCAGCATGGAGCCGCTCGGAGGGTGGAAGACGACCCAGCTCGGCTTCGGCTTCGCTTACGAGTGGCGCTGGCTGCACCTCCCGAGGTGGGGCGGCGGCCGCGGTCACGTCCTTCGGCTCGACGGGAGCGCCCGTGCCTACTTGGCCGCGGTGGACAACGTCGTCGATGTCGTCGGCGAGGTGAACCTCAAGTGGGCCGCACTCGGATCGCTCGCGCTCGACACGATCGCCCCGGGGCTCTTCATCGGGGTGACGATGGGCCGCGACGAGCTCAACATCCGATATGGGGAGGACAGCTACCGGGTGATGTTTGGGACCTTCTGGGGCGGAATCACGACGGACCAGTTCTACCATCCGGGCGAGTAGTAGCGCCTCCTACAGCCGTAGCACTGTCACTAGTCGGCCCCCCGGACTCATCGCCTCGCCGAACTCTCCGCGCGTCTCCCACCCCTCGCCCGTGGGCGACCCCGACCGCGCGTCGAAGAGAATCAGGGTGCCCGCCCGAAGTCCCAGCCGCTCCAAGTACCCGTCGAGCTGCTCAAGGCCTTTGGGGAGCGGATCCTTCTGTCCGTCGCGCCAGACCTTGACCTCGATGGCGTGACGTTCTTCGGTGCGCGCGCCGCCGTACTGGTCGACGGTCAGCGCCCAGCGGATGAGGAGGTCGAGGCGCCCGCGGCCGAGGCCGTACTCGCGCTCGATGGTGCCGCCGCCGTTGACGACGCGCTGCAAGAAGGCCATCAGCACGATTTGATGGGCCGCTTCGGGCCAGTCCTGACCGACGACCATCCACTCCCCGTTCTGGCGCCAGAAGGCGACCAACGCGTCGAGCAGCCCCTGCAGATCCAGTCGGCCGTCTGGTAGCGCCCAGCGGCGAGAGGGCAAGACGATGCGGATCTGCGTCGGGGCGGTGAGCTCACGCGGGAGCACTTCCCGGTAGATGGGGTTGGCGATCCGGAGTGATCGGGTGTCTGCCGCGAGGAGGCCGAGATCGATGCAATACTCGATGTCTCGCATCGCAACGGACATGGGTACTTCGTCACCAGCGAGGATTGGCGCGATCACGGCCCGCACGCGTGGCTCGTTCAGCTTGTCGGCTAGGCTGTCGAGGTGGGTGCTGCGGCTCAGGATGAGCAGCTCTTTAGCCCGCTCGACGTGGGCCGCCTCGACGCGCCCCTCGATCCCCATCTTTCGCTGGAGCTGGTAGCCGAGCGCGTTCACGAGCCACGGCTGCCCCTGCGTCACTTGGAAGATCAGCTCAAGGGCCTCCGGCGCCAGCTCTTGGCCCGTCTCCGCGGTGTGGAGCGCATACAGAGCCCGGACATCGTCCTCGCTGAAGCTCGCGAGGGTCAGCGACTCGGCTTTGATGTTGAACGGTGACGCTGTGCCGAGGTGAGGGCTCCCCCCCGAGGCGACTTTGTAGTCGCGCACGTCGCGAAGCCCGATGAGTGCGATCGTCGAGGGCGCCGCGGCGGGACGGTTCGGGTACATGCCCCGGAGTTGCCGGAGCACCGAGATCAGCGCCTCGTCCTGCAGGGCGTCGATCTCGTCGAGCAGGAGGACCACCGGACGTGGCGACGTCTCGCACCACGCGCGCAGGTAGGCCGCCACCATCGAGCCGACCGCCGCATTCGACGGGGCCGGTGGCGGCCGAAGCTCCTCTGGTAAGTGAAGCGAAGCGCTCGTGGCTATCGCGTCGCAAACGAGCCTTTCGACGATCGCCGGCTCCCGGCGAAAGGGCTCCCCCGCCTCGCAGGTCGCCCACAGCGCCGCGTAATGCCCGGACGCCGTGAGTTCCTGCGCCAACGCTCGCATCGCCGTGGTCTTGCCGGTCTGGCGGGGGGCGTGGAGGACGAACCACGACCGCTCAGCGACGAGCTGCTCCACCTGCGGGAGACGTGCGAGCGCTGGGAGCGTGTAGTGCCATTCGGGGTTGTTCGGACCAGCGACGTTGAAGTGGCGGGGCATGGCGGGCTCTCCGGGTCAGTGACCTCGTCGAAGCCTACCACGTCCCTCCGCCCTCGGAGGGCCCGACCGCCTACAGCGAGAAGTTCACCGTGTTCCCCGTCTCGACCTCGACCTTCACGACGCCGACCTGATCGGTCGCCACGAGGAGGCGGTTCGGCTCGGTCGGCGAGATGCACCACGGGCGGTGGAGCAGCGTCGAGAACTGCGTGCCCAGGATGGGGCCGCGAATCTGGTTGGTCTCGATGCCGACCGGCCCGCCCCAGCTCGCGTTGTTCGTGCCGAGCTGCGACGAGCCGCCCGGGTCGATGGCGCCGTCGGGCTTCTTGTACATCCAGTCCCACGTGTCGCCGGACTCGGGGTCGAAGAGCGACGCCGTCGACGCGGTGCCGGCCTCGTTGCCGCCCGCGACCCAGAGGCCGAAGTGCGGGAAGTAGAAGAACTGGTGGACGCCGACGCCGGGGCCCGTGCCGACCTGCGGCGCCTGACCCGACCACAGGATGGAGCGCTGACCCGTGGCCACGTTCACCTTGTAGAGCCGCTTCGTGAGGAAGTCGGTCGCGTAGATGTAGCCGTCCTTGTAGCCGAAGCCGCTGTCGAAGCCGGCGGCCACGGTCACGCCCGAGCCGGCGCCTTCGGTGACGTCGAAGAGCAGGTTGCCGGGCTTGGTGCCCGAACGCGTGATCCAGGTGCAGCTCTTGCCGTCTTTGCCGACCCGGATGAAGCCTTCACCGGCCTGCGGCGCCGTGTTGTCGTTGGTCGCGAGGATGAAATTGCCCTGTTCGTCGAGCTCGAATCCGTGGATCTGGATGTCGACCACCGGGATGCCGCTCGCCACCGGGTTGCCGTTCGGGCAGCTCGTGAACTCCGGGTGTTCGTCCGTGCGCTGGTTCCACACGAGAGTGCGGTCGCCGGTCGTGAGGTCGACCTTGTAGATGGAGCGGCTCTTGAGGTCCGGGTTCGTGTCGTCCGGCTGCGAATCACCCCCCGGGAGCGAACTCTCGAAGACGTAGAGGAAGCCGTCCGGCCCCATCGCCATGTCCTTGATCTCGTCGAAGCGATTGCCGGCGCCGACGTGGATCACGCCCTCCGTGGGGGAGTTGTAGGAGCCCGACACGATGCGGCGGTCGCCCGTGACCGCGTCGACCGCCATGATGTATCCCCGCGTACTGTCGAGGAAATCGCCCCAGGTGACGCCGAAGTAGACCTCTTCGGTCGTGTAGTCGGTGGCGCAGCCGTTGATGGCGCCGCTCAAGTGATCGGAGACCTTTGGGCCATCGCCGAGGTGGAAGCCACCCTGCGCCGCGCCGAAGGGCGCAGAGCAGTACTTCGTGCCCGCCTCAGACGCCCCTTGCGGACAGCGGCAGTCGACCTCATAGCTCGTCTGGTGCGTCTGATAGTAGATGGCGTCAGGGCCAATGCTGCCCGCGCACTGCATGTCGGGGTAGGGACCGTCGGCCACCTCGAGCGAGCTGATCCCGCCCTTGCCCCAGCAGTTGAAGCCGCCGCCGATGTTCTCGCAGAAGCCGTAGCAGCCGACGGCCGCCGGATCCGCGCACTCGTTGATGTCCGGGCAGGCGTTCAGGTCCTTCTGGTAGCCGGGGTTGCAGCTACACTCGAAGGAGCCCGGCGTGTTCGTGCAGATCTGGTTACAGTTATCCGTATTGAGCGTGCACTCGTCCTTGTCTGTGCACGTGGTCCCGTCGCCGTCCCAGCCGGGTAGGCACGAGCACGTGAAGCTGCCGGGCTTGTTCGAGCACTTCCCACCGAGCGCATCGGGGACGCATGTCGACGTGCCCGCCGTACACTCGTTCATGTCGACGCACGAGCCAGTGCTCCCGATTTCATACCCCTGGCCACAGCCACAGGTCTTGCCATCGCCGGAGAGGCCGGCCTTGCACGCACACTCGAAGGACCCGGGCTTGTTGATGCATTGCCCGCCGGCCGTGGAGGGCGCGCAGTCGTTCTGACCCGTCGTGCACTCGTTCAGGTCGACGCAGTCACCCGACGCGTTCGTGATGTAGCCGGGGTTGCAGGTCGTGGGCGCGCACGCCTTGCCGTCACCTTCGAAGCCGTTCGAACACGAGCAGATGAAACCACCGACTTTGTTGGTGCATTTGCCGCCGATCGATGCGGAAGCGCAGTCGTTCTGGCCGTTTGTACACTCGTCGATGTCGTCACACGTGCCGGACGCGTTCAGCGCTGTACCAGTCGGACAGGCACAGGTCTTCCCGTCGCCGACGAAGCCGGGTTTGCACTTGCACACGTGGGTGCCAGGGCCCGTCTTGGTGCAGACGCCACCGTCAGCCGCGAGAGCACAATCGTTCTGTCCCGTGACACAGTTGTCGAACTCGACGCAGGTGCCACCCGCGTTCTCGGCGTAACCCGGCTCACACGTCGTCTCGACGCACGTCTTCCCGTCACCGACATAGCCGGCCGCACAGCCGCACGCGAAGCCGCCCGTCTTGTTGATGCAGGCCCCACCCGCGGCGGCATCAGCGCAGTCGTCCTGACCCTTGGCGCACTCGTCGATGTCCACGCAGGTGCCGCTCGCGCCGAGCTCGCGACCCGCAGGGCACGCGCAGGACGCTCCATCGCCTAGGAAGCCGGGCTTGCAGACGCAGTAGAAGCCGCCGAACTTGTTGACGCATTGACCGCCCGAAGCGGCGTCAGCGCAGTCGTCCTGCCCGAGATCGCATTCATCGGCGTCCACACACGTGCCCGCGGCGCCGAGCGACGTCCCCTTCGGACAGGCACACTCGGTCCCGTCGCCTTCGAAGCCAGCCTTGCAAGTACAGGTGAAGCCGCCCTGCGTATTGCTGCACAGGCCGCCCGCGTCGAAGTCCGCGCAATCATCCGTGCCCTTCGAGCACTCGTCGACGTCGACGCAGCCGCCCGAGACGTTCATCTCGAAGCCGGGGTCGCAGGTCGATGCCGAACACGACTTGCCATCACCCGTGAAGCCGGCGTTGCACTCACAACGGAACGACGCGGGTTCATTGAAACAACGCGCGTTGGCGTCGCAGTCGTCGAGCTGCTGGTAACACTCGTCGACATCCGAGCAGTTGCCGTTCGTGTCGGGCGCGTAGCCCACTTCGCACGGGTTCTTGGCGCACGCGCTGGTCTTCGGGTCGAACACATAACCGGCGGCCGCATCACAGATGCAGCCGGCGTCGCTGGCGACTTCGCCCGTCCCGCACGCCTCGCCGTCGGGTTCACAGACCTCGCCTTTCGCTGTGAAGCCGACGAGACAGCCGCACGTGACCGTTCCGGGGATCTGGGCGGCGTTCTCGGGACACTGTACGACCGGGGTCGACGTGTCGGCCGAGGTGTCATCGGCCGACTCGCATGCGACGGCGGCGACGACGAGCAGCAAAAAGAAAGGTGTTCTCAACATGGAAACGCTCCAATACATCAGTAGATCAGTGGGTTTGGGCGCACGTATCCATGTGCCCGCCGCGCCGTGTCACGGAGTCTCTCCGAGTCGACCGGACGCTACCGGCGGCAACCGGTGACTACAAGCGATGTATTGCGGAGTTAAGACGGGGGAGAGATAGGCGTACTCACCGCCGTGTTGCGAATCACTCTTCGCCGAGCTGCGACTTCAGATGGCGGAACAGCTTCGGGAGTTCGACGCGTTGCGCCATGTTGCGGAGCTCCTCGGGGATCTCGGCTTTCGGCTGCGTTTTGCTGCGGTAGACCACCAGCATGCGCTTGCCGTCGCTGTGGGGCGTGATGGTCCAGCTCCCTTCGTTGATCTCGAAGTCGCCTTCGACCAGCTTCCACTCTCGCTTCCACTTCTTGCCGGGCTGAACGGTGAGCTTGGCTTCGTTGATCGACGTCAGCGGCTTCATCGGCCACGGCATGTCCACGACGGTGCGGCACCGGATCTTGCCGCCCTCTCGAGAGACCTCTTTGGACTCCTTGATGCGTAGCATCGTCTTCACATAGCGATTGCAGTCGTGGATGAGGTCCCAGATCTTGTCGGGCGCAGACGCGAAGAGCGCCGCGACTTCGACTTCGCGTTTGTTCCCCGTGCCTTTGGCCCGCACGACCGTCTCACCGGCGTCGAGGCGTTCAGCCCGGTCGTCGTCCTTCGCGGAGGCAGTGGTCGACAGGAAGGTCAGTGCCAGAATCGTGGTGAACGTGGACTTCAATGGGGCCTCCGCGTGCCGGGACGTCGTCGCCGGCAGAATCGACGTTGTGGCCGCGCGTCGTCAATACCTTCGCGCGACCCGCTACTTGCAGGGATCTCCCGCGACGCGCCCGCCGCCATCGACTGGCATGCCGCCGATGGCTTTCCCGCGCAAGGCCGCGTTGGCGAAGACCATACGCCGATTGAGCGCCCGGTTCTCGGCCGTGTCGTTGGGCGCGATGGGCTTGGTCTCGCCGAAGCCTACGGGGAGCAGGCGCTTGCAGTCGACCCCCTTCTTGACCAGCCACTGGGCGACGGCGAGCGCGCGTCTCTCCGAGAGGGCCTGCCCGACCTCGGACGCGCCGGTGCTGTCGGTGTGGCCCTCGATTCGCATGAGGGAGATGTAGGTCTTGTCGCCCAGGTAATCCTTGGCGTGCATCAGCACCTCGTCGCTCTCGGGCTTCAACGCGTCCGACCCGGTCTCAAAAACAACGGGGCCAGGCATCTTGAGGGCGCCCTCCTCGATGACGAAGGGCGGTTTGCCCCGCGCTTCACCCGTAGCGAGCATGACGGCACCGCTCAGGAGCAGCGCCACCATCGACTTCGAAGTCCAGTTCGTCATCTCGATCTCCTCTCGGTCATTACAGGGCCTCACAAGTCGTCTTCGTCCGACGCAGCGGTCCCAACCGCTGGCGTCGCGATTGCCTTCCGCCGAAACGGCCCCGCGGCCGTGTACTCGGCGATGAGCTGCGCCGTCTGTTCGTTCTCTTGAGCCACCGCTCGCGCGATCGCGGCACGCAGGCGGGGCTCCACGATGAAGTGTGCGCTCCGAGTCTCAGCCGGCAAGAGGCCGCGCTTGAGCTTGTGTTCTCCTTGCGCCCCGGCTTCGAAACGCGTCAGCTCGCCGTCGATGGTCCACTCGATCGACATGTAGTAGCAGATCTCGAAGTGCAGCATCTCGAGGCGGTCGAGAGCGCCCCAGTAACGCCCGTAAAGGTGGCGCCCCTTCGTGAACGCCAGCGCCCCGGCCACGGGTTCGTCCCCGTCGAGCGCCAACGTCGCCTGCACCCGATGGCCGAAGTCCGTGCGCAGGCGGCGAAAGAAGTCCTCGGTGAGGTAGGCAATGGCGCCTTTCTCCTCCGTGGTGGCCTCGTAGAAGCGGCGAAGCGCCGCCCACTCTCGGTCACTCAACTCAGGGCCTGTCCGTCGCACCATCTCGAGCCCGAGCGCTTGCGCTTCACGCCGTTCGCGCCGCAACTTTCGCCGGTCGGGGGCGCGAAAGGCGCCTTCGAAGTCCGCGAAGTCGCGGTAAGGGAGCCCGGTCTCGGGGTGCCGGTTCTCGAAGTGGAACTGAAAGGTGCTGCGGCCGACGAATCCGGCGTCCACGAGCGCCGCGCGATCGACCTCGGAGCAGAAGAGCACGTGCACCGACGAGGCCTTGAGCCGCCCCGCGAGCGCCAGCAGCCCCTGCGCGAGCGCTTGGCGTATCGCCCCCGCCTCCTCACCCGCGTCCGGCGCCACCAGGAGCCGTGAGACCCCGGCCGGTGTGAAGGGCACCGCGGCCACGATCTTGGGGTAGTACTCGATCCCCGACCGGCGCGCCGCGTTGGCCCAGCCCCAGTCGAAGATGTATTCGCCGTAGCTGTGCGACTTCAGGTACGCCGGCACGGCTCCGACCAGCGTCTCGCCGTGCCACGCCGTGAGGTGACACGGCGCCCACCCTGTCACGTTGGTCGCGCTGCCGCTCGCTTCGAGCGCGTGGAGGAAAGCGTGCTCCACGAACGGATCGTCGGTTCCGGCGACGCGATCCCAGTCGGCGGCGTCGACGTCAGAGATGGAAGGGTGAACGCGGAGTGGGTACTGCACGTGAAAACGCTCGCACGCCTGAACTAATAAATCGACTCTTGCCATCATCGTCGCGGTTCGTCATACCCTGCCCAGCCAACCCGTGTGGAGCAGGACGACTTGAGCGACCCCGAGCACGACAGCCCGCTGGAAACACCGGCACCGGCCGCGGCCGGCGTAGGTTGGGCCGGGCGCGTGATCGGTGAACAGTTCCAGCTAGTTCGGCGCCTCGGGCAAGGCGGTATGGGCGCCGTGTGGCTCGCCGATCAGATTGGGATCGGGCGTCAAGTCGTCGTGAAGCTGCTGCTCGAGTCGGTGGCGACCAAGAGCCCGACCGCCATCGAACGTTTCCGGCGGGAGGCCAAGGCATCCGCCGCGCTCAATCACCCGAACATCGTCCAGCTTTACACCTTCGGCCAAACGCCGGAGGGGATCCCCTACTTCGCCATGGAGTACGTCCGTGGGCGCACGCTGCGCGACCGCATGGCCGTCGGGCCGGTGGCCGAGGCGGACGCGCTCCCAATCCTCGAGCGCATTGCTGCGGCGCTCGCCGAAGCGCACCGAGCGGGCGTGGTCCATCGCGATCTCAAGCCCGAGAACGTCATGGTCGCCGACCCGCCGCGCGGCAGTAGCCATCCCGGCGACCGAATCGACCCCACCGTGAAGGTGCTGGACTTCGGCATCGCCAAGGTGCTCGGCAACAACGCGGATCCGTCCATCACACAGGCCGGGGCCGTCTTCGGAACTCCCAAGTACATGTCGCCCGAACAGGCGACCGGCAAAGCGGTCGACGTCCGAACCGACGTGTATGCGCTCGGCATGATCGCCTACGAGCTGCTCGCGGGCGACCACCCCTTCGAAGGCGACACCGCCCTCGACTTCATGCGCAAACAGGTCACTGACAAGGTAAGGCCCCTCCGCACCCGCTTCCCGGAGCTCGGCGTCTCCGAAGGGCTCGACGCCATCATCGCCCGTTGTTTGCACAAGGCGCCGGCGGACCGCTACCCCACCGCCTCCGAGCTGCAGCGCGATCTGCGTAGCCTCATCGGCCTGAACTCGACCGGATCTCGAACCCTCGCACCTGCCGAGCTGGTGCGTCGCCGCGCCACGACGGTTGCCCTGCACCCAACCCGGCCCACGTGGGTGTCGGCCGCGCTCGGCGCCCTGGCCGTCACAATCGTCGCGATAGTCGTCGTCTACGGAATGACGCGGGAGAACATGGCCCCACCGACCCGACCTGCCACCCTCGGGCCGGCGTCGGATGGCTCCAGCGTTCGCCGGTCAGACGCCGACTCCGTTCGCCGCGAGCGCGCGCCGCCGGCACGCCCGCCTTCAAAGTCGACCGTCGGTGCTCCCAAAGGCTCGGAGGGTCTAGCCGGCGCTGCCGCCATCGACGTCCTTCGAACGGGACTCGAGTCGCCGCCGCCCACGGAGGGTGGCGGGGCCATGCCCCGTGTCGATCCCGGCGCGGCGTTGGAGGACGACCTCGACGACGAGATCGATCGCAGCTTCGAGGCGCTCGAAGCCGAAGCGATGAAGCTCGTCGGCGCCGCGTTGGCGTCCGCGCAGGGGGCTTATGTGCCGACGCTCCCGCCGCCAGCGGCCTATCCGGGGGCCAAGTCCGTGTTCTCGTCGAACTTCATCATGACCTGGGAGACGACCGACCCGGCACCGAAGGTCATCGAGTGGTACGACAGCCGCTACGGCAACCTGAAAGGCGTGTGGCGTATCGAGCAGGACGAGGCGGACGGGCCGCGGCTGATCCTCTCCGGAGCGCAGTCACCCGCGGTCCCCTTCTTGGCATTGACGGTCATGCCGTCCGGCAAGCCGGGTGTGACGATGATCTCGGTCAATCTCCGCCCGCAGTGACGGCGACGTGGCGTTCGAGGACCGACTTTAACTTCGCGAGATCCTTCCGGTTTGCGCGACGCATGGCCATCGACATGAACGGCGCCATCCACGACGAGAAGCCCGTCGGCTGGCCGGCGTTGCGGAGCGTCATTCGAGTGCCGCCGTCAGGCGCGTCAGCCCACGTATAGGTCGTCCGCATAGGGAATGGCCCTTGGGCCGTCTCCATTGCCAGCCGCTCCCCGTCGATGAGCTCCGTCACCTCGTAGGTGTATGCGAGCCGCCGTCCCAGGAAGTGCGCGACGAAGGCGATTCGAGATCCAACGGTGACGGGCGGTGCGGTCTCCCACTCGACCGACGTGATGTTGTCGTACCACTCGGGGGCCCGCGATGGGTCAGCGGCGAAAGCTGCGACTCGATGCCGCGGCGCAGCAATGGTGACCTCGGTTAAGACGTCTACAGCCATAGGCACTCCTCGACGTGTGCCGCGGACGCTACCACACGAGGTGCCCGAACGCGCGCCAACTGATTGGAACTCTAAGGTTTTCGTGCACTTCGCTTCACACCGGGCTGCGAAGGCCGCGTCGCAGCGCGTCGTAACTGCGCGAGATCGTGAGGACCGCTGAGTGGCACGCGCGATGCTGTGGCCCGCTGGCGTTCCGGAAACCCTCACGAGGAGACCCCTGCTATGAGCGACGCCGACATGAACGCTCCCGAGCCCCGCCCCGCTCTCATTCGGGCGCTCCCTCACCTGCTTACGCTCACCAACTTGCTCTGCGGTACGGCCGCGTTCGCGCTGCTCGTCGTCGGCGGTTCGCCGGGCCTCGTGCTCACGCTCCTGGCGGTCGCCCTCGTGGCCGACCTGCTCGACGGACGGGTCGCTCGCGCTCTCGGCGTCTCGGGGCCACTCGGGACGGTCCTCGACTCGCTCGCGGACCTCGTCTCCTTCGGCCTCGTCCCTGCGGCGGCCGTCGCGATCGCGTTCGCCGAGACGTCGGCGCTCTCGCTCGTCGCCGGGGCCGCCGTCGTCGGCGCCGCCGGCTATCGCCTCGCTCGCTTCACGGCCGAAGCACTCACTGCGACCGCATCGGCTCCAACGGGCCCGGCCCCCGCGACGCGCAAGCCGTCATTCAAAGGGCTCCCGGTGACGATCCCGGCGGCGATCCTCGTCGGCGCCGCCGTCTCGGGCTTTCAACCGTCGCCCCTGGTCCTGACCCTCACTGCGTTGGTTCTCGCCGCCCTCATGGTGAGTCGCGTTCCCTTCCGTAGCTTCAAGGACCGGCCCCTCGGGCTCATCCTCGCCCCGATCGCGCTCCTCGGCGTCGGCCTCTCCATCGTGCTCGGCAGCGCACGCGTCGGCATCGGTGCGGCGCTCCTGCTCGGTGGGGTCTACTTCGTTCTCTACGGCCTCTTGACGGCGGCGACGCGGCAAGTCACGCGCTGACGGACTGGAATCGGGAGTACCAGCGACGCGTTCCGGGTATTCTTCGCTCGAGAGGTCTGCCCCGCATGTCGACGCTCCCGTCCCGCCGCCGCTTTCTGACCCTCCTGGCCGCCGCCGGTGTCGCACCGACGTTGGCGTCCCGTTGTGCCGCCGCGACGGAACGTTCTGGGTCGCCCCGCGTCATCGTGGTCGGGGCTGGGATCGCCGGTCTCGCCGCCGCCGCTTCCCTTGAGAAGGCAGGCGTCGCCACCCGTGTCCTCGAAGCACGCGACCGTCGCGGCGGCCGAATCTGGACGAGCCGCGCGATCGGCGGCATCCCGCTCGACCTCGGCGCCTCGTGGATCCATGGCGACCAAGGGCCAGACGGGGAGGGGAGCCCCATCTACGAGCTGGCCCAGAAGCACGGCATCGCCACGGTCCCTTTCGATTACGAAGATGTCGCGCTCTACGGCGCCGGACGTCGCTTGTATTCGGACTCGGACGCCGCCGGCTACGAAGCGGGAATGGAGCGGCTCACGGGGCGCATCGAGGCGCTGGCGGAGTCGCGTCGGGAGGCTCGGCTGCCCGACATCCCGCTCGCTCGGGCCATCGAGCAGATACTGGAGGAGCTCGAGCCGTCGGCCCGGGTGGAGAGAGAGCTACTGAACGCGGTCAACCACACGATCGAACACGAGTTCGCCAACTCGGCGGAGAAGCTCTCGCTGTTTCACTTCGACTCCGCGGACGCGCCCGAGGGGGTCGATCGGCTCTTCCCGGGCGGCTACGACCAGATCGTCGACGTGATCGCGCGCGACGTCCCGGACATCCGCCTGAACACGCCCGTGAAGCGAATTGAAGTGAAGGACGACGAGGTGATGGTGCACGCCGCCTCGGGCGTCGAGCGCGCGGAGCACGTCCTCTGCACGATCCCAATCGGCGTCTTGAAGGCCGGCAAGGTCACCTTCGACCCGCCGCTCGCCGGCGACCATGCACGCGCCATCAAGCTCCTGTCGGTCGGCGCGCTCGACAAGCTCTACGTCCGCTACGACGAACCCTTCTGGAACGACGAGGAGACCGCCGTCATCGACTGGGTGGGGGATCCGCCCGGACGCTGGTCCGAGCACGTGAACGTGCTCAAGGTGTTCGGCAAGCCGCTCCTCTTGTCCTTCAACGCCGGTGCGTACGCCGCCGAGCTCGCCCGAAAAGACGACCCGACCGTCCTGGCCGAAGCAACAGCCGCCTATCGCGCCATGTTCGGCGACAAGGCGGTGCCGGATCGGCCAGCCGCGTACCTCAGGACCAACTGGGCGACCGATCCGTGGGCCCTCGGCTCCTACTCGAGCTTTGGCGTCGGCAGCTCGCGCGCGACGATCGAGGCCTTCGGCGAAGCCCACGAAGACCGGCTCCACTTCGCGGGCGAACACACGAGCCCTGCGCACCCCGCCACCGTTCACGGCGCCTATCAGTCCGGCGTCGACGCCGCGAAGCGCATCCTGTCCGAGCTGGAGTGACCCAATTTAGCGGTCGCCCAACTCCCGTTCGAGCACCTGCCGTGAGCGCGCTACCGCCCACGCCGCGCGCTCGCGGGTGGGGCTCTCGATGCCGTCGAAGTAGGCGGCTTCGGACGGACGAAGCGGGCCCTGGCCCCTGAGCGCTGGTGGCGAGCGGCCCTCGTCCACGTCCGCCTCGGCTCCGGCGCCCGGCCTATCGCGGTCGAAGGCGCGGAAGACCTGCCCGAACTCTCGGTCCATCGCAGCGAGGCAATCAGTGGCCTTCCGCTTCAGTGTGGGGTTGGCGTCGATGACCGCCCAGGCCGAGCCGAGCATCAGGATGGACTTGAAGGAGATCATGCGTCACGGCTGTGCGACCCGTGTGCCAACCTGGCTTGCGAGTATTTCTCCATGATTACAGTGCCATGCGTTGATGGTGCCCGGGTCGCTCAGAGCTTCATGGGTCACTGCCGACCCGTGCGTGCTCGGACCTCGGCCCAATTCGACACTCAGGCAATGTGATGAATACGGGGTTGATGGTCAGGGACCTCGGCCCTATATTGCCGCGGCTTCACGCCGAGAACGCCCGCCCAATGCGCCGTCCGGAGGCGCGACGCGGAGGAACCATGTTCGGCTGGCTCAAGAAGCTCATCCCTTCCAAGAACGAACGCGAAGTGAAGAAGCTGCACCCGCGGGTGCAGGCGATCGGCTCGTTCGAGGCTGCGCTCCAGAAGCTCGACGACGCGGCGCTCGCCCGCAAGACCGTCGAGTTCCGCGAGCGCCTCGAGAAGGGAGAGCCCCTCGACAACCTCCTCCACGAGGCCTTCGCCGTCGTACGAGAGGCCGGTCGACGCCAGCTCGGCATGCGCCACTACGACACGCAGCTCATCGGCGGCATGGTCCTGAACAACGGGTCCATCGCTGAGATGAAGACCGGCGAAGGTAAGACCCTCGTCGCCACGCTGCCGCTCTACCTGAACGCGCTGCCCGGGCGTGGCGCCCACCTCGTGACGGTGAACGACTACCTCGCTCGCCGCGACGCCGAATGGATGAGCCGCATCTACAACTTCCTCGGGCTGAACGTCGGCGTCATCGTGCCGAACCTTCGCGACGAAGAGCGCAAGTCCAACTACGCCGCCGACATCACGTACGGCACCAACAACGAGTTCGGCTTCGACTATCTCCGCGACAACATGAAGTTCCGGTACGAGAACTACGTACACCGTTACTTCCCGCCTCCGGACGACCTCAAGGACGACAAGCAGCGGCAGAAGATCCTGAACTTCGCCATCGTCGACGAAGTCGACTCGGTCCTCATCGACGAGGCGCGTACGCCGCTCATCATCTCGGGTGATGCCGAGGAGTCGTCGGAGTACTACCACAAGGTCAATGCCATCATCCCGTTCCTGCGAGTCGACGAAGACTTCCAGGTCGACGAGAAGGCGCACTCCGTCTCGCTCACCGAGACGGGCGTCGACAAGATCGAGCACCGCCTCAAGGTCGCCAACCTCTACGACGCCGAGAACATCCTCCTCCTCCACCACGTGAACCAGGCGCTGCGGGCGCACTACGTCTACAAGAAGGAGCAGCACTACGTCGTCGAAGAGGGCGAGGTCGTCATCGTCGACGAGTTCACCGGCCGCAAGATGCAGGGCCGGCGCTGGTCGGACGGTCTCCACCAGGCCGTCGAGGCCAAGGAGGGCGTGCGCGTCAAAGAGGAGAACCACACCCTCGCGACCATCACCTTCCAGAACTTCTTCCGCATGTACAAGAAGCTCTCGGGAATGACCGGTACCGCCGAGACCGAGGCCGAAGAGTTCGCCAAGATCTACGATCTCGACGTGGTCGTCATCCCCACGAACCGTCCTGTGCAGCGCAAGGACAACGACGACCTCATCTACAAGAACGAGAAAGAGAAGATCGGCGCGATGATCGGCGCCATCCGCGAGGCGCACGAGAAGGGCCAGCCGGTCCTCGTCGGCACCACGAACGTCGACAAGTCCGAGCTCATCTCCAAGGTGCTGACCCGCGAAGGCATCACGCACAACGTCCTGAACGCCAAGCAGCACGACCGGGAAGCGCTCATCGTCGCGCAGGCCGGCCGCCTTGGGGCCGTGACGGTCGCGACCAACATGGCCGGC
The DNA here is from genome assembly GCA_018780435.1 of Myxococcales bacterium. GTDB lineage: Bacteria > Myxococcota_A > UBA9042 > SXOO01. The sequence continues at coordinate 86,615 of JADMJS010000056.1, forward strand.
CGCGGGACGGACATCATGCTGGGCGGCAACCCGGAGCTGATGGCCAAGGACGTGGTCTCGGGCGAGCCGGACGACGTTCGCGAGCAGCGCTTCGAAGAGAAGATGGCCGAGTTCAAGGTCCAAGTCGCTGCGGAGAAAGAGAAAGTCATCGCGCTCGGCGGCCTTTGCATCGTCGGCACCGAACGACACGAGTCTCGCCGCATCGACAATCAGCTCCGCGGTCGCGCGGGCCGACAGGGCGACCCGGGCAACAGCCGCTTCTATCTCTCGCTCGACGACGACCTGCTCCGCATCTTCGGCGGCGACCGCATCAAGAAGATGATGGAGTGGCTGAAGGTCCCGGACGACGAGCCCATCGAGGCGCCTATGGTCTCGAAGGCCGTCCAGAACGCGCAGAGCCGCGTCGAGGGCCATAACTTCGACCAGCGCAAGAACCTCCTCGAATACGACGACGTCATGAACATGCAGCGTCGTACCATCTACGACCTGCGCCGAAACGTGCTCGAAGGCACCAAGACGCCCGCGCTCGTCATCGAGGCCATCGGCGACGTCGTCCACGCGGTGGTCGATCCCCATTGCCCGGACACCATCGCGTCGGCGGACTGGGACCGCGCCGCGATGGAGAAGGACCTCCGGGAGACGTTCAATTTCCCGGTCGAGATCGACCGCGAGATCCACGACTTCGACGGCATCGTGAAGGCGCTGGAGACCGCCGCCATCACCTTCTACCAGGCGAAAGAACAGCGCATCATCCAGACCATCCTGAACGACTGGAAGCACCAGCAGGACCTGGTTCGCGAGCGCATCTTGTCCGCCGAAGGGGCGCCGCCACCCGAGTCGGTGCCGGTCGCGGAGATCACGGATGAGGTCAAGAAGTGGGCCGAGGGCGAATGGCGCTTCACCGAGCGCAAGTTCTACCTCGAGACCATCGACCGGCTCTGGAAGCAGCACCTCGTCGCGATGGACCACCTCCGTACGGGCGTCCACCTGAACGCCTACGCCCAGAAGGACCCGAAGCTCATCTACAAGATGGAAGGCTTCGAGATGTTCCAGGCGCTGCTCGTCTCGATCTCGACCAACACCATTCGCACGCTCTTCCGCCTCGAGCTTCAAGGGCGAGCGGAGATCGAGCGCCTCCGGCAGCAGCAGGCCAAGCGCCCAACGCGAATCGTCGAGAGCCACGGCGCGGACGCACCGGCCGAGAAGCCCGTCCAGAAGGCGCCCGCCCGCCCGCCCCAAGCGCGCCCGGCGCAGCCGAACCTAGCCAAGCCTCCCCAGAAGGTGCAGGCCAAGGCGGAGCCGATCCCGGAAGAGCTTCGCGAGGAAGGCGACGACGCACCGGCCGTGCCTCGGGAGCCCGTGGTTCGCAACCGCCCCAAGGTCGGCCGCAACGAGCCGTGCTGGTGCGGCTCGGGCAAGAAGTACAAGGCTTGCCATTACGACGAAGACAGCCAGCGGGCTGCCGGCGCCTGACGCCGCGCAGCCGCCTCTGGGGCGCTGCCACCCAAGCCTCGGTATCTCCACGCGATCCGGTCCCGAGTGGGACGGATCACCCGCTGTCGAAAAAGTGGTGCCTACCGAGGTCGGGCTCTATGGTACGCCGCGATGCGAAGCGGCAAGAACAGCGAACCGGAACTTGAGACGAGCGAGCTGATCGACGGCCGCTACCAGCTCCTCGGGCCGCTCGGCAAAGGCGGGATGGGCGTCGTCTATCGCGCTCTCCAGCGGCCGATCGGTCGTGAAGTCGCGGTCAAGCTCCTCCGCCGCTCCGACGCCGCCTCCGACCCCGAGCGAGCCGCCAAGCGCTTCCTCCGTGAAGCGCGCGCCATCGCCGAGCTCCACCATCCCCACATCGTCCCGCTCTTCGACTTCGGCGAATCGGCGCGTGGTGACCGCTTCTTGGTCATGGAGCTGCTGCCGGGCGAGTCGCTCGCGAAGCTCCTCCGCCGCGAAGGTCGGCTCCCCATCGCCCGCGCCGCCGCGATCCTCGACCAGGTGCTCGACGCCCTCGCTGAAGCCCACGCCCAGGGGATCGTGCACCGCGATCTGAAGCCCGAGAACATCCAGATCGGGCGCCGCGGTGAACGCACCGACTTCGTCACGGTCATGGACTTCGGGATCTCACGGCAGACCGAAGACATGAGCGCGACCCGGTCCACGATCGAGATCGCGGGTACGCCCGAGTACATGGCGCCCGAGCAGATCGTCGGCGCCGCGGTCGACACCCGCACCGACCTCTACGCCGCGGGCGTGTTGCTCTTCGAGATGGTCACCGGCGACGTGCCCTTCAGCTCGGAGAAGACATTCGACATTTACAACAGCCACTTACGTGCTGCCGTCCCGCGTCTCCGAGAGCGCGGCGGGCCGGATTTGACTGGGCTGCAAGACCTGCTTGACCGGGCCCTCGCCAAGGACGCGAGCAATCGGATGGCGAGCGCGACCGCCTTCAGGAGGGCGCTCGCCGCGGTGGTGAGCGGAAGTCCGGGCTCCGCGTTCAACCCCGCGGTCGGCGCCATGCGCCTCACCCCGGTTCCCCGTCCCGGGCGCGCTGCGGCGACACCGGTACGCCACCGCTCGGAGCCGGAGCCGGACGCGGCGCTGCTGGCCAGCGGCGCCTACCTCGCGCTCAGACTGGAGCCGGCGCGTGGGAATGGGGTCGATGCCCTGCTCGACGCGTGGGCGCTCGACATCGCGGAACGGGGCGGGGTACTCGAGTCCCGCGACGACGGCGTCTTGGTGGCGACCTTCGCAGGTGACGACGCGCCCGTAGCGGCCCTCGACGCCGCGCTCGCGGTCCGTCAGCGACTCAAGGCCACTCGCCAGCAGTCGAAGCGGCCGCTCTACGTGCATGCCGGCATCCACGCGACGGCGCCCGTCGCCATGCGACTCTGCACGGAAGCACCCCGCGACGGCGTCTTCGTCTACTCCCACTGCGCCGAGCGCCTCGAGACCTCAGGGCTGGAAAGCGCCACCCGTGCTCGCGCTGGCGACGTGCGCCTCGAGCCGGCCGGCGAAGTGCGGATGCGCGGCTATCGCGCGCCGATCGTCATGATGCAGGTCGTGGCGCGGTAGAGGCACATCAGCGGCGGGTCGTCGCTTCTACGACCAGGGAGCCCGTTAGGAAGCCCCCGATCTTCCAAGCGATCTCGTAGTAACCCGCGCGCGGCGGCACGAAGGCCCAGGCGGTCGTGGGTTCGGCGGTGGCGTGCGAGAGCGGCTGGCCGTCGAGAGCGCGCGCCGACCACGAGACCCACGGGGTGCCTTCGTGGAAGCCGGTCCACCGCGCTTCGAGGAGGACGACGTCACCGACCGCCACGCGTTCACGGGACGCCTCTGCCCAGGCGCTCGCGGGCGCCTCGTCGGGATCCCCGCTCGGGGCCACCCCGGGCTTGTTCGCGGCCTGGAAGAAGGCAGGCTCGAGCGCGTCGTCGCGCCAGTCGCAGTGGACGTGGGAGGTGTAGACCTCGACGTAGTCAGCGCCTTCGTTCTGGCAGGCGGTCTTGATCTTGGCCAGCGTGACCTTGCCGTTGGCGGTGACGTCGGCGGCGTCGCCCCACAAGTGACGCGACGCGCTCGCTGAACCGTCGATACCGTCGTTCCAGCCGGGGCTGCGGTAGCCGCTGTTCACTTCGAGCGCCACGCCGAGGGCGGTCCGGATCTTCTGCCAGTGGACCACGGTTTTGGGGCTGTAGATGCCCCATTTGCCCTTGGCGACCTGCAGGAACTCCGAGAGCACGAAGTTCTTTGCGAGCGCCGTCGCCGCCGAGACGACGCTGAGATCGAGGTAGTGCGTCGGTGCCTTGTATTGAGCGCCGAGGCCAGTCGGATAGGCGTAGGCCGCTCCCATCGCGGACGACGCCGCGACGACCGGCAGGCACACGTCGCCTGCCCCCGTGGGGCCCGAGTAACAGACCGTCGTCTTGGGCGTGGTTGGCGTCGGCGTCACAGGGCTGCTGCCGACGGGCAGAAGCCCTATGGAGGCCCACTCGTCCCCGCCGACGGCAACCGACTGGGTCTTCCCTTGTGGGACATAGCCCGCGAGGACCGCCGTGACCGTGTGGTTGCCCACCGGGACCTTGAAACTCCAATACGCGTCCCCAACGCGGGCCTGCTTCGCCTTGCCACAGCTGCAAACGAGGATGGCGCTACTGAGCCGCACGTTGCCGGACTGGTCGGCGCTCGCCGTCTTCGAGGCGTCCCAGACCACACCTTGGAGCGTGCCGCCGATCACGACGTTGGCCTCTGCCGGGAGCACGAGGTCGTGTTTACCGCCGGGCTTGGCTTGGACGCTCTTCGACTCGTAGCCAGGCGCCCAGGCGCTGACCGAGACGGGTCCGGCAGACGTATCGACCGTGACGACCCCGTTGGCGTTCGCGATGGACCACGTGCTCCCGACCTTCACAACCGCTCCGCCGATCCCGACACCGCCGCTGCTCTTCACGGTCACGGTCGCCGGTCCTGTCGGGGCCGCTGACGGCAAGAGCCCAATGGAGGCCCACGTCTCGCCGCCGGCGGTCACCACCGCCGTGCGCCCCGTGGCCACATAGCCGGGCGCGGAGGCGACGATGGTCCACTCTCCGACGGGGAGATCGAACTGCCAGACCGCTTCGGCGCCTGTCGCCGTCGTGGTGGCGCCGTTGGAGCTGCTGAGCAGCGCCCCGGTGAGTCGCCGGTTGCCCGGCGCCGCCGGATCGGAGGTCACCGACGCGTCGTAGACGACGCCGATGACTCGGCCCTTGCCGCTCCCAACCGGTGGCGTCGGATCGGTGGGCCCCGGTTCGGTGGGGCCCGGGTCGGCCGGATCCGGGAGGGTGGCGCCATTGGCAATCTCGAGTATCTGCGGGATCTTGGAGAGCAATCGGTCGCCCGGACAGCTCGTTGAGGCGCCCGAATGTTCGGTGTGACCCTTCACTTTCGCGGTGGTGGCTGGGATACCGTATTGGTCGGACAACGCCCCGATGAGCGTGCCAGTCGACGTCAAGGCGGCGGCAGAGGGGGTCATGGTCCCGAGCGCGTCACACTCGCCGGACTGAAAGCAGCCGACCCAGCTGATGCCGATATTGCCGGTGTTGTTGTTGCTGACGTGCGCGCCGATGTACGCGATAGGCCGGCCTTCGAAGATGCGACCGTCGTCCGCGACCAGGAAGTGGTAGCCGACGTCGCACCAACCGCGCGTGTCCATGTGGTAGGCCTGAATCGAGCGGATGCGCGCCTCTACGCTGCCGCCGGACGCTGGGGGCGTGAAGGTGTGGTGGATGGCCATGCGTGACTTGACGCCATCTTTGCCTGTGCACTTCGTCGGCCGCGCCTTCCACGTAGCGCGAGGGACGACCAGGTCGCTCACCGTGAGTGCGCTCTCCGCGAGCCCGAGTGCGCCAGTCGCACCGGCGAGCGCGGGCGCTTCGGTTCCGCCCGTCTCGGGGTTCACGGCCACGAAGGCAATGTGGGCGATGGCGTCCAGGCTGGCGGCCTTCACGCGTAGCTGAGCGGCGTAGATCGGATAGCCGGGATCGGCGCGCGCGACGAGGTACCGGTCTTCGCTCCAAGTCACGTCCGCAGGCGTCCATGAAAGCGGCGTCCCCCCTTGAGCGAAGCCGCGCACCTGAATCTCGCCTGAGACGCGCTTCAGGGCGTCCGGATCGGCGGCGTCGACGAGCATGCCAATGCGCGTCGCGCCATCGGGCGCCGGCAGCACCGCCGATTCAGCCCACTCGCAGGCGCCGTCACAGCCCGCGGCGGCCTTCAGATCGTGTCCAGCGAACAGGATCTCCCGCGATGCTTCCTGCGCCTCGAGGCCGTTGGACACGATCAGCGGCAGCGACTCGCGCTTTTCGCAGGCAAGGAGCGCGAGGGCGAGGAGGAGGCCGGATGACCGCAGGAGTCGAAGGGACCGGGCCGGGAGCGTACTCATGAGGGCCTCCACAGGTGCCCCGGAAGGCTCCGAGACGCGTTGAGTGAAACAGAATCCGAACAACGGTTCAACATTGAGAGAAAGGTCCCGATTCTCACTCTTACGGCCGGGTGGGCAGGCGGATGGCGTCCGAGGGCGACGCGCGAGAAGTGGGCTGGTGGTGCCGAAGCGGCCGACGTTGCCACGGGGCGACGATTAGCGGACCATTCGGATCGCAGTTGAGTTACAACCGAGGAGGGTCATCGATGACCCAGGTCCTCATCGAGGAGTGGTTTGGGTCGAGCTGAACGAACGACGTCGCCCGCGCGAGATTCCGCGGTGAGGCATGAGGACGCCGGCACGAGTACGCGTGTCGCCGCGTTCTTCGACATGGACCAGACCGTCGTCGCCGCCAACACCGCTGCGATCTACATCGAGGACATGCGTCGTCGAGGAGAGCTCCGGAAACGTGACCTGATTGAGCTTTGGGGCGTGCTCTTCGGCTACAAGCTCGCGCTCATCGACATGACGTCCGTGATGGAGCGCGTGTTCCGCGGGCTTGCCGGCACGTCGGAGGCCGCCCTCGCGGAGCGGTGTCAAACGCTCTTCGATGCCAAGATCGTCCACCTCGTGTCTCCCGCTGCACGCCTCGCTATCGACGACCACCGCCGCCGCGGCGACGTGGTCGTCCTCCTGACCGCTCAGACTCCATACCTCGCTCGACCGCTCGCCAGAACGGTCGGCATCGAACACGTCCTCTGCACGGAGCTTCAGACCCGAGACGGCCTGTTCACGGGCGCAGTCAAAGGCGAGGTCTGCTACGGCAGCGGGAAGACCCGCATCGCACGGGCCTGGTCGGAGCGGAACGGCGTCTCGATCCAGAGCTCTTATTTCTACACTGATTCCTACTCCGATCTACCGATGCTCGAAGTCGTCGGGCATCCGCGTGCCGCCAACCCCGATCTTCGTCTCGGTTGGCACGCTCGATCTCGGGGCTGGAAGGTTCTTCAGTTCGGAAGCGGGGAGGCGTGACCGATGCGCAGTGACACGTTAGTCCAGCTCGTGAGTGACATCGCGACGGCCGTCGATGTGAAGACCGCCGTGCGCGTCCTTCGACTTTCGGGCACGTCCGTCGGTCGCGAGGTGGCCATCTACCGTTCGGCGGGCGCCGGGCTCGAGCTCGTGCTCGGGCTCCACGAAGGTGACACCTGGATGCGCCTCCCCGCCTCGTTCACGGCCGTACCACGGTCACTTGAGGTGGTACGTCACGCGCCTCCCGGAACCTGGACTACGATCCCGAGCGAAGACGGTGAGATCCCGGAGCTCGCCGGCCACGCCTGTGTCGCGCTCTCGACGGACAACCGTCTCTCCGGCTTTCTGTTCTTGGACAAGGCGCCATCGGACGAAGACGCGCGCTGCATTCAGTCGCTCTCTGGCCTGCTTGGTCTACACCTGCGAGTCAGTCGCGACGCCCTTGAGCTCAAGCGCCTCCGCGAGGAGCGTTACGAGCATCTGGTCAAGACCGAGACCCTTGCGGCGACCGGCATGTTGTCGGCGGGCGTGGCGCACGAGCTCAACAATCCTCTCGGGGTCGTCCTGGGCCTGGCCGAGCTCCTTGCCCTCGACGAGACCTGCCCGGAGCGCGTGAGAGCGGACGCACGTGTCATGGTGGAGGCCGCGAGCCGCGCCGTGAGCGTGGTCAGGCAGCTCCTCTCGTATGGACGCGGCGGCGGCATGGATCTGGAGCCCGCTGAGCTCCTTGAGCTGGTCGAGTCCTGCGCTCGCATCTTTGAGACGGCGCAGTCCGGACCCGGGATCGACGTCGTCCGTGAGTACGAGTCGGGGCCGATCCTGGTGCTCTGTGACCCTTTCCGTCTTCAGCAGGCCTTCCTCGCACTCTTCGACAACGCACGTCACGCCGTCCTCTCGGCGACGAGGCAGGGGCGAATCGTCGTCCGAGTCGAGCAGACCGACAGCGGCCGCGTCGCAGTTCGCCTTACGGACAACGGCCTCGGGGTCGAGCCGGCGATTCGTTCGCGTATCTTCGATCCCTTCTTCACGACCCGGGAAGTCGGCTCTGGCACCGGCATGGGACTCGCGCTGGTCCATCGCACTGTGATGGATCACGGCGGCGACGTGCGCTTCGAGCCCGCTCCCGGAGGCGGTGCCTCGTTCGTGATCGAGCTGGAGCGTCACGAAGCATGACGCTAGGAGACCGCTGTTCTTCTCCCGTGGCATGCCTTCGCGCTTCCCTGCGAGAGCGGCGTCAGATGTCTGCGATACGTCCACGCGTACCTTTCGGTGCGCGAGGGGTATTGCTCGACATTTTCCTTGCTCTCGCAGGGAATTGCTTCGGCCTGCTCGGTCCTAAAAGCAGCGGACTCCTCGCGAGTTCCGGCGTGTTTGGGCGAATTCTGCGTCCTCAGGTTATGGTGGGGCAGGCTTCGGGGAGGCGTGCTGTGCGAACCGGTTGGCCAAGGAGCTGATGATGACGCCTTCGATCGAGTCGCCGTCGGGAATCTCGTTCATGTCGAACATTGGGAACAACCACGTTCAGAGCGCTGGCCCCATCCTCTGCCTCGTCGATGACGAGGAGAACAACCTCCTCCTCTTCAGCCGCTCCTTGAAGCCCTCCGACTACGACGTCCGGACCTTCCGAGATGGTCGGGAGTTCCTCGACGCCGTCGAGGGGGGCCTCATCCCCGACCTCGTACTCAGCGACGTCATGATGCCGCGCCTGAATGGTTACCAGGTGTGTGAGGCGCTGAAGAGCCGCCCCGAGTTCGCCAAAATCCCCGTCGTTCTCGTGACCGGACTCCACGAGATCAAAGACAAAGTACGCGGCCTCGAAGCGGGCGCCGACGACTTCCTTCACAAGCCCTTTCACCCCCTGGAGCTCCGCGCTCGGGTGAAGTCGCTCCTGCGCATCAAAGCGCAGAGCGATCAGCTTGAACGCCAGAATCGCCTGCTCGCCGACTCGAACCTCCTCCTCGAAGAGCGTGTCCGGCAGCGAACGATCGAACTCGAGGAGCTCACCATCGGCCTCACGGCGGCGCTCGAGCGTGCCAATACGATGAACGATGAGGACACCGGCAACCACATCAAGCGGGTATGCCACTTCTCGGAGCTCTTCGCGCGCGCCCTCGGGCTCGACGCCGACGTCGTCGTGAAGATCGGGCGTTTCGCGTCGCTTCACGACGTCGGCAAAGTAGGCATCCCGGACTCCATCCTCAAGAAGCCCGGCTCACTCACGCCGGACGAGTGGGAGGAGATGAAGCGGCACACGCTCTACGGCTATGAGCTGCTTCGCGTCGCGGGTACCGATCGCATCGCGCAGAACATCGCACTCTGCCACCACGAGAAGTTCGATGGTACGGGCTACCCATATGGTCTGAAGGGGGATCAGATCCCCATCGAAGCACGCATCGTCGCACTCGCCGACGTCTACGACGCGCTCACCAACAAGCGTTGTTACAAAGACGCCTACAGCGAAGAGCGTGCTGACGCCATCATTCGCGCCAGCTCGGGAAAACACTTCGACCCTGACGTGGTCGAGATGCTCTTCAAACACCAAGACGAAGTGCGCGCCATCAAAGAGCAATACCGCGATGTCGAAGGGAAGCCCGACGGCGAAGTCGTGACCATGGACGCGCCTCCGGCCCACCTCCTTCCGCGCATCGAAGCGTCCGCCCCGCCGGCAGGGCCGCGCGCACTGCAGCCCGACTCCGATCGAGACCGCGAGGCCCGCGCCCGCGACGACGGCTAGGATTCGGTCGAAAACACGTGATTCGAGATGCCTCGCGCCGCGGCGCGGTCGACTCTCCCACCCATTTCCGACCTAGCGCCTAGGAGGGTGCTGATTTTCTCCCGTCGCATGCCTTCGCGCTTCCCCACGGGTGCGGCGTCAGATGTCTGCGATACGTCCTCACGTACCTTTGGGTACGCTCCGGGCGTTTCTCGACATCTTCCTTGCCCCCGTGGGGAATCGCTTCGGCCTGCTCGGTCCGAAAATCAGCACCCTCCTAGAGGCTCCGAAGGTAAGCGATCAGATCCACCTTCTCGTCGGCGCTCAATGTCGTTCCGAAGGCGTGGCCCCCGTTGTCGAGGCCCGGCGCGCTCGTGTCGACGATGACCTCTCGCGCGGCCGGCGAATCGCCATCGGGCATCGGGACGGACCTCGTGAAGGTCTTCGGTCGCTCCGCCGGCGGCGTCAGGAGGGCTTCGAGCGTCGGCACCGAGCCGTTGTGCAGGTAGGGCGCGCTGGCCCAAAGGGCGTGTAGGTTCGAGGCGACGTAGCCTTCCGTGTTTTCGACCTTGAGCCCATTCAGCACGATGAACTCGAGCAGCTTGTCGAGCCCGGGGCCGAGGCCGCCACCGGTGTCGAGCTGCCCCGTCGCCGACTTCAGGAAGAGCCCACTCGTCGCGATGGTGCCATTGTCGAAGTCGGGATCCTGCCCTGGCAGGAGCTCGTCACCCTCTCGCCACGTAACCACGTCGTTCTCGGCGATGTCATCGTGGTGGCACGAGCTGCAGCTCGCTTTCTCGAAGGCGACGCGCCCGCGCTCCACGCTGGCGCCATCGACGGGTACTGGCGCCTCCGGCTCGTCGAGTGTCCCGAAGTAGTCGACGAGCAGCGTTGCATGAGCCTCCGGGAAGGGCAGGGGCGAGACGAACCCGAACACGCTCAGCCAGACTTCGGTCCGCAGGTCGAGGCCGGTCCCGAGGATGTTCATGTGGCTCATGCGGTGGAGGCCAGAATAGAGCGGGAAGTCATTGAACACATTGATGGTCTTGCCATCGCCGTCCACATTCAGCGACCCTGGCTGCGACGACAGTAAGCGCTCCCGCTGGCCCGGTTCCGTCAGGTTCGACGGATTGCCGGCTGCCACCCAGGCGTCGTCTACATCCACGGTAAAGCGGTCGAGATCGAGCTGCGTCGCGGGCATTCCTGCCCACAGGCGACCGTCTGGCAGACGCGTCGTGTGGCAGGCCGAGCAGGTGTCCTTGGCGCGACTGGGGTCGACACTGCCGCGTTTCAGCCCGATGGGCAGGTCGTCGTTCGGGTCGGTGAGGAAGCCGTAGCGCGAGAACTGCACGCCCCACCGCGCCGGGTCGCCTTTCCAGAGTCCGATGAGGAAGTCCGCAGGTGGGAAGTTCGAGCTCGCTTCGGCGCCCCAGGTCTCCTCGAAGAAGATGCGCTCTCCCTCGTCGTGAGACGCCGGGGCTTTGTTGGCCAGCGTCTGCCGGAACGTCGCCGTGTAGCCGACGGGGCGGGGGACCACGAAGGTGGTGGCGACGTCGCCTATGGTGGCGACGTCGCCTTCGTCCATCGAATCCGGGTCGACCTCGTCGGTCACGACCGCCGTCTCTTCCGCGTGCACGTCGACCGCAGCCGTCGTCACGTCGGAGGTCGCGTCGCAACCAAGCGCGACGGCGGCGAGGAGCGCAGCCCGAGAGAAGGGTGTCGTCATCATGCTCCGAGCCTACGCGCACTTGCCCCGCGACGAAACCGGCTCAGAGGCTCTCGAGATAAATGACGAGGTCTGCGACGTCGTCGTCCGTGAGCAGCGCTACCCCGTCCGCGCCGTGAACCGTGGCATCGGTGCGTCGATGGAGGTCGTCGAGATCCGGGCTTCGACCGTCGTGAAAGTACGGCGCACGATGGGCGATGCCCAAGAGTGACGGCGTGCGAGCGGCAGACAACGTGTCGCCGGGCGCGGTCGTCATCGGCGAGAGTACGGCGTGGAAGCGGTCGTCGGTGAGGCGAACGCCGCTATGACACGTGGCGCACCCCGCGCGCTCGAACACCTTTCGGCCCGCCTCGGCGCGTTCGAGGGGCGCGCGGGGCGGCGGAGGTGCCACGAGCTCGGTCACGTACGCTGAGACGTCATCGGCGTCGACGAGGAGCCCATCTCCGCCCATGAGGTTCGGGATGGTGGATGCCAAGAGCGACCGCATGTCCTCGAATTCACCGTCCCAATGGAGGCCGGCCCGCCCGATCGGCGCGACCCCGAGGTGCATCGACCGACGCCTGCGCGGCGTCACGTCGCCAGCGTGCAGGTCCCACGTCAGCCCATCATCAGCGCCTTCGGGGTGGCAGGTGCTGCACGCGACCACACCGAGCGGGGTCAGGTGAACGTCGCGCGAGTCGTGGAAGGTGCGTCGTCCCGCCAGCGCGTCGGTCGAGACCCGGTAGGGGAGGTTGCGTACGCGCGTGAGGGGTGCCCCGCCGGAGAGGTCGAGGCGCGAAACGCTGCCGTCGAACGCGTTGTCGACATAGACCACGCGCGCGTCGAGGTCGACCGCCAGGCCGGCGGGCCCACTCCCCACCCGCGCGACGTGCGTCACGGACCGACCATCGGCCGACAGGATGGCGACATCGGCCGAAGACCGGTGCGCGATCACGAGCGTGTTGTCGGGGCCAAACTCCAATGCCGACGGGGCATTGAACGCGCGCTCCGAACCGTCGAAGCGGGCGTAGGCGCCGATGCCGACGGGCTGAAGATCCGAGTCGAGACGTTGAATGAGCGGCCTGACCCTGGGGTTGCCATCGACGATGTCGCCGTATCCGGCAGGGCCGTCGCTCGGGCCGTTGTCGACGAGCTGCATGGCGACCCAGAGCCCGCCGTCGTCGGTCGGGAGTATCGCGGTCAGTTGGGTCGCGCTCGGGGGGGCCGTCCCGCGGCCACCGGACTCGACGCTCGGGACGGGCGACGTCGACATCGTCGTATCGTCGTCGTCGAAACGAAACACGCGCGCGCCCGTCCCGACGAACGACGCGGCGTAGATGAGGTCCCCGGAGGTTGCTACCGCGCGCACTCGAGGGACGCGCCCAATCTCCCGGACGCCGGCTGGTGTCCATTCGACGACACGATGGTCGTACTCACAGGCCACGACGACCGGCCCACTCGCTCTTAGGGCCATTCCGAAGGGGCCGGCACAGATCGTGACGCGACTCGTCACGAGGCGCGACGTCAGGTCGACGAAGACGAGCTCCCCGCCACGGTGCGTCGAGACGACGAGCTGACCGCCCGGGAGGCTCAGGAGTTGCCGGGGTTCGTCTCCGACCTCGATGCGGGCGATCGGCTGAAGCGCCGTCCGGTCGAGGACGCTGATGCTATCCACGTCGGGATCGACGACCACGATCTCCTCCCCGATCAGGAGGATACTGCTGCTTCGGACGTCGGTCGTGCCGACGGGGTGGGTGGTCGCATCGTCCACGATGCTCCCGCCCGAACAGGCCGCGGATAGCAGCACCGCGACGGCGCCCGCGACACCCCGATGGGCGACGATCACGGCTTCAGGAGGCCGAACTCGACGATGACGGGGTTCTTGTTGCAGGCGACTTGCTGCCCTCCGATGGGCAGGGTGACAGGGTCACCTTTGGAGTCGGTCTGGTTGTCGTCCAGATCTTGATAACATAGTGTCTGGTAGTCACCCGCGAGGAGCAGCTTGGTCGTGTGGGTGGGGCGCGGCGTCGCGTCGAGGTCCGCCGCGGGCAACTCGAAGCTGTCGAGCTCTTCCGCGCCGGGGTTCGGGCCGATCAGGGTCACGTCGGCCGCTCGGAAGACGCTGCAGTAGATGGTCCCGACGAGGGGTCCCTTCAGCTGCTCCGACTCGCGAACGACCGACGACGCCTCGAAGGTGATGTCGAGCGTGCCCTGAGCGGCGAGCGTGATGGCAGGATCGCCGAGCTCGGAGCAAGCCGCGTCGGCCTCCGGGTCTTTCGGCGGAAAGACGACGTCCGGCCAAGCGACGAAGGGGACGTCGACGAGCGGATGCATGGGCGTGTCGACGGCGTAAGCGATGGTGAACACCCCCTTCTCGCCATGGGCGACGACCCGCACGACGCCGCCGCCATCGGGATCGTCGTAGTAGAAGGGGGCGTCCCACGTGATGGAGGAGCCCGGCGCGGCCTTCTCCTGGGCGATCATGTTCGCCATGTTGCGATCGACCAGCGCCTGAAAGGCCGCCCCAGCCAGGATCGAGGCGGGCGCTTTCGCGACAGCGATCCGCTTCCCGGTGAGCGTCACGACTTCGAAGCCGACGTCGACGAACTTCTCGTCCAAGTGAGGCTCGACCGTGAGGCGCAGCCAGTTGTGCGGGATAAGCTGGAAATCCTTGAAGTTCTGCTTGCTTACCGCGCCGGCGCCGTAGGCCCGATTCACGAAGAAATCGAACTCATCCTTGCCGAGCTCGAACCAGACCGTTCCGGAGATCGTGTCCATCGCAGCGGCGGACGCCACGGCGTGGCCGATGCGGTCGGGCAACACGCTCGTCTGCGGGCTGGTCGCGCCGACGTGCAAGGTGAATACGCCCCCGTTGCCCTCGACCGCGAACCGGAATGTGCCGCCCTGCGTCGAGACGACCTTGTACTCAAGGTAGAAGCGCCGACCGGAGCCCGGCTCGTCGGTCTCGTCCGCCTTCATCTTGGCGATGGCGGCTTCGACGGTCTGCATCCAGATCGTCCCGATAGCGAACGACGCAGGGACTACGGCCAGAGTACGCCGTTCGTCGCCCTTCTCCGTGTCGAAGCCCAGAGTGATGCGACTCTGAGCCGGCGCGGCGGGGTCGGCCTCCGAGCGAATCCAGTGGCCGTCCGTGAACTCGGTGTCGTCGAGAAACGCACCCGACTCCGCCGCCGTACCGAACAGGGCTGACGCGGTCGCCTGCCAGTCGTCAGGGAGCGGGAGGTGCAGGTCGAAGGCCACCCACTCTTTGGCCTCCGTCGGCGGGGCGGGTGTCTCGTCGGTCGTGTCCGACGCCGTGACACTATCTGCGGCACCGTCGCTGCCGGCCACGTCGGCGCCACACCGATCGCTCACGGGGACGTCGTTTGTGGCGACCTCGACCACCGCATCGGCCTCCGAGCTGCACCTCGATGAAGAGAGGCCGAGCCCTGTGATCAAGACAAAGCGCGCCGCAGACTTCATGGAAACTCCTCTATGGCAGCGGGCATTGTGGCCTCTGTCGATGGCCCATCGTAGTCGCACTACGACGCCCTTGCCAATGTGCACTTACGCTTTGCGCGACGGCGCGAGGGCCGCCATCATGCCCTGATGCCGTGCATCTCAGGTCGACTCGCCCTTTGCCTTGCCTCGCTGGTCGTCGTCGCCCAACCGGCTTTTGCGGCGCTCGACCGAGTGTGGGCCACCGAAGGCGGCGACAAGATCGCGCGTGGGGAACGACGCGCGCTCACGGCGACGCCGAAGAGCCGCATCTTCGATGGCACCACCATCTCACTCGATGGCGCGCGTGGAGAAGTCGTGAATGTCGCGCTCGTCCTCGAGAGCGATGCTGGTGTGACCGGGCTGTCGGTCGGCTTCGACCGGCTCGACGGCGCGGGCGGCGCCATCGTGAGCGACAAGACCGACGCTGCCGGGGTCTTCGATTGGACCCGGCGACCCATCGAGCTCTTCCTCGTCCGATATCTTCAGGTGAAGGGCCTCTCGCTACTCACGTGGGGCAACTACGACGAGCGCCACGTCCCAAAGCGCTTCCGTCGGCCCTGGTCGGACCGCGGGCTGGCCATCCCCGGCACGGATTGGAACGACCGTCCCGACCACGACGCCTTCTACCCGGACATCGCCGTCCCAATCGAGCGTCACCCGACCTTCGACATCGCGCCGGCGTCGAGTCAGCTCGTGTGGATCGATGTCTTCATTCCCTTCGCCACGCCACCCGGCCTCTACACTGGCCAGGTTCGAGTAACCGGAGGTGGCCCCGATCGCAACGTCCCGATCTCACTCCGGGTTCGGCGTTTTTCCGTTCCACGCGCGCCGACGGCCGGAACCATGATGCACGTCGGCTACGGCGACGTGAACCAGCGTTACCTCGGCGAGAAGTTTCCGGACGCTGGACCGAACGCCGTTCGCGCCATCCGGATCCTCGACCGCCACTTCCAGCTCGCCCACCGGCACCGTATCTCGCTCGTCGACAACAACGCCGGGCCCGCCCCCTGGATCCAGGACTCCCCGCGGCCCGAGTGGCGACGACGCCTCGACGGACGCCTCTTCACCCGGGAGCGTGGCTACGACGGCCCAGGCTACGGCGCTCCGAACGACGTCTTCGCCATCGGGATGTACGGGAGCTGGGACTGGAAGGACGGCGGCAAGGCGGCGATGTGGGAGCGCACCGACGCGTGGGAGTCTTGGTTTCAGCAGGCCTCTCCCGGGACCGAGCGCTTCCTCTTCCTCATCGACGAGTCGTCCGACTTCCCCCTCATCGAGACCTGGGCGGGCTGGGTGGCTCAGAACCCCGGCCCCGGCAAGGCGCTACTGACCCTGGCAACGGCGGACTGGACCGCGTCACTCGTTCAAGCGCCATCGCTCGATCTCCCTGTCTCTACTCTGAAGGTCGCCGATCGCCGAGCCTGGGAGAACGCCTCGCGGGCGCTCGGGCCGGCTCGCCGCTGGGTCTACAACGGCGCTCGCCCGGCCACCGGGAGCCTCGCTCTCGAAGACGAAGGCGTCGCGCTGCGAATGTGGGGCTGGGCCCAATTCAAGAAGCAAGTGCGCCGGTGGTTCGTCTGGGAGTCGACCTATTACGAGAACTTCCAGGGTGGGACAGGGCCCACCGACGTCTTCGTGACGGCGCGCACCTTTGGCGGGCAAGGGGGCTATGACGACGTCCTCGGTGAGACGGGCTGGAACTACACCAACGGCGACGGCGTGCTCTTCTACCCGGGCATCGACCGGGTCTTCCCGAACTCATCGCTCGAGCTCGAAGGACCGGTCGCGAGCCTTCGTCTCAAGTACTGGCGTCGTGGCCTCTTCGACCACGACTACCTCACACTGGCCGCAAAGGTGAACCCGTCTGCCACGGACGCTATCGTCCGCTCGATGATTCCGGTGGTGCTTTGGGAGGTCGACATCGACCAGCCGCTCGATCCAACCTACCGGCACATGGACATCTCGTGGAACACGGATCCAGACGCCTGGGAGAGCGCCCGCGCGGCGCTAGCGGACCTCATCGAGGACGGCGTGACCAAGGGGATCATCGCCGCCGACCCGTGAGCCGCCGCCGCGTGAAGTTGCTCGGTTACTCGACGACCGGGAGGGGGACCTTGCCGCACCCGGACGCGTCCGGGATCGGCAGAACGCGCGGCCGGAAAGCGGCGTACGCGACGTCGTTCGTGATCTGCTCGGCCTCGCCGCCGCAGGCGCTCATCTTGTAGAGCTCGGTATCGCTCATCGGTCGGGCGTCGTTCGTCCCGGTGAACGGGCGGTAGTTCTGGCCCAGGTTCGGGGTCGCCGAGAACAGGATGCGCTTGCCGTCGGGTGAGAGAGTGAAGGTGCTGATGACCTTGTTGTCCGGGATGTCGCCTTCCGGATTGTTCGTGAGGTTCACGAGCTCACCTTCGTCAATCGGCGTGAGGTCGCCGACGTCGGTCATGTCCACGCGGTAGATGTTGCTCATGGGCTTCTGGTTCTCGTCGCAGTCCGCCTGGCCAATGAAGAGCAACTGCGAGCCGTCTTGCGTGAAGGTCGGCTGCCCGACGACCGAGACCGGCTGCCACGCCTCGCGCGCTGCACACGCGAGCTGCCGATAGTCGCTGCCGAGCTGCAGTACGTTCAGGAGCGTTGACGACGACTTGTCGGCCGGGTTCTCCGTCGAGTACTTGTGGATTCGCATCGCCGCCGTGCTGACCGAGAAGAGCACCACCGTCTTCGAGTCGGGCGAGATGGCGATGGGGTCCTCGTCGTCGTATAGCGAGCCCGCGCCGATGCAGGAGCCGCCTTGAGGCGCTTCGCAGAGGTAGTCGACTTCGGACAGCGCTCCCTTCGTCCAGAAGTACACGCGCTGGCTGCGGATCGTCGGGCTGAGCAGCACGATCGACTCTCCGTCAGGGCTCACCCGGAAGAAGCCGCCGTAGATGGTGTCGCCGCGCTTCCAGTCGTCGTCGTCGTCAGGCGGGAACGCCGGTACGATGAGCTTCTTGTCCGCGGTGTTGTTGAGATCGACGCGCGTGATCGAGAACTGGCAGCTCGCGCCGGTGCACCCGGGGAGCTGCTGCGAGTAATAGAGGTAGTCACCCGCGAACACGAGGTGGGCGATCCCCTCGTACTTCGTGCCCTTCTCGACCTTGGCTTCGAGGCACGAGTTGAAGCGCCCTAGCTGTATCGTGTAGCCCCCGGTGCCTGGCGCCTGCTCGATCGTGACGGCGATGAAGCGCAAGAGGTCGTCCACTTCGCACCCGAGCTTGCAGGTGGCGCCGTCGTCTTTGAGGCTAAGCTCGGTCAACTTCTGCACTGGGTACGCCTGCTGGGGGCGCATCATATATAGGTCGAAGTCGTCCTGGCCCGGGAGTCGGTAGCGCTGGCCGAACACGACGGCGTAGTCGTCGTCGGCGCCGCTGTCATCGCATGTGATGGCTCCGTCGCTGCTGTCAGTGCCGTCGGTCGCGTCGCTGCCGTCGGCCGCGTCGCTGCCGTCCACCGTCCCATCTGTCGAGGCGGTGTCTGCGACCGCCGCGTCTTCGGTTCCACACGCCGTCACGGTGGCCGTGATGAACACAGTGGCCATGACGAGCAGAGCCGATGCCCCGAACCTTCCCCAGAACTTCATCCGCGACCTCCCGGCGGTGCAGTTCATGCCGCACGCGCGAGGGCGAACGGTAGCGGACCCGAGTTCGAAATCGCAAGCGCCCACCGTTGGAGCTGGCCCTCGCCCACCGTCCGGTCTCGCCCACGCCCACCGTCGCAGCGCGCCCACGCCCACCGTCGCAGCGCGCCCACGCCCACGTTCGGAGCTCGCAACCGCCCGCGGTCGCACGGTTTTCCGCAGCTCGGATCGCCCCGAAATTCTCGTGGTTTCAAGGCCATGTGCGATGGGTCTCAGAAAGTTGATTGACAGGTCACGGAGGGTGGGGCACAACACGCCCACCTCGGGGAGCGGACGCTCTCCGGCGGCGCACCGGCGGCACCACGATGTGACCTCCCGGTGGTTCGGCGGCAAGCCAGGTTGGAAACAACCAAAACGAGCCGCTGAAAAAAAGAGCTTGACGGGCTCGCAAAACTCTCTAATCTCCCGCCTCCCAGACGCGAGCTGGCTCGAAAGAGCGGCACGCGGATAAGCGAGAGACTCAATACCAAAGCACAGTAAGTGCATTCGGCATAGAGAATAGGCTCTCGTCACGATCTGCGTTGATAGCGCACGTCGCATCGCTCTCTGAAAACGGAATAGCAGGTTTACGAAACAAGAGT
>JADMJS010000687.1 GCA_018780435.1 Myxococcales bacterium
ACCTCGGTGGACTTCATGAAGAAGGCGCGCGTCAGTGTGACCGTGTGCTGGGGCGTCTCAGCGACGCCATCCGTCAAGCCGAGCTCCGGGTCATCGGCCGGCGCCCCCATGACGAAGCTGCCCGCCGGAATCAGGCTATACCCACTCGGCGCACTCCCGCCGCCGACTTCGACGCCGAGTGTGTCTCGGACGCAGGTCGTCTGGTAGGCCTGGATGGTCTCGCCGCCATCCGAGTCGGAGTAGAACTGGCCGAAGGAGCCTGTGCCGCTAGCGGCGGCCGTGAAGACCGACGTATCGACCATGACGGCCTGTACCTGACACTTCCCATCGATGAGCTGCCATGAGCACGTGTTGGTGACGCCCCCATCTGGCCCGAACACGACCTTGGATTGCTTCGTCGTGGTGCACGGCAGGTCGAGGGAACCGCCCGCGGTCGTGAGGCTCACCTGGCCGTTGGAGCTCGTGAGCGAGCGGATCCGAATCGTGTTCGTCGGCAGGCACTGGAACGCGCTCGAACAGGCCGAGTTGGTCGGGCAGAAACAGGACGAGCCAATGCACGCGCTGCCGCAGTCGTTCCGGTTGAGCCGGAAGTAGACCTTGGCGTCGGCGGTCGTCGTGGCCGGCGCTACCACACCGCCGCCACTCGTGACGGGGTGATCGTGGACCGTGGTCAGCGGCACCGTCGCGCTGGTCTGGTTCACGGACGGTGTCGTGAGCGCCTGCGGCAGCACCTTCATGACGTACCGGAGCGACTCGTCGTTCGTGTTCTGAGGTCCCGTGCCCGTGCCAGTCGTGAAGTCGGCCGTCACGCAGCCAACGCCGTAGTTCGAGTGGTTGTTGTAGACGGGGCTGTCGGTCGGCGCCCGCACCCGCTCGCCGCAGATGAAGCGGTGCGACCCATTGCGGGTCCAGATTCCCGGGACGACGCCGAAGCTGGTCCAGCTCCACTGGACCGACGTCACGGGGCTACGGAAGGTCGTGCCGGTGGCCACGGTGCGGTAGAGGTACTCGACGCCGCCCGCGAGCGCGTCCGCCACGGACGGCGTCAGCAAGGTCCAACCTCGCGAATCCACGTCCATGAGGCACTCACCCGTGACTTGCGAGACGGTGCTGCCGACCTTCTTCACGAGGGTGTGGCTACCGCTACGACGCTCGCCCATGGCGTACAGCCCTTCGCAGAGCAGGGATGTCGTCTGCGCGGCGGGTTTGCAGGCCCAGCCCACGCCGTTCGGGCTGCAGATCTCGCCCGCATTAGCGCACGCGTAGCCACGACCGGTGCCGCAGTCGAGCGGCGCACAGCCCGGCGTCGCCGCCTGGCCGCACGTGACGGTGGCGAGGTTCTGGCACGAGGAGACACACGAGGGACCACTTCCGCCGGCCTCGAGCTCCGCGATACGGGCTTCGAGATCGGCCAAGGTGGCCAGGAGCGTGGCGTCGAGCTTCGCGCTCGTGACGGCGCCGTCGGCGATCTTCTCTGTCGTGACCTTTCCGAAGCCGATGGTCGGGTCGGGATAGGTCCCGCTGAGGTCGCCTCCCGCCGCGTCCCCGATGTTGACGTCGTCACTTTCAGTGGCGTCGAAACCCGCGAGCGCCGCAATCAGCTCGGCGGAGGTGTCGTAGCAGGCCTCTTTCGCAAGTTCTCGGACTCGCTCGAGATTGAGCGTGATGGTGTCGAGGTCCACCAGCTCGATGCCGTCGCCCGCGCTGTAGACGAGCGCCGTGTCGCGGCACGCGAAGACCGTGCCGGTCCAGGTCATGACCTGGCCATTGGTGCAGCCGGCGCCGCCGAGATCGGCGAAAGCCACGCCGCCATCGGCGATCTTGGCGCTCGTGACGGCGGCGTCGGCGAGTTTGGCCGTCGTGACCTTGCCGTCGGCGATCGTCGGTGCCGGATAGGTGCCGGTGAGGTCACCCGCGGCGGTGTCGCCGACGTTCAGGTCGTCGCTCTCGGTCATGTCCCAGGACGAGAGCGCCGCCGCGAGCTCCTCCGGCGTGTCGTAGCAGACCTCCTTCGCGAGGGCGCGCACGAGGGTCTGGTCGAGCGTGATCGCGTTGAGGTTCACGATCTCGATGCCGGTCCCGGCGGTGAGGGAGATGGCCGTGTCCCGGCAAGCGAAGGTGGCCCCGGTCCAGGTCAAGACTTGGTCGGCGGCGCATCCGGTCCCCGAGAGATCGGCGAACGCGACGGAGCCATCGGCGATGTCGCTGCTGTCGACACACCCAGAGCAGACGAGCGCCGACGGCGTCGGCACCGCGGACGCGGGCACACGGCCGCTGCCATCGAGGACGAGCAACTTCCCGGCCTCGGGCAGCGCTGACGGCACGAATCCGCCGACGTCCCCCGCGGACGACGCGCTGTGCGCATGGAACGCGTAAGGGACCGCCGCGAGCGGGCTCCGCGGGAAGGTCTGGCCGTCGATGGTGAGCTCGAGCCAGAGCGCGGCGCCATTGGCGAAGAGCGAGTCGGGGAGGGTGGCGCCGGGATCGGCCCCGAGCCGCGCTTGGAAATAGCCGCCGCGAACGACGAGCGCTGTCTCCAAGGCGTCCTCCCACGGGCAGGTGCCGGCGCTGGCCGCGGTGCAGAGCCGTACCGTCGCGGCGTAGTCGTCATCGGGGATGGGCTGCGCTGCGAGGTCGGTCAGATGACCCTCGACGACGAGCTCTCGACTCGACGCGTTCGCCGAGCTGGCACCCAGGCCGAGCATGCACAGGAGGGCGCGGGTCATGGTCTTCATCGGATGGCTCCAGTTCATGGCGAACAGCGGGGTCGAGGGGGGCGGAAAAGCGATTGAGACGGCAGCTGAGCTTCGTGGACGGGGCATCACGGGCGCACCTCGCTCAGCGCACCGAGCCCGAGGGACCGACCGAGGGCGGTCACGCGCGACGCGACCCAGGTGCCGGCGAGCGTGAGCCGCTTCGACAAGCCGGCGAGGTCGCCGAGCCAGCTCGCTCCGCCGTCCAAGTCGCCGACGGCGAAGCAACGCCCGGCGCCACAGGCCTCGCCGCGAGCAGCGCAGTCGAGCCCGCCGAGACAGGCGCCGGCCTGGCAGGTCGCGCCGTCTGTGCAGGCGAGCCCGTCGTCACAAGGGCTCCCGCTCGCCCGGAGCGGCGTCGAGCACAGTCCGCTCGTGCCGTCGCACACCCCCCCGAGATGACAGACGGAGATGGCGGGACACGTCTTTCGCGGTCCGCCGACACACTGGCCCACCGCACAGCGGTCGTCAGGAGTACATTCGTCGCCATCGACGCAGGTCGTCCCATCCGCCGCTTCGGGATTGGAACAAGCCCCGGTCGCCGGGTCGCACTGACCCGCGAGGTGGCAGTCGTCGAGGGGGGCGCAGGTCACCGCGAGCGACGAGGCGCACACGCCCGAAGCGCACGCGTCGCTGAGGGAGCACGGATCGCCGTCATCGCAGGCGTCACCGTCCGGCTCTGACGTCGGCACGCAGGCGCCCGTCGCCGGGACACACCGCGCCTTCGTACACTCATCGTCGAAAGTGGCATCGCACACGACGGCCGTGTCCGGCTTCGGGACGCACGTGAGGTTCACGCACTGCAGCGTGCCGTCACAGCGATCGGGGTCCTTGGCCTCGCACTGGGCGTCGGTCAGACAGCACGCCCCGTCCACCGGACCTGGCTCGCACGAAGCGCCGTTACACGCGTCACCTTGTGTACACGGGTTCCCGTCGGAACAGGGGCCCGCGGCGGCCGTGAAAACGCAGCCGCTGGGCGCCAGCGGGTCGCACCCATCCGCCGTACAGGGGTTTCCGTCATCGCAGAGGCGCTGAGCGCCGGGGCTGCACGAACCCGCGACGCAGACGTCGGAGTCCGTGCAGCTCGACCCGTCGTCGCAGCCCGCGCCGTCCGGCCGGTTGGTCGGGACACACACGCCGGTCGCGGTATCGCAGGAGGCCGCGAGGTGGCAGACGCCAACGGCGCACTCGCGCGGCGACGAGCCGACGCAGACCGACTGCGCGCAGGTATCGATGAGCGTACACGCATTGCCGTCATCGCACGGGAGTGCGTTCGGGGTGTGGACGCAGCCGGCCGCGCTGTCGCAAGTGTCCGTCGTGCATGGGTTTTCGTCATCGCACGGGAGTGGAGTGGTGCCGGCCAGACATACGCCGCCGGTGCATCGGTCAGCGGTGGTGCACGCGCTCCCGTCCGAGCACGTGTCGTCGTCAGCACGAAGCACCGCTTTGCACGTCCCAGACGTGGGGTCGCAGGCACGAGACAGCTCGCACTGGCTAGCCGGTCCGCAGTCCACGGGGACGCCAGTGCAGAGGCCGCCCGAACAGACGTCGTTCGTGGTGCACGCAGCGCCATCGCTGCAGTCGACGCCATCTACCTTGAACTCGCTGACACAGAGACCAGTCGCGGGCGCGCACGTCGCGTTCAGGGTGCAGGGCCCCGAAATGGGGCACGTCTTCGTGTTGCCGCCACCGCACGAGCCGGCCGAGCAGGACTCGCCAGTCGTACAGGCGTTCCCGTCATCGCAGGTCGCGAGGTTGTTCGAGTGAGAACAACCACTTGCCGGGAGGCAGAGGTCGTCAGTGCACGGGTTGTCGTCGTCGCAGTCGAGGGCCACGCCGCCGCCACAGACGCCGTTCTGACAGACCTCGCCGCTGGTGCAGAGCGTCCCGTCCTCGCACGCGGTAACGCCGACGATGGGCTTGTTCGCGCAGCGCTCGCCCGCCTCCGAGCAGGCCGGGTCCGTCGTGCAGGGGTTCCCGTCGTCACAGTCGAGGGCGGTCCCCGCGCAGGCGCCCGTGACCTCGTCGCAGCGGTCGTTCTCCGTGCAGACGAGGCCGTCGTCGCAGCTCCCGGGTGCGGGCGTGTGGACACAGCCGAGCGCCGACGAACACGAGTCGACGGAGCATGGCTTCTGGTCGTCGCAGTCGACGGTGGTGCCCTTGCACGTGCTGCCAACGCAGAGGTCGCTCTGGGTGCAGGCGTCGCCGTCCTCGCAGGGCCCCGTGGTGGGGGCCACCACGCACGCTCCGTCGTCATCGCACGACCATCCGGCGCACGGGCCACCACCGACGCAGCCAGAGCCCGCCGGGCTGACGCAGTCGCCGAACTCGCACAGGTCGTTGCTCGTGCAGTCCTTCCCATCGTCACAGGGGGTCCCGTCGGTCATCGGGACACTCGTACAGCCGCCCGCGGCCTCGCTGCAGGACCCGACGCGGCACGGCTCATCCGGACACACGAGCGCTTCCCCGACGCACGTGCC
>JADMJS010000279.1 GCA_018780435.1 Myxococcales bacterium
CCGGGAGCGCCGCTGAGGCCCCGTGGTCGACCTGCCGTGTCAGCGCCGGGAGCGCACCGAGGCGTGCTCCGTCCTCGGCCCAACTGCGAAGGATCGCCGGGAGCCGAGGACCACCCGAGACCGACGCCGCTGACTCGAAGGCACCACTGCGTCCATACTCGTTGCCCCAGGGGGTGTGAGACCGGCTTGCGCAGTGCGGCCTCATCGCTGTATCCCAGAAGCTGGCCCGAGCGGCACTCAACGCGCCCCCCCGAACCCCACGCATCCCCCTACGCAGTCGTCCAAGTACACCGGACGGCCGGTTTCGCGGGCCGTCGCGCCCCCTCCTCTAGCTGCGTCTGCCTGCCGAAATCGATCGAAGATCCTATCTGCTCTGCCGTCGTCGACCTTCAAGATTCTTCGGGAGCAGGGCTCACCGGCTTGGAGTCCCGAGTGACCCCTTCGCCGTCCCGAACACGCCCACCGGGACGTTCAGGTAGCAGCTGCTGCCGGAGTACAGCGTCTGATAGATCGGGCTTTCGCCCGGGACCTCGAGCAGGTGGGGGCCTTTGGGCTCCTCGCCCTTCGCAGCGGGCGGGCCGCCACGGCTGCAGGCCGCCGCGAGCTGCGCCGCCGTGGTGACGGGCACCATCTCGGCGGCGCTGAAGAGGTGCATCTGCGGGCGCGCGAACTCGACGAGCGCCTGTACGTTCGAACCGGTCTCTCGCACCGGCCAGAGCGAGTAGTCGATGCCGTCCTTTCGATAGGCCTGAACGGTGCGGCGGAGAAACCCGACGAGCTCGGTGCCGCCCTTCTTCCACGCCACGAGCTGCCGCGTATCGGGTACTCGCATCGAGAAGTGAATCGGCGCGAGAGTACCCGCGCCCTTCAGGAGCTGAACCGGGCGCAAGGTGAGGCTCACCAGCCCCTCGTCCTTGCCCTGCTGCCGCGATGGCTCTTCGGGCGAGAGCGCGATGAGGGTTCCCCGTGCGACGATCTCGGACCGCGCACAAAACCACTCGACGCTGTCGTAGAGGGCGATCTCGGCCGAAGCCGAGCCCGCGAATGCGGCGATGAAGAGCCCGACTAGGATGAGAAAGCGCATGCCTCAGGGGGCCGACCGCGCCGTCGAGGTGTCAACCCGAGCCAGACGAACCGAGACCCGTCTGCGTTCCCACCTCGTGCGCGTGTCGACCTCCGATCAGCGCGGCACGAGTGAGAGTGAGAGCGCCAGGTTCTGAGCGGACGGCGGCCCAGTCCAGCGACCGACGCAGGTGACATACACGCGTTCAGTGTCGTCTCCGGCGAGGTACGTGCCGCCGCCCGCTGCTTGCCCTTCGTGCTTCCTGGCGAAGTAGCGGAGCTCCCCGGCGTCCTCGACACCCGTGACCAACCAGCAGTCCGTGTCGAACAACACGCTCGATTCAACGGTGGTCTCGAGCTTGACGTCGAAGCCCTTCGACGGAACGACCCCAATCGCGACCGATGCCGTGTGGTTGAGCCCATTCGGAGTCGGAGAGTTCACACAGGTGTCGCCCTCCGTCGCGAACTCGAGCGTGTAGCTCGCGATATCGCCTGGCGCCAGCTTGCCTCCGAGCTCTTCGCTCGCTACGCCGCCGCAGACCTCCACCGCAGAGCCGGTCTCGAGTTGGCGGAGCGAGGTCGCGAGCTCGGGAGCCAGCGTCCCGGCGCACACACCGATACCCGACACGATGTCCGTGAGGGCACGGTCCGTCGGCCCGCAGTCGGGCAGCGAGGGCACACACGAGCACGAGACAGGGTCCACCTCTTGCCCCGGAAGGCATTGGATCGCGTCCACAGGGCACGTGCACTGACAGGATTGCGGATCGAACAGGAAGCCCGGTGGTGCATCGGCGCAAGGGTCCGTGACGCCGTCACCCAGGTTGGGGCACGCGCAACCGCAGGTGAGTGGATCCTGAACCTGCGGCGGCGTACACACGCCGGGCTCACAGACGCAGGCGCACTTGTCGGGATCGGGCACCGTGCCAGCCGGACAGGTGAGCGTGGGGCAAGCGCACGTGCAGGTCCTGGGATCGAAAACGAAACCGGCAGGATAGCCGGCGCAGGTCGGGTCGCTGGTCTCCGGATCGCAGCCGCAAAAGCAACGATCCGGATCGACCAACACGAGACCCTCCGAGCAGGGTGCACATACGCACGAGCAGCTCTCGTCATCGACCACCTGGCCTTGGGGACACGTGACCCACATGCATTCGCACATGTCCCCCCGACCATCGCCGTCGCCATCACCCTGGTCCGGGTTCGGCACTTCAGGGCAATTGTCGCCCCAGTCGAGGACGCCGTCGGCATCCGAGTCCACGGCGTGGGAGTCAATGCGGAAGCGGATCGTGACGGTCTTGCCCGCGACGAAGCCGAGCGTGCCTTTGGGGATGTTCTTCGCGCGATCGGCGAGCAGGACGTCGATCTGCCCGACGACGCGGTCGCCGGGCACCGTCACAACGATTCGGTATGTCCCATTGGCCATCGCCGCGGTCGTGGCCCAGCGAACCTGGAAGTACCCGACCGGGTTGAGGTCGAAGTCGGTGTCGGGTGGATCGTCCTCCTGGTCCTGCAGGACCGCGCGTATACGTTCACCGCCGACCTCGAGCGGCGTCCGAGCGAAACGCGCGACGGGGGGCGCGTTCGAGCCGACCCTCGTGACGGTGACCGACGGGTTGGCCGTGACGACGAAGTCGCCATAAGCCTGCCCGAACTTCTTCCCGATGAGGACGACGTCTCCCGCTTCGAGTGCCCCGCTGGTGTCGGCCAGGGAGGGGTTCTCCATCGGGGCGGCGGGAACGTGGGTTCCACTACATCCGAGCGCGGCGGTAGCGGCGAGAATCGAACCGATGACGAAACGGCGCATAGGGGCTCCTCCCGTGAACGGGCCGCACCGTAGCAACCACCGGAACCGACTCGAAATAGGGGCTTTTATGCGTCGCGGGCTGGGGCGCCGCCGACCCGTGCGGCCAGCTCGGCCTTCGAGCTGACGCCGAGGCGCGTATAGACCGTGCTGAGCTGGTGGGTGACGGTGCTCTCGGAGGTGCCACGGAGCTGCGCGATGGCAGCGACGGAGTGGCCGGCGGCGGCGAGCTCTGCGACCTCGCGCAGGCCCGGCGCGAGTCCCGCGAAGGCGGCCTCGGACCCGACGAGTGGCACTTGGACGATGTCGTCACCGGGGCTCGTGAGTCGTGTTGCATGAACGACGCGCGCCAGCTCCGCGCGGGTGGTCACGCGGAGCTTGCGCATGGCACGGCCGAGGGCCCCTTGGACCGTGGCGATCGAAACGCCGAGCGCGTACGCGATCTCCTTGAGCGCCGCTCCGTCGGCGGCATGCCGGGCGACGACGGCCTCTCGGGCCGTGATGAGTGCCGGGCGCACGAGGTCAGGCTCGTTCGGATAGGCGACGATGAAGCGTTGGCCGTCGGGTTCGACCCGGTCGGCCAGTGACCAGCGGCCGTCGATGAGCCCCCGCCAGATGGACAACGCGTCGTCGGGAGCGTCGTAACGCATGGGCCCGCGCGCGACGGCGACGGCCTGGGAGGCATCGCTCACCCGCCGGGGCGCCGCCGATCCGGCCCACGCGGCGCTGACGTGCACGATGGCCCCTTGTGGCGTGAACACCATGTCCGGGTGCGTCTCGGAAGCGAGGAGTCGCCGCCTCAGTCGGAGCCCGGCGCCGAGGTGATGAGAGAGGCGACTCCAACGGGAACGCAGCGAACGTGGCTCTGCGATCACGCGCGTCGCCGGAACGAGGAGGGTGACGAACCACCCATCGCCCAGGTTGGCGTGTAGGCCAAGGGCGTCGGCGAATCCGGCGGCCTTCGACGCCGTCCGCGCCGCCTCGGCTGGGAAGCCAGCGACCGTGAATTGCCCGACGAGGCTCCCGGCGCGCGCCAGTGGCGAGCGGAAGTGGCTCTCAAGCTCCGGCCGAAAGTAGCGTTCTTGCAGGGTCCGTACGTACGAGAGTGACGTCCCGTCGCCGGTCGCGACGAGCTGCACGGTCTCCACCACGTCGCCGTGAGCGTGTTGCAGGAGGCCGACGACGCCCGCTGCCGGTGAGAACGGCGTCGTCGATGCCACGACCCGGGAGAGCCAGTCGGCCGGCTCACCATCGATTCGATAGACGGACTCGACGAAGTCGACAGGCCCGAGCGAACCGACGCGCAACCGTTCGACCTCGACGTCGTCGAGTAGAACGGGCGGGGTGTTCTGAAAGTGGGCCATGGCGTGGTCCGACCCTATCGCGCTCGAGACGAAGTTCAAGCGCGATGCACGTATTCACCCCGGGCCGGAGTCGACCGGCAGCGAGAACGCCGGCAGGGAGACTAGCGACCCGCATGGCCACCGTCCCGGCCGACTCGTCAGGTTCGCGAGCGAGCGGATGGCTCGATGCGTCTCAGGGCAGCAGTGCCCACGCCCGCGCCGCTTCGACGATCGTATCGACGCCGTCGATGATGTCCTGGCGCGTGTAGCTCACCGGCTGGTCGACCGGTGGCGCGTTGCCTTCGAGCGGGACGCCTTCGGCATTCACACACTCGAGGTTGTTCATCGCGGCGTTCCATCCCTGGCCGAGCGGGGTCGCGGGGCCGGAGCCGAAACCACCGCCGGTCGGGGCTCCGAAGACGCGCGCGCGGCCAGCGCCGGTCGCGCCCATCCATTGCGTGGTGAAGTCCGCGGCGCTGAAGGAGCGTGCGCTCGCGAAGATCGCGAGCTTTCCGTCGAACTGCAGGCTCCCGTCGGGGGTCGAGTAGTAGTCGTAGCGGTCCGTGAAGTCGTCGGGACCCGGGCCGACCTTGTTGCGACAGCTGTAGAGAAGGATGGGCTCGGCGGAGACCCATGCGGCGAGCTCGACATAGATGGTCACGTAACCACCTGGATTGGCTCGCAAATCCAGGATGGCCGCATCGTACGCCGTCGCTTGTTCGAAAGCGGCTCGCAGCGCCGTGATCACGGGCCCATCGACGAACTCGCCATCGACGTAGATCCCGAAGACGTCGAGGCCGATGTAGAAGACGCCCCCATCGAGCACGGTCGTCGCAACGCCTGCGCCGAGCGACGTGAGACCGGTCGGCCCGACGCGACCATCGCAGGCCACGACAGCCGCCTGGCTCGGCGCGATGGCGACGGTCTTGCTCTCCCCTTCGGGCGATTCGACGTCGATGGAGGTATCCCGCTGGTCCCTACGGCGCGAATCCTAGCGGACTTACGAAGGGCACAGGATGGCT
>JADMJS010000224.1 GCA_018780435.1 Myxococcales bacterium
CGCCCGCGACGAGGACGGTCCCGTCGAGGAGCAGCGTCTGAGTGTGGCTCCCTCGGGCGGTAGCGAGTGGCGAACGCGTGCTCCAGTCGTTCAACCCTGGGTCGTAGACCGCAACCGAGGAGACGCTCCCGTCGCCAACTCGGCTGGAGGCCAGCACTTGACCGTGCTGGAGCAACGTCGCCACCGCCCCCGACCCGATGAACATGTTCCCCGTCGCCTTCCAGGTGTTCGTAGCGGGATCATAGACCTCGGAGTAGGGGAGCCCTCCCTGTCCGCCGGCCACCAGGACGCGGCCGTCGGCGAGTCGGGCGGCGGTGTGGAAGGAGCGAGTCGTCAACGTGTTTACGGCGTCGGTCCACCGAAGTGCCGAGACCTGGCACGAGCCCGTCGTGCAGCCGTTGCCGCCGGAGCAGCTCAACGTGCTCGCGCCCGAACAGACGCCCGCGTTACACGTGTCGCCCTGGGTGCAGGGGCTGAGGTCGTCGCACGTCGTGCCGTTCGGCTTCGGTGTGCTCGGCGAGCACAGGCCTGTCTGGTGGTCGCACACGGAGGTCAGATGGCACGGGCTGGTCGTGCTGCAGGTGACGCCCGCGCACAAGTCGATGCCGACACACGTCCCAGCCGAGCAGGTGTCGTTCACGGTGTTCGAGTTGCTGTCGTTGCACGTGACTCCGTAGAGAGGCGAACATCCCCCATCGGAGGGCCCGCCTGCGGCCTTGGAGCACGCGACGCAGTCCTGCGTGTTGCCGGAGCCGCAAACGCTGTTGCAGCAGACGCCGTCGATGCAGTTACCGCTGTGGCAATCGAAGGGGTTGGTGCACTCGGAGCCATAGGCGTAACGGCTTCGGGCGGCCCAGGTGTCCGCGAGCGCTTGGGAGCTACTGCTCCCGTGGCCCCCGAAGAGGACGGAGCCAGTGCCCTGGTGCGACATGGCCGTGGAGTGGCGTGGCGACGGGCGGGTCGCGTCTGTGAACGGAGTCCAAGCCGCACCGTTCCAGCCCCAAGCGTCGTTGAGCAGAACGCTGTCCGCGCCGCTGCCCCCGAACAGGAGCACTCGGTCGCCCTGCGCGCCGATGAGCTGGCTCATGGCGTGGTATCGCCGCGCGGCTGGCCGTGTGCTGGAGGAACGATCAGTCCAGCTCTGACCGTCCCACTCCCACGTGTCATTCGCAATGGCGCCGGCGTAGGCGTCATATCCACCGAACAGGACGACGCGGCCGTCGAGGCTCGCCATCGCGTGCCACACCCGCCTGGACGGCCCGACATCCGTCGTGCGGTCCGTCCAGTTGGTACCGTCCCACTCCCAGGTGTCGCGCATTTCGGAGCCGCCGCCACCGCCCATCCCGCCAAAGAGGACCACCTTGGTGCCGAGGGACGCCATCGCCGTGTAACGTCGTTCGGGCGGGCTGTTCGCTGGGAAACGCTGGGTCCACATGGCCCCGTCGAACTCCCACGTCTCGTTTCCGATTCCGCCGTTGGATCCACCGAAGAGCACGATCTTGTCACCCATCGGCGCCATGACGTGTCCGGAACGCGGTGCCGGTCGCACCGCGGGTTGGAGCTTGGCCCACACTCCCGCCGTCCACGTCCAGGTCTCGTCCAAGAACGCTCCTGTAGAGGGATCATACCCGCCGAAGAGGACTACCTTGCCGCCCACTGCCAGGACCTTCGCCCCGAAGGTCGCCATCGCGTGGCCCTCGCGCTGCGTCGGGCTCGGGTCCATGTTCCAGTTCACCCAGCCCACGGACTCGAACACCTGGTTCAGCGCCGCGCCAGCACAAGCGCCCGACGTACAGACGTCGTTCTTCGTCAATGTGTTACCATCGTCACAGGGCACATTATTAGGCTTGTTCGGGTTCGAACAGATGCCGTTGAGGGGATTGCAGGTCCCGAGCACGTGGCACTGGTCCTGCACGGTGCAGGTGACCCCCGTACATAGCGGTTCACCGGCGCAGTAGCCCGAGAAGCAGGTGTCGTTCTTGGTGGTCGCGATGCCATCGTTACAAGACGTGCCGGTCGGTCGCAAATCTGGCGTGCCGCACGATCCGGTGTCCGGATTACAGACGTGCCCGTAATAACACTGATTGATGGGCGGGTCGCACTGGATGTTGAAGATGACGCAGTAGTCTGGGGCCGTGCACGTCCCGTTCAAGCACGTCTCTCCGTTCGACTGCGGACGCCCGTCGTCGCAGGGCATCCCATTCGGTTTCTGGATCTGCGGTGAGCAGAGGCCGGTCCCGCTCGCGCAGAAACCTGGACTGAAACACTGATCGGTCGCCGTGCAGGTGACGTTCGCGCAGAGGTCGCTGCCGGCGCAGGTGCCGCTGAGGCACTGATCGAGCCCTGTCGACGCGCTTCCGTCATTACAGGAAGTGCCGTCGGCCTTGTTCGGGTTCGAACAAGCGCCGGTCGCGGGGGCGCACGAACCCGCGACGTGGCACTGATCGAGCGCAGAGCAGGTCGTCGGGTTGGAGCCGGTGCATGTGATGGACGTGCCAGAGCACACGTCGGTATTGGTGCACTTGTTGCCATCATCGCAGAGCTTCCCGGCGAGCTCGAATTGACAGTTCGACGTACAGCAGTCGGTGCCATTGGTGCTGGCGAGGTCGCATTGTTCACCGAGATCGATGATCCCGTTGCCGCAACGTAGTGCGGCGATGATGTCGATTCGGCCGCTGCCCGCGTTCGAGTTGGGCGTGGCGGCGAGCGTCGCGGTGGCTTTCAGTCGCTCCTTCACCTCGGCTGCCGACAGCGTGGGATACGCCTCGAGCAGGAGCGTCGTGGCGCCTGCAGCGATGGGCGTGGCCATCGACGTGCCGGAGCTGGCCAAGTAGTTGGCTGGACCGGATTGGTTCAGGTTCAGGCCATCGTTGTCGATTATGAACGCCAGATCCGCCGAGACGAGCGAGTTGAGTGCTGCGATGACGTGGGCGCCGGGCGCGATGAGGTCCGGCTTCAACACGCCGTCGATGCGCGGCCCTCGGCTACTGAACGACGCCACGGCTCCCACGGTCTCCTTCCAGCCGTCCACGGGCCATCCCTTGAAGTTCACCCACGATGTCCGGCTCACCATGGCCCCAACGGTCACCGCCGTGTCTGCCACCGCAGGAGAGCCGACGGTGGTCGCACTGCTCGGAGAGTCAAAGGTCACCCGCTTCGGCTGGGCGAGCAGGTATGCGTGCACAGTGATTGGCTGACCACCGACGCTATTCGATATCGAAATGGTGTATGTCTTCTTGCCATTGATCGGTACGGCTGGGTTCAGCTTCAAGTTCTGAATCCACGTCCCCCGATTTGATTTTAGAGCATATAGCGATGTTAATGTTTCGTCCGGAGCCAAACTGCCGATGCTCGATGAGATCTGCTTGAAATAGAATCCAGGCTGGAGCCACGCCACATTGATTGAGACTTCGCTGGTGTACGCCTTGCCCGCGCCGATGTTGTCGATCGTGAAGCTCAAGCTGGTGGTGCCTCCGGGCGTTACGGGGCCGGTTTGCGCATGCAACTTCGCTGCGCCGTCGTTGCCCGCTGCGATGAAGGAGGTCATCCCGGTTTGCGAGGCCGCATCGATGGCTTGTTCGACGGAGCCAGAGCCGTCGAGCTGCTGGCCGAAGCTGCCGAGACTCATCGAAAGGACCTTGCATCCCACGAGCTGGGAGCGTTCAACCGCCAGCAGCATACCTAGGTTGCTGATCTGGCCGGTGATGCTGTCCTCGACGTCGTAGAAGTGTAGCAACGCATCTGGGCCCATGCCTTTGTACTTGCCCGCGGAGAGTGCGCCCGTGCCGACCGCCGAGCCGGCGACATGGGTGCCGTGGTCGGACTTGGTACTCGACACGTCCTTGCTCCACGTCGCGACGGTCCCATAGTTCGACAGGTCGTACGTCTCGACTGGGGTTTTGAAGTCGGCATGCTTCACATCGAGCCCGGCGTCGACGATGCAAATCTTGACGTTCTTCCCCGTGCGTTTGGTCACGCCGGTACCCGTGTGGATGGGGTCGATTCCGAGCTGCGTCCGTGCCACGTCACTCAACCGGAAGACAGGGATCTCGAGGCTGCGGACCTCCACGACGTTCGACTCGGCCGCGAGCGCCTTCATCTCCGTGTAGGGCACTTGAGCCACGTGGAAACCAAGGGGATGGCGGTGCGCCGGGACGGGCGGCACCCAAACGTCCGGATTGACGTCGATTCCGCGCGCACGGAACGCCGCGTGCTCCTGGGGGTTCAGAGAGCGACGGACGTAGATGGCGCAATCTTCGAGGTCGAGGTGAGGAGAGAGCCCCAGCTGGATCCGGCGCCTGACGCGCTCGCCCTCGGTCACGTGGGTGAGCGCCTCCTTCTGCTGCCTGTGGATCTCGATTCGCGGATCGAGCTTGGCATCGATCACGTCGAGGTGTACGTCCGGTGGCGTGTCTCCATCCGAGAAGGAGTGCGTGATCGCGCTGGACTCGACGGCAAACGGGGGCCACGACGTATTGCCGTCGCCACCCACTCCCGACCAACCGGCGTCGTCAGCGCTTGAGCCCGCCCCGTCTGGAGACGCGGCCTTGTCGGTGCATCCGCTGAAGGTCGCGATGGCCACGAGTAGGAAGATACAGAACGACCGGGCACAGAACATGGCGCAGCTCCATCGGACAATCGGAACGAAAGCTGCCCCGGGTCCGATCCCTGATCTTCCCGTACGGTCTGGTCGCGTTATCGCGGGCAACAAGGTAGCCCACCTCGTCGCACGAGTGCAACACAGTCGTCATAACGCACTGATGTCCCTTGGCTTCTCACTGAATCCGCCCCACTCACGTCGCTACGTCCACTCGGGCGGCGTGAGGCGAGGAGGAGCCCTTGAAGCGAAGTGCACCTAGTGAATTTGAAGTAATTACTACGATCCATGAACATCCGGATTACCACTCGACGGAGCGCGCCCGGTCGGGTTCCGAAAGACGTGGAGCCGGGTGGACGTAGCGCCACTATCCGTGATGTGAATTCAAGCCGTCGCATTCTCAATACTCCCCTTTCTGAACAGCACCTGAATCCCCCGATCTCGACCCACCCTGCACGAGTCGGGCCACCCCGGACGTGTCGATGAGAGCTCGATTCTCAGCTGTTCCTAGGACCGTTTTGGCTGTGGGCCACATGCGGCCCACACTCGTGCCGCGTGTGGCCGGCACCAAGGCTCATGTGCGGCGCGGCGGCTGATCCCACGACCAGCTTGGGCGCCCCGAGGTCTCGTGGCGTCGCCATTAGGCCCAGCACACGGCCGATTGAGGCGGGAGGATCTCAGCGCGTGCGGGTGCGAAGGCTACGACACGGGCGACGTCACGAGAGGCGCGACGACGCCTCGACCAGGGAGCGCCACACGAGTGGCTCGGACCACCCCGGCTTCCGTTCACCGATGAGGGACGCGAGATTTCGTCCATCCGCTTCGCAGCACTCGACGGAGGTCACGACGAGGTCGCGCGTCGGCTTCCGCACTAGCCAAGCCGAGGACGTCGCGATCTGGAAGACGCGCCGGTGCGCGTCCAGCGTCAGCCGCTCCGCACGCCGTCGGCCGTCTTGACGACGAACGCCGCGTCTTTGCGGCTGGCGGTACTCCAATCCTGCGGGAGCTCGGCTATGGTCCTCACCTCACCGGTCGCGAGGACCTGGGCCGTCCAGGTGGTCGCTGGCGTCGCGGCCGCTCGACGCCGGGCGGCGGGGTTCCATCCGAGCCGTCGGTGCCGTTCCGGCCGTCGCTCCCGACGGTGCCGCCCGCGGTGACGTCACTGACGTCGTCGTGCCCACAATGGAGCGCGTCGCAGCCGGTCCCGTCGGTCCCATCCGTCGCCGGGACGCGCACCGAGTCGCTGTCGGGCGCGTCCACCGGGGCGAACGCGAGCTTCACGTGGCCCGCGGTCCCTGCGTCGTCGTAGTAGCGCTCCAAGGCCACTTTGGCGTAGGCATTCTGGCTCCCGACCGTCAGAACGTAGGCGTTGGTCGTGGAGACGGCTTCGGCGGTCTCCACCGTGTCGACATCGATGAGGGCGTCGAACCGGTCCCAGAAGCCGTTCAGCTCGAGGTCGAGCCAGCGCCACGAACGGACCTCGAGGGTCGCATTGACGCCGACGGAGTGCTCGGGCGTGAGCGCCGTATTGCCCGACGACGTAGCCGACGCTGGGGTGTGTCAAGGCCATCAGCGACGATTCCCGAAAAGACCGAGATGTCGGTGTCCGCCTTGACCGACCCCGGGTGGACCCCCAAGCTGCCCTGCGGAGGTTCTGCGATGCGAAGCCTGTATGTGTTCGTGGTGGCCTCCTTGGTCACAATCAGCTCCTGTGGTTCCGACGACGCTGCGCCAGCGGACGATCTTGGGAACGGGGGGGACGTCAAGGACGTCAGTGGCTTCCCGCTAGGGGACACCAGCGATGCGGACGCGCCCGAGGACGACGTTGCCGTCACGCCCGACGCCGTCGGCGACGTCGATCCGAGCGGGTGCGGCGGCCTCTTTGGGTGCCCTTGCACTCAGAACACCGACTGCGTG
The DNA here is from genome assembly GCA_018780435.1 of Myxococcales bacterium. Lineage (GTDB taxonomy): Bacteria > Myxococcota_A > UBA9042 > SXOO01. The sequence continues at coordinate 6,515 of JADMJS010000224.1, forward strand.
ACCGGCTGGTGCATCGACGGCGGCGAGGGCTACATCTGCACCTCGACGTGCATCGAGGACTGCCCGGACGGCTGGAGCTGCCGCATCCTCGCACAAGGCGGCGAAGATATCGTGTCCGTATGCGTTCCATTTGTGGAACGACCGTGTTCGCAATGCATCGTCGACCTGACCTGCGCGGGCGGGACGTGCATCACCATCGAAGACGAAGGTCGCTGTGCCTACGGCTGTGAGACCGACGAGGACTGCGAAGGCGGATTTACCTGCGGGCCCGATCCCGCCGGCAAGAAGCCGGGCAACTTCTGCGTCCCCACGACGGGGAGCTGCACGTGCCGTCCGGGCGTCGACGGCGGTTCGAGACCGTGTGAGACCACCGGCGCGCTCGGGAGCTGCCTCGCGGTCGTGACCTGCAACCCGGACGTGGGCTGGGGCTCGTGTCAGGCGGGCGAAGCGACGGCCGAGCTCTGCGACGGCCTCGACAACGACTGCGACGGCTACGCCGATGAAGACGTGATTCAGGGGCAGCCCTGCCAAGTCGACGTCGCCGGCATCGGGAGCTGTGCCGGCACCACCGTGTGCCTCGGCGCGGCCGGAGAGCGCTGCAACGGCCCTACCCCGTCGGTCGAGGTCTGCGATGGCCTCGACAACGATTGCGATGGCACCATCGACCAGCCCTTCCGGGACGCGACCGGCGCCTACTCAAGCAACGACCACTGCGGCGTCTGCGGCTTCTCATGCGACGAGAAGATCCTGAACGGCAGCGGCAAGTGCGCCGGCCCGCCGGACGAGCCGTCGCCCATCTGCCAGGTGGACCAGTGCGACCCCGGCTTCGTCCAGCTCTCGCCCTTCGGGTGCGGCGAGCCGCCCGACTTGAGCTGCTTGCCCTGCACCTCCGACGCCGACTGCCTCGGCGGGACCTGTTCTTCAGTCAGCGGCGACACCGTCTGCGCCGGCCCGTGCGCCGCAGACGCCGATTGCGAGACCGACTACGCCTGCGTCGACCTCGGCGCGGGCAAGAGCGGCTGCCTGCCCGCCGCCGGGACCTGCACGTGCACCGCCGCGACCGATGGCGTGGCGCGCCTCTGCATTCGCGAGAACGGCGACGGCACCTGCTACGGCGCTGAGACCTGCGATCCGGCCGCGGGCTGGGGTGGCTGCACCGCAGAGTTGCCGGCCTTTGAGACCTGCGACGGCCTCGACAACGACTGCAACGGCGCCGTGGATGACGGCCTGCCGATCGGCGCGGTGTGCGAGCTCACGTCCGAGGGCATCGGGAGCTGCCCCGGCCAGCTCGTCTGTTTTGGCGGCGCCGGGCTCGTGTGCACCGGCGTGGGCCCCAAGTCGGAGACCTGCAACTACCAGGACGACGACTGCGACGGCGCCGCGGACGAAGGTTTCGTGAACGCGGCGGGCAAGCCGGCGGTCGCCACCGACTGCGGCGCGTGTGGCAACGACTGCACGAGCGTGTTCCCGAACGCCACCGGCACCTGCGGCGGCCCTGAAGCGGCGCCCATCTGCGTCGTCGGCGACTGCGATCCGGGCTTCATCAAGACGAGCGCCTTCTCCTGTGAGCTCCCGGCGCCCGTCTCCTGCCTGCCCTGCGACGACGAGGCCGACTGCCCGGGCGGCGCCTGCGCGGCGCTGGACGGCCAGCAGGTGTGCCTCTCGGACTGCGATCCCTCTGGCGACGGGACCGACTGCCTAACGGGCTACGGTTGCAGCGCTGAAGGCCGCTGTGTTCCACCGAGCGGGAGCTGCACCTGCTCGATCACGACGACGGGCGCCGTCCGGTCGTGCCTCGTGTCGAACGACGTCGGCGTCTGCTTCGGCGTCGAGACCTGTCAGGGCAACGCCGGCTGGACCGGGTGCACGGCGTCCGTCGCGACCACCGAGGTCTGCAACGGCCAGGACGACGACTGCGACTTCCTCATCGACGAAGCTGTCGTGCCGCCGACGGAGCCCTGCTCGCAAACGAACGAGTGGGGCACCTGCGACGGCGCGTGGCTCTGCAACGTGAGCTGGGCCTGCAACGCGCCGGTGCCGGGCGACGACGTGTGCGATTACAAGGACAACGACTGCGACGGTGAGATCGACGAGTCCTTCCGCGACGACGTCGGCGCGTACGTGGCGCAGTCGGACTGTGGGGCCTGCGGGATCTCCTGCGACGGCGCCATCCCGAACGCGGCGAGCACGACCTGCAACGCCGCCACGGGAACGCCGCGCTGTGAGGCCCTCACCTGCCTGCCGGGCCTCTTCCTCGTGAACCCGCTCGCGTGCGTGCCGCCGACGGTCGAGGCGCACTGCGGCTTCTGCCAGTCCGACAGCGACTGCCCGAACCCCGGCGACCAGTGCGCGCTCATCGACGGCCAGCAGCGCTGTTCGCGCGACTGCAGCGCCGGGAACGTCTACGAGACGCCCGAAGGCGTCTGCCCGGCGGGGTGGGAGTGCCTCGACAAGCCGGGTGGCCTGAAGCAGTGCGAGCCGCAGTCCGGGTCGTGTTCGTGCCTACTCACCGACGCGGGCCAGAGCCGGATCTGTACCCGCGAGAACGCCGTCGGCACCTGCATCGGCGTCGAGACCTGCGACCCCTCGGCGGGGTGGCTCGGCTGCACGGCGGGCGAGCCGGCTCCCGAGATCTGCGATGGCGGGGACGACGACTGCAACTACCTCATCGACGACGTCGAGGGCCGCGGCAGCTCCTGCGACATCACCGGCGACGCGGGCACCTGCAAGGGCGTCCTCGACTGCCGACCCGCCGACACGGCGCTCACCTGTGTCGGTCAGACCCCGGCCTTCGAGACGTGCAATCAATTTGACGACGACTGCGACGGCAAGACGGACGAGGGCTTCGTGAACCCCGTGAACGGCGCCTACGACACGGCGACGGCGTGCGGCAACTGCTTCACCAACTGCACGCAAATCTTCGCGAAACCGCAGGGTTACGGCGTCTGCAGCACGCAGGGCGCCCCGTCGTGCAAGCTCACCTGCTGCAAGGTCGGCTCGACCGAACCCGGATGCGACGGCACCTTCGACTACTACGACCTCAACGGGGTGCCCGACGACGGCTGCGAGTTCAAGCTCGACACCGCCGCCATCTACGTCTCGGACGCCGACCCGGCGGCCAACGACGTCGCGGGCTGCGGCCGCGGCCCGACTCAGTCCGGTGGCGGCCGATTCCCGTGCCGCACCATCGCGCGCGGCATTCTTGAGGCCACGTCCGCGATCCGCTCGAAGGTCCTCGTGGCCAATGGCCTCTACGAAGAGAACGTGGTCCTCGTGTCGGGCATCAGCCTCCTCGGCGGCTTCCGGCCGGACAACTGGCAGCGGAGCATTGCGACCACGAGCACGACGCTCCGTGGCGTCGACTCCGGGGGTGGCCACACTAAGACCTTGATCGCTCAGGGGATTAATAAAGCGACGACGGTCGAAGGGTTCCTCATCTACGGCGCCACGGCGTCGGCGCCGGGGGCTAACTCGTACGCGATCTGGATCTCGAATAGCACCTCGGTTCTCCAAGTGAAGTCGAACGTCGTGAGCGGCGGATCGGCGTCGCGCGGCGCTCCGGGGAGCGCGGGCGCGGAGGGTGGCGACGGTGGTGACGGCAAGAATGGACAGGACTCGGTCCTCACGTCGGTCGTCAGTGAAGCCGCGTGCCTCGCGCTGAACACGACGCCGGGTAACCAGAGCACGCCGGGCGATGCCGGCCCCGGCTCGTGCGGTGGTGCCGACGTGTCCGGCGGCGTCGGTGCGGGCGCCGACTGTCCGAACCAGAACGACGCTCAGGCGAGCGGTACCGCGGGCAAGACGACCGCCAATGGCGGCGCCGCTGGCCCGGGCGGCGATGGCGGCCGCGACCGCTTCAGCAACAACTGCTCGCAGTTCACGTCGGGCGGCTTCAGCGCGGCAGGGCTTCCGGGCGGGGACGGCAGTGACGGTCAGAACGGCACCGCGGGCATCGGCTGCCCCGACGCGGACGGCGCTGTGGTGGGAACGGAGTGGATGGGCGGCGACGCGACGGGCGGCGGCGGCGCAGCCCCGGGCGGCGGTGGTGGTGGCGGCGGCGCCGGTGGTGGCGCGGACGTGACGATCGATTGCACGGCGGCGCCGGGCACGGACGATTCGCTCGGCGGGTCCGGTGGTGGCGGCGGCGCCGGTGGGTGCGCGGGCACGTTCGGCGGCCAAGGCGGCCCGGGCGGTGGCTCGTTCGCCGTCTTCATCACGCACCCCGCGCCGACGTCGGCGCTGCCCGTCGTCAGCGGCAACACGATCGTCCGCGGCTACGGCGGTGACGGCGGCCAGGGCGGACCGGGCGGCGCCGGCGGCAACGGCGGTGATGGCGGCGACGGCGGTCTCGCGACCGGCAACTTCGTCTTCGCGATGGGCAATGGCGGCCGCGGAGGCCAAGGCGGCGACGGCGGCCATGGCGGCGGTGGCGGCGGCGGCTGCGGCGGCGTGTCCTACGGCGTCTACGTTCACAACGCCGCGGTAACGCCGGCGTACGACTCGGCCAACGCCTTCTCGGGCGGTGGTTCCGGCGGCGTGGGTGGCCCCGGCGGGGCGTCGCTCGGGCTGAGTGGGACACCGGGAGCACCCGGGGCCACGGCCAACACGAAGTTCTGAGGCTCGTTCGGCTCCTTCGGTGGGCGTTAGGGTGAGAGGTGTCATGACGACGACATATCGTACAAAAATTCGGATTGGCTGCGTCGGCGTGATCGTCTTTGGAGCGCTTGTACTCGGGTGTAGCGCCAAAGACGAGGGGCTCGGGACCGCGCAGCTTCAGCAGGACGGCCAGGGCTCGGACGGCACGCTCGCGGACACCCAACCGGGCGACACCGCCCAGACGGACTGGAGCGACGGCAGCGACGTAGTGGACGGCGACGTGACGACGCCCAAGGATGGTTCGGAGGACGGCGCCTCGGAAGACGGTTCGCCGCTCGATGACACCACCGGCCCCGACGTAACCATCGGCGAAGACGCGACGGTCCCGACGGGTTCACCGTGCGTGGATCCGTTCACGGGGGCCTGCGCGGCCTGCGACGCCGACGCGGACTGCCAGACCGGGCGATGTGTCGTCATCGACGGGGAGCAACGGTGTGCCGCGGAATGCGCCGAGATCGGCGATTGTGGACCGGGCTATACGTGCGAGTCCGTGCCCGCGGGGGATGCGACGGCGACGGTCTGCGTCCCGCCGGCAGGGACCTGCTCCTGTTGCGCCGAGACCGACGGCGAGAAGCGTCCTTGCGACGGCGACGGCCCTGAGTTCGGCAACTGCGACGGTGTTCAGACCTGTGTTGGTGCGACCGGGTGGTCGACGTGTGCGGCGTTCACGCCCGGTGCGGAAGCGTGCGACACCATCGACAACGACTGCGACGGCGAGACTGACGAGGACTTCAAGGACGCGCTCGGGCAGCTCGCGCAGGACGCGCATTGTGGCGAATGTGGCAACGACTGCGCCGCCGCTGCTGGCCACGGGACGAGCGCGTGCGCGGTCACGGCGTCAGGCCCGAGCTGCGAGGTCGTCGCGTGTGACCTGGGTTATTTGCTCGACGGCGGGCTCTGTGTCCCTGGCGTCGCGCCGGGCGGCGTCTGTGGCGCATGCACGACCGACGATGACTGCGACGACGGGACGTGCGTCGTGCTCGACGGCGAGTCGGTCTGCCTGCCGGCGTGTGGCTCCGCCGTCTGCCCTGCTGGGTTTGCATGTGGCGCCGTGGGAGGCGAGAGCGTGTGCCGGCCGCCGTCGGGTACGTGCTCCTGCACCGCGGCGACCGACGGTGCGGCGCGTGCGTGCGCGGCGTCGGGCGATGGCGGCGACTGCCCCGGGATCGAGAGCTGCGATGCGGCGGTCGGTTGGGGACCGTGTAGCGCCACGGCGCCGTCTGCGGAGCTGTGCGACGGGCTCGACAACGACTGTGACGGCGTGGTGGATGACGGCGTAACACCAGCGGAGGCGGGCACTTGCGACATCACCGTGACCGGCGTGGGTACGTGTGGCGGTACGCCCGCGTGTGGCGGAGCCAGTGGTTGGATCTGTGAGGGTACGCCGCCCGAGCTCGAGGCGTGCAACGGCGCAGACGACGACTGCGACGGCCTGACCGACGAGGACTTCAAGAACCAGACGGGCGCAGTCGGCACCGACGACCACTGCGGGAGCTGCGGCAACGACTGCGACGGGCAGATCGCGAACGGGTCGGCGGCCTGCGGCGGCTCGGAGTTCGAACCGCGATGTGTCGCGGCGAGCTGCGACGCGCCCTACGTCCTGACGCCGGACGGCGCGTGTTCGATGCCGCCCTCCCTTTCCTGCGCGAGCTGCAGCGACGACGCCGATTGTGGCGGCGGGAGCTGTGTCGCTCTCGCTGGCGCGCTCGTCTGCGTGATGCCGTGCGGTGAAGGCGGCGCGTGCGCGGACACGGCCACGGCCTGTGCCAACGTGGACGAGGCGGGCCTCGTCAAGCGCTGTTTCCCGACGAGCGGCGCGTGCGTCTGTGACGCCGGGAACGTGGGGCTCGAACGGTCGTGTCAGACGGTGAACGCGGTCGGCACGTGCGTCGGGCGCGAGACGTGCGGCGCGGACGGCGCGTGGGCTGGCTGTTCGGCGGCCACCGCCAACGCGGAGACGTGCAACGGGCTCGACGACGACTGTGACGGGGTCGTTGACGATGGGCTGCCGACGCTGGAGCCGTGTGCGCTGTCGGCCGAGGGCATCGGCGCCTGTGGCGGTGTACACGTGTGCCAGGGCGCCCTCGGCTGGGCGTGTCTCGGTGACGCGCCGACGCTTGAGGTCTGCGACCTCGAAGACAACGACTGCGACGGCCAGGTCGACGAGGGATATCTCGACATCTCGGGCGCTTACCTCGACGACACGCATTGTGGCGCGTGTGGCAACGACTGCACGACGGCGATCTCGGGCGGCGTCGGGCGTTGTGGCGGCGACGCGACCGCGCCCGTGTGCGTCGTGGACACGTGCGCGGAGGGCCTCGTGCCGGTAAGCGCGTTCGAGTGTGGCGAGCCGGTCGTGGCGACGTGTGAGACGTGTTCGGTAGACGCCGACTGCGGAGTGGGCTCGGCGTGTGTAGTGAGCGCGGGGACGCGCGTGTGTGCGGCGCCGTGTCAGATGGGCGCGGCGCCCTGCCCGAGCGGTTATGGCTGTGAGCTCGTGTCGGGACAGGCCCGGTGCCTCCCGGCGAGCGGCTCGTGCGATTGTACACCCGAGAGTGTCGGCACCACGCGGAGCTGTGCGGTGACGGCGCCTGCGGGCACGTGTCGCGGGATCCAGACCTGTGGCGCGAGTGGCTGGACGGCGTGTACGGCGCCGGTCGCGAGCACCGAGGTGTGTAACGGCTATGACGACGACTGCGACGGTGAGATCGATGAGGGGGCGCCCCCGCCGGCGGAGACCTGCACGAGCAGCAACGCGGTCGGATCGTGTACCGGCGCGTGGGCGTGTGACGTGGTATGGATTTGTACGGCGCCCGTCGCGGTAGTGGAGAGCTGTAACGACAACGACGACGACTGCGACGGCGAGATGGACGAGGACTTCCGTTCGGGTGATGGGGGGCTCTTCCTCGGGGACGACCACTGTGGCGCGTGCGGCGCGAGCTGCGATGCGGCGATCCCGAACGGCGACGGCGCGTGCGCCGACGTGGCTGGCGTGCCGACGTGCGTCGTGACGTCCTGCGATCCGGGCTACCTCCAGACGTCGGCGGGCGACTGCGCCCCGGTGCGCACGCAATGTACGCCGTGTACGACGGACGCGGACTGCCCGCAGTCGGGGGACGTGTGTCTGTTGCTCGATGGCGCCCAGGTCTGTGGCTCCGACTGTGCGGCAGGGAACGTCTACGGGACGGCGGCGGGCGAATGCGGAGCGGGCTTCACCTGCGACGATCTAGGCGCCGGGGAACAGCAGTGCGTCCCGGCCTCGGGCTCGTGTGAATGTCTGCTGTCAGATGCGGGCGAGACGCGCGCGTGTACGCTCACGAACGCTGCCGGAACGTGCGGCGGAACCGAGACGTGTGACCCAGTGGCCGGCTTCGTGGGCTGTACCGCGAAGGAGCCCACGACCGAGGCCTGTAACGGCCAAGACGACGACTGTGACGGCGGGACCGACGCGCCGCTGGTGGGTGCGCTCTGCGCGTCGCAGGCGGGTGTCTGCGCCGGAGCGTCGGAGCCGTGCGGCGGCCCGGCGGGCTTTGAGGCCTGCACGGCGGCCACCTACGGTCCCAACTACGAGGCGACCGAGGCGACGTGTGACGCGCTCGACAACGACTGCGACGGCGTGACGGACGAGGGTTATCTCGACGACGCGACGGGCCTCTATCTCGATGACGAGGCCTGCGGGAGCTGCAGCACGAGCTGTACGGCGCTCTACGCGGTCCCGGACGGCCACGCGTACGGCCGGTGTGTGAACGCGGGTGGCCCCGCGTGCGAGCTGGTCTGCTGTTCGCCGGGTGACACGCACCCGGCCTGCGACGGGCGGACGTGGACCAACGTAAACGGCGACCCGAGCGACGGCTGCGAGTCCAGCCCGTGCCAGAACAACCTCGAGTGCGGCGGCAACAAGTTCTGCGACGCGGGGACGTGTACGGTGAACGCGTCGGGCGGCCCGTGCGACGACGACATCAACTGCCCGTCGGGTGAGCAGTGCGTCGGCGGCTTCTGCGGCTGTGACGGCTCGCTCTTCACGGCCACCAAGGTGCCACCGAACGTCCTCATCGTGCTCGACCGCTCCGGCTCGATGAACGAGACCATCAGCGGCAAGTCGAAGTGGTCTATCGCGAAGACGGCGATCGCCAACCTGACGACGAACTTCGGCTCCGAGGTGCGTTTCGGCCTCATGCTCTACCCAGGCACGAACAAGAGCGGCACCCAGGGCGGCGACTGCAACGCGGGCGCAGTCTTCGTAAACCCAACGGAGAACGCCGGGTCCACCATTACGACCTTCCTGTCCGGGGCGGGCACCACCAGCTTCGGCACGCCGACGGCGGCGTCACTGGCCTGGCTCGCGAACTACGCCGGCCTCGAAGACACGACGCGCGAGAACTACATCCTGCTCATCACGGACGGCCAATCCACCTGTAACAACAACCCGAAGAACGAGGTCGAGGCCCTCCTCGCCCAGACCCCGTCGGTGAAGACCTTCGTGGTCGGCTTCGGCAGCGGCGTCTCAGCCACCGAGCTCAACAGCATGGCCCTCGCCGGCGGCGTCCCCCGCCCGAACGGCCCCCCGCACTACTACAAAGCCGACTCCGCCACGGACCTCGAGACCGCCCTCGCCGAGATCGGCGGCAACGTCCTCTCCTGCGACTACGTCCTGAACCAAGTCCCCGCCGACATCGAAGAGCTCTTCATCTTCTTTGACGACGTGGAACAGCCGCGCGATCCCGCCCACACCGCAGGCTGGGACTACTCCCTCGGCACCAACACGGTGACCTTCTACGGCTCGTCCTGTAGCGCGCTGAAGAGCGGCAGCGTGAACGACCTCGTCATGGTCTATGGGTGTGCGGGGGTGATTCAGTAGGTGGTCGACCTTGCGCGATACGCGACCGCCCGCCGGCTGTTTGCCTGGTCTAGGTGGCGCGCGCCGCCCGCTCGACCTCGAGCTGCCGGCGTAGCGCCGCGTTCACCGACTCCGCCGTCGGGAACGATGTCGCGAGGTCGTCTTCGATGACGACCACGTTGCTTCCGGCACGATAACGCACCGCGAACTTGCCGCGTGTGCCTTTGGAGAAGTCATACTCGGGGAGCATCTCCGGATCAGCCTTCGTCTTCATATGCTCTCACCTCGGTCCGGGTCGGTCGACGGGCGCTGATGATGCGCACGGAGTCTCCGCGCTCCGTGAAGGACACCACGACGAGTCCGCTTACTGCCATCGCTCCAATGATCAGGTAGCGTTCCTCTGAGACCAAGCTCTGAGGGTCCGGGATGGTCAGGCTGAGCGGATCTCCGAATGCCGTGGCCGCGTTCGTGAATGTGATGCCGTGCTTGCGCACGTTGCGCTCCGCCTTCTGGTTGTCCCACTCGAACCGCAATCAAGCAGCCTCCTCGGGCCCGACCGGGCCCATGCAGGAGCATAGCCTTGGCTCCGGTTGGATGCCACCCAGGGGCACGCGATCATGAGGCCACCAATACGGATCGCGCATACCTCGGCGAGCCGAATCCGGCGAGGTCCGTGCCACAGCGGCCGATTCGACTTCCTCCCTCTGGCGCTCGGCACAGGAGACGGCGACCACAGCGACCGCCCATTGTAGCGGCTTCTCAGGCTTCACGCCTTCGAGCTTGGCGCTACAACGGCCATTCCCAAGGCCCTTCGTACCTCGCGTCTCGCTCGGTCTAGCTGAATATCTCCTGGGGAGTCCTGTCTGCCTCGTTTTTTCGTTGCGATCTTGGCCACCACTGAACTTCAATCCGACAAGCGATCCCCCGATACGCAGAGCAGGCCAATCCTGGGAGTGCCCACGCGGGCTCATCGGAGTAGCGATGCGAGACTACACTGTGCGGATGAGACGGCTCCTGATGGCGATGGGACTCGCTACCGTGCCCAGCGCGGTCTCGTGCGGCGATCGCACAGACAGCTCCCGCAAGACCGATACGGTGGTCCCCCTCGACGAGAACACGCCTGACCTCGACGCTGATCCGGGCTCCCCACCCGACGGCTTCACAGAACTGGTGGATGTGGTGACTCCCGATGCCGGCTCAGATGGCGCCTTTCCGGACATCGGTGAACCGCACTGGGGCGACAGTGGAGGCATCGAGGGCCGACCGTTCATCGTTGAAGGCGTATGCCGGGTCGCCCCGCAGGTGGCGCGCTCGCCTTGGACCGTCGCTGCTGGCCCGTCGGCATCTGACGCTGCCGCCGCCTATCGAACAGCCATCGCCTCGGCGTGGCGCTCGAGCGCGCTGGGCGAGCATGCCAGCGTCGCCAGCTTCTTTCGGTTCGGCCTTGAGCATCCGGTCCCAGACGACGTCTGCCTTCGAGTCGTTGAAGTCGCTCCACGAGCGCACGCCTGACCGCCTCTGTCTTGCTCTCACCCGTAATCTCAGCGACTTCCGACGCCAGAGCCTCGACGACCTCGTTCTCGATGTTCAATGCCATGACGCACCTCCACCGTCAGAGGGTACCGGTCAGGGCCTCGTTGCACTAGCGGTGGCGGGCCCCTCCGAAGCGCAGCGGCGTGGGGGCGTGGATCTTGGGAGAGCCCACGGGTAAGGTGATTCGATGATGGGTCCAGCAGCTCGTTCGAGCCCCTCTGGGGGCGTCGCGGTGGTTCTCTGGGCCCTGTTGGGACTAGGCTGTTCGGCGGGAACCGACGCAAGCGTCTCCGATGTGGAGCCAGCCCGGGAGGTGGCCGAGGTGCCGGACACTCCGGAGCCAAGCGCCGCCGACACGGGCCCCGCCGAGTCCGACGTTCAAGGCATGGGAGGCGATGCGAGCGCGGACGTCACGTTACCGGACGCCGGGCCGGTCGAGGTGGTGGCGCCTGAGGTGTCGCCCTCGTCGTGCGGGGAGAGCTCGCTCGGTCCCGGCGACTTCGACCGCACCATCACCGGTGCGAGCGGGCCGCCCCGTTACTACCACGTCCACGTCCCCCCTTCGGGTGCGCTCGAGACCGCCATGCCCGTGGTGTTCGTGCTCCACGGCTACTTCGATCCGTGGCAGCGGGTCCGCATCGTGAGCCGCATGAACGACGTTGCGGACGAACGTGGGTTCATCGCCGTCTACCCCGAAGGGCGTGACGAGACCTGGAACGCGGGCACGTGCTGCGGCTTCGCAGCACACACCGCCACAGAGGACGTCGCGTATGTGTCGACGGTTCTGGACGAGGTGCAGGCGTCCTGGTGCGTGGACCAAAAACGCGTCCACGCGGCGGGTTTGTCGAACGGAGGGATGATGGCGCTGCGGCTCGGGTGTGAGCTCTCGGAGCGCATCGCGTCAGTGGCGTCGGTGCGAGGCAATCTGGGCGTGGGGGCCTGCGCGCCGTCCCGACCGGTGCCGGTGTGGATCCTTCCCGCCACCGCCGACGCCGCGCTCGCGCCGTACTCGTCGACCAGCGAAGTCACGCTCGGCGCGCTGCTGGCGGGGAACGGCTGCGCTGGGGCGGCACCGGAGGTGGTGTTCACGCAGGGCGCGGCCTCGTGCAGCGAATACCCGGCGTGTGGAGCCGCGGGCGTCGTCCGGGCCTGTGTGGCAGGCGAGGCGGCCAGCGACTGGCCGGGCGGGACGAACTGGTTCACCCGCGAGACACCCGAGAGCGACCTCGACGCCAGCTCGGAGATGGCCGACTTCTTCGCGGCGCACCCGATGCCCTGACGCTGGCGGAGCGGATAGGATCGTCGCGAGAGCACGGCAGACGCTGGCGAGTTCTCTCTTGGTGTCATCACCGGCACGTCGAGATCCGGTATGGATTGGGCGTCACGTCGCGTTCGTCGGCGTCACAGGTTACTCGGCGGAGAACGCCGTCTTCGCCGGGGGCTGTCCTACTGTCCTGGGCTGCTCGCGCCCGCCGTGATCAGACTCACCCGCGGATGGCTGGCGAGCTGCCCCGCGGCCTTCTCGTCTGCCGTCTGTCGAGCGTCGACGATTGCGCGGTCCGCGCTCATCGCGAACGAAGCTCTGCGAGCGCCTGGTCGACCGATCCGTCTGGCGCGATCGCGTTCGAGAGGATCTCGTCGACGAGAGCCAGTCTCGCATCGCACGCAGCCGGGATGCTGAAGCGCTCCCGAAAGTCCTTGAGCGAAACGATGACGCCGACCGGCCGCTGGCCGAACTTCAGGAGTATCGGTTCACCGGTGGCGTCGAGGGTGTCCGCAAGCTTGCGGAGAGACTGGCGAAGGTCGGCACCTTGGAGTTCCAGCATGAGTTTGTCATATGGTTTGACATGCTACGCGTCAAGGCTGGTGGGCAGCTCTTGCGGGATGCACCCGGTACCGGCACGACAAACAGAATCGCGAGGTCGACGTCGGGGTGAAGCCGGGTCGGGGCGCCGCCGCTACGGCGACCGAATGCAAAGCCAACTCGGCACGCTTCGACCCCGCGGCGCCGAAGGCGATCCGGGCGCTCCACCCCGGTGGGCGTAACCTAGTGGTCTTGCTCGATCTCGCCGAGCCCTTTTCGGCCCGTGCGGGGGACCTCGAGGTTCGGTATGTCCCTTTCGATCGCCTCGACCTCGAGCTGATGCCTCAGCCGCCCGACGACCCGTGATCGCTCACGTCGCCTGAGTGGTCGTTATCGATGGAGCAACGTGTTGCCGTCAGTCCGTCCTCGGTCAGTCGTGCGCCGTAGGCTCTCACTTACGCTGCCGCTTGCAGGATGCGCATGATGGTCTCGGGCTCCCGCTCTATCGCGCGCACGAGTGAAGCGGTTGCACCCTCGGGTTCGCTGCGGTGTTGCTCCCAGTCGCGCAGCGTTCCGAGCGGAATCCCAAACGATTCCGAGAACTCAGCCTGCGAGAGACCGAGCCGTTCTCGCACCCGCTTCACGCGGGCGATCGGGCGAAAGCTAGGAGCCCGTTCCGGGGTGACCGGAAGTGCGTCCGGATCGGACTCAGCGGCACCGACGACTTCAGCGTCGGTCATGCTGCGCAAGGCATCAAAGTCCGTGATGTCGGTTGCGTTGGGAGAGATCGGGTTAGTCACGATGGACACCTCGTGCTTCAGCAAATTCCGATGCGCCTTTTCTGGATCCCAGTCGAAGTCCACCTCGACATCGTACTGGTGACCAGTACCAAGTGCAAACTTCGTCAGTCGCGAGTATCGCGCGTTTCGTCGTCCGCCTGTGCCGCTCGTCCACACCCGCTCACGAGCATTCGGTCAAACTGAACAGCCAGTGCGAAGAGGATGATGAAGGTCAGCGGGATGGTCATCGGCTCCACCCGGCTAGCAATCCAGCCAGCCCCCTCCGGGTCCAGAAGCGGGAACAGAAGTAGCAGGAGCAGTGGAATCAGTACGAGGAAGCCGATGCGAAGATTCTCTAGGAGGCGGCGGCGCTCCAGCCAAGCCGCTACGCCACCGAGGGCAGCAATCGTGGGCGGCACCTTCGGTATCCAGTGGTCTAACGCGAAAGCGTCCAGGACGCCGAGGACGAGCCAAGCAGCCGGCAGCGCTCGGCTGAGCCACCGCTTCCATGCCCACTTCCCCGGCCATGCGTCCATTGGCTAACGTCCCTCGGCCCCCCGCGTCGCGACAACGCCATTCTCGGCAGCCCAGCTCGCGAGCGGGCGCTTCGTGAGCGCCGCCGCCATGAGGCTCGGGAAGAGGTCGGGCGTGCACGCGAAGGCGGGGGAGCCGAGCGCCGTGAGGCCCTGGGCGTTCTCGTGGTCGTAGGCCGGCGCGCGGTCGTCGGAGAGGGCGAGCAGCGTCACGAGCGTTACGCCCGACGAGATGAGTGACGCGGCACCCCCTCCCCACAGACCTCGATGATGAGGTTGAAGAGGTGGAGCTCGTCGCCGAGCTTGCTCGACTTCAGCAGCCGGTCGGTCTCGAAGCAGCGTTCGAGGAGTCGGGCGAAGTCGGCGCTATTGAAGAGCCGCGCCTGACCGGCGAACTCTTTGGCGACGAAGGGGTGGAGGCCGAGCTCGCGCGCCACGTCGTCCGTGTTGCCGCCTTGGTTTAGGACTTCGGCGGCTTGCCAGAGTCGACGGAAGTGGCGTGCGACCATCGTGAGGATTCCGATGGGCGACTCCTTGGCCGCGAGCATGGCTTCGAGGATTCGGGTCGCGATCTTGGAGTCCTTCTTGCCGAGCGCGTCGCCGAGCTCGAAGACCGTGTGGACTCGGGTGCGCGCGATGCAGTTCTCGACGTGGCCGAGGTTCACTTCGACGATCTTCGGCTTGCCTTTCTCGGGCCGGTCGCCCGTCGCCGCATAGAGGTAGAGCCTCTCCATCGCCTCCTCGAGGGCCGAGAGGTCCGTGCCAATCACGTCGCCGAGCAGGGCCGCCGCGTCAGCGTGGATCTTGATCGACTTCCGGCGGGCGCGCGCCTCGATCCACGGCGCCAACTGGTAGGAGCGCGGCGCTTCGAACTTCTCGATGCGCCCGGACTTGGCGGCGGTCTTCCATATCTTCACCCGCGCGTCGACCGACTCGACCACCAGCACGAGGCAGGTCGTGGGCGACGGGTCCTGGAAGTACTTCTCGAGCGCCTCCGAGTCCTTGGTCTTGAGCGACTCGATCCCGGACACGACCACGAGCCGCCGCGCCCCCATCATCGGGTAGGTGCGGCACGCGTCGACGATGGCGTCGCCGTGGGTCTCCTTCATGACGAGCCGCGTCTCGTTGAACTCCTTCGGGCTGTTCTCGAGCGCCAACGCGCAGATCCGCGCCTGCGCCTCGCGGCGAAGCAGTTGCTCGGGCCCGGTGAGCACGTAGAGGGGGCGGAGGATGCCTTTGTCGAGTTCGGCGTCGAGGTCGTCCATGGCGCGGACGGTACCGGGCC
Organism: Myxococcales bacterium; assembly: GCA_018780435.1. Taxonomy (GTDB): domain Bacteria; phylum Myxococcota_A; class UBA9042; genus SXOO01. The sequence continues at coordinate 21,942 of JADMJS010000224.1, forward strand.
ACGGCGGCGTTGGGAAGCGGGTCAGCGCCGTCGTAGCGCCGGGCGATCCTCGGGCAATACGAGCAACTGCCCCTTCGGCTCAAGCACGTACCCCTCGCCCGTGAACGCGATGTGGTCTCGGAGTCCCGACTTTCGGAGCAGCGACAGGGCGTTCTGGAGTCGGTTCGTCGCCGCCGCTTGCAGCATCTTCTCACCGGGCCACAGCGCGGCCACGAGTGCGTCTTCCGTCAGCGGCCGAGGCCGGGGCGCCGATCGAGCGTCCGCGAGCAACGTGAGCAGACGCACGAGCGCTGGACGATGGGAGAGGTCGACAAAGGTGCCTCCAGGAGGACGGAAGCGGCTGCCGTCGTGGCTGAGCACCATGGCCTCGCCAGCCGGGTCGCAGGCCCACGCGACGACGTCGGCTCGCCGGGCGTCGCCGAGGTGGTACCAGACGAGGTCGACGGCGGCTCGAATAGCGAGCGAGCTGTGGTAGGCCAGCTCGCCGCCTTCGGTCGCCGGCGCGCCCGTGAGCGGGACCCGCGCCAGGAAGGCCAGTCGCTTCGCGCAGTTCGGCCAGTCGCCCTCGGTCGCGCCGAGGGTCGCAAGGACCTCCCAGGCGGCCCGTGGGTGGGGGTTCACGCAACGCGCCGCGAGCGCCGCGCCATCCCTCGCGGCGATGCTGGCCGCGTTCGGGTCCCCAAGGACGTGGCTCAACGCCATGACACGGCCGAGTAGAGGCAGTCGTTCTTCGGCGCCGACATGCGGGTCCACCGCCCCAAGCGCGCGCTGCACGTGACCGAGAGAGGCGGCCCAGTCGTGGCGCGCTTCGCAGAGGTCGGCTCGGACGCTCGCCGCGCGGAGCTCGGTCACGGCCAGGTCGTCGTCAAAGTGGGCGCCGTCCAGCCGTCGCTCGGCGCGGTCGAGATGATCCTCGACGAGCGCCGCGTCTCCCCGAAGCGCCAGCACCTGGGCGAGCGACACCTCCGTGAGCGAGGCATAGTCCGGAAGGCCCAATTGGAGGTGGATCGCGAGCGCCCGACGAAGCAACCCCTCCGCCTCTGGGAGGTCGTCCCAGTCCAGCTCGACATAAGCGAGGTTGGCGAGCGTCGTCGCATAGGTGCGCCGGTCGGCGCATCGGTCGGCGTTGAAGAACGCCCGCTCCGCGTGAACGCGAGCGTCTCGGCGTTCGCCCAGGCGCGCGCACACGAAGACGAGGTTTGGGAGCATCATGCAGAGGCCAACTTCCGAGCCGAGCGCCTCCGCGCAGCGCACGCCGTTCTGCCCGCTCGTCCGGCCGTCACGCCAATCGCCGCGCGCCGTCGCGGCTAGCACGCAGAAGGCCCACGAGCGCGCTTCCCAGAAGAGCTCCCCAGCCGCCCGAGCCGCCTCAACGGCCTGGCGCGCGAGCACGTCGAGACGCTCAGGCTCGTTTCGTGCGGACGCGAGGCACGCCTGAGCCCAGATGACCCCGGGATCCCGAGGGGCGCGTTCACTAGCGGCCCAGACGACCCGCTCGAGTCGCTCCACATCCCGGAGATCATAGAGACAACGCGCCAGCCACCCGAGAGCCTGGAGCGGCGCCCGCTCAAGCCGTTCCGGCGCTTCGGCGAAGCGAAGGACGCGCGTGAGCGCACGCGGCGACGCGCCGGCGTCATAACGAGAGTGGACTACGACGAGCGCGCTCGCGAGCTGCCACGCCGCCCCTTCGACCCCTGCGGGACAGTCGCCGGCCGGGGTGACCAGCCCATCCCACGCCGCGACGAGGTTCACCTGCTCCATCTGCATCCAACGCAACGCGGCGAGCTCGGCGCCGCGCGTGTAGCGGGACACTCGGTCTCGACAGAGGTCGCCGAGCAGGACGGCCGCCTGACGGAGTTCCCCGTCGCCGCTCGGAGTCTCAGACAGCTGCCAGACAGCAGCCTTGGCGAGCTCGAAGACACGCAGTCGTTCACCGTCGCGTCTCAACAGAGAGGCGTCCCGCAGCTCGGTGAGCACGTCGAGGGGAACGCCCGATCGCACCAGCGCTTCGGCGGTGTCGGGCAGAATGGCGTCGGGCAGGGCCGCGAGTGACCGAAGCGCGGCCCGGCCGTCGGGCGTAAGGTGCCGCACGGCGTCGAGCCAAGCCGGCGCCAGAGCCGCGAGGGGACCCGTCGGGCTCAATACCTCGCTCGGGCGAAGTCGGTCGGCGAGCTGCCCGAGCGTCAAGACGCGGAGGCGGCTCGCGACCGCCACGAGCGCGCCGGGGAGGCCATCGACCAAACGACAAATCCGAAGCCAATCCGAGGCGTTATGCTCGACGACCGCCAGTGTGGGGTCGACCGCTCGCGCGGCCCGGAGTAGGCACCGCACCGCGGTCGCCTGCGCGATCTCGGCCGCCGACGCGCCAGGTTCGGGCAGCGTGAGGGGCGACAGCTCGAGCAAGTGTTCGCCCGGCACGCCAAGGCGATGGGTGGACGTGACGACGACCGGTCCCGATGCGTCACCAGCCACGGCCACGTGGCGGACGAACGCCCGTTTTCCGACGCCCGGTGGCCCAATCACGGTCACGTGGCGCGCGCCGACACCTCGAAGCCGCTGCCACGCAGCCAGCGCGGCCTCGCGTTCGTACAGAGCGAGCTCCGGGGTGACTGAGGGTTCGGCGGCGCTCACCTTGGGGAGCATGCCACAGCCCGGCCCTTTGGAGTGCGGGCCGTGAAGTTTCCAATGACCGGCGGTCAAGTGAGGTAGTGTCCTCACCATGCGCCTCACCCTGTCGTTCGCCCTCAACCTGAGCCGCCTCGCAAGCGTGGCGCTCGCCTTGACCCTCCCGGCCGCTTGCACGCAGGCCGCGTCCCGCTCTGCAGGATCCGGCGATGACACGCGAGCCGTTTCGGCGGCGGGGCCGTCGGGTGCCCCCAAGGACGACGGGGCCTTGGACGTCGCCGAAGGCGTAGCGGCGCCGGTCAGCGACGTCACGAGCGCCTCTGATGACGGTGGCGTCGATGTACCGTCGGCCTCGGAGGCCGATGAAGCCGCGATCCCGACCTCTCCCCCACCGGCACGGATCACATCCGAAGGCCGCGTCGTGGCGATCGGCGACGTACATGGCGACCTCGACGCCACGCGGCGCGCGCTCCGCCTCGGCGGCCTCGTGGACGACGACGACCATTGGGCCGGCGGGCACACCGTCGCGGTGCAGGTCGGCGATCAGCTCGATCGCGGCGACGGTGAACGCGCGATCCTGGACTGGTTCGAAGTGCTGACTCAAGAAGCGCACGACGCTGGCGGCGCCTTCATTCCGCTCATCGGCAATCACGAGCAGATGAACGCGCAGCTCGACTTCCGCTACGTGACGGACGGCGGCTGGGTCGACTTCGCGGACGTCCCTGGGCCCGGGCTCGTCGATCCCCGCGTCACGGCACTGCCGACCGAACAGCGCGGCCGGGCCGCGGCGTTCTTGCCGGGCGGGCCCTATGCCCTGCTCCTGGCGAAACACAACGTGGTGCAGATCGTCGACGCGACGCTGTTCGTCCACGGCGGAATTACGCCGCTGCATGCCGCGCTGGGGCTCGACGCACTCAACGTCGAACATCGCGCCTGGCTCGAAGGCGCGGGGACGCTCTCCGCGCTCTGGGAGGAGAGCGACAGCCCGGTCTGGGACCGCACCTACTCGGCTGACACGTCCGTCGAGGCGTGCGCGCTCCTCGAGGAGACCTTCGACCTGCTCGGCATCGAGCGCCTCGTCGTCGCCCACACGGTGCAGGACAGCGGGATCAACACCGCGTGCGACGGGCGCGTCTACCGGATCGACGTCGGCCTCGCTGCGCACTACGGCGGTCCCATGCAGGTCCTCGAGATCCTGGGCGGCGTGCCGACCATCCTGGAGTGACGACCGCGTTGCCCAAGTCGCCAGAAGCGCCCCACCTGAGTATCCTCCCGGCGTGTCGTCCCCGCCCCCAGCGCCGCAACCCGAAGCTCCAAACGCCGCATCACGGCGCCACTCGCTGAAGCCGGCGCTGCTCTTCGGCTTCGCCCTGCTCTTCTCCTACGGCATCTTCTGGACGACGGCGCTCGTCACTGCACACAACCTCGGCGCGCGCGACGGCATCGGATACATCAATGGTGGCAAGGTGTTCCGGCTCACGGGCACCATGTGGTACCACATCCCCGGGCTCGTCGACATCGGGCTCGCGCCGCAGAACCTGGGCGGCCAAGTCAACCTCCGCAACAACGAGTTTGCGCTGCTGCAGCGCGAGGTGAAGCGCCTCGACCACATGGAGGTCGACTTCGCGCTCGACCCGAACGCGCTCCTGCTCGCCATCCTCGATCGCCAGGGCGAAGGCACCTTCTGGGCCGTGCGCCTCACGGCCTTCGAACACGCCGGCACGCCCTTCGTGAACGC
>JADMJS010000216.1 GCA_018780435.1 Myxococcales bacterium
CCCATGCGACTCCTCCACACCTCCGATTGGCACCTCGGCGTCGAGCCCGGACAACGTTCCCGCACCTCAGAACATCGGCGCTTCCTCGAGTGGCTCTGCGGCGCCATCGAAACCCACGCGGTCGATGTGCTGGTCGTCGCGGGCGACGTCTTCGACGGGCCGAACCCGTCGGCGGACGCGCTTCAGCTCTACTACCAGTTCCTCGCGCGGCTCGCTGGACTGCGTCGTCCCGGTTCGTTGGGCGGCCCCGCCGTGGTGATCGTCGGTGGTAATCACGACTCCGCGTCCCGCCTCGACGCGCCGCGAGACGTCCTGTCGGCCCTCCACGCCCACGTCGTCGGCGGCTACTCGCAAGGCCGTGACGGCAGCATCGACGGCGACGCCGCCGGGCTGCTCGTCCCGCTCACCGGCGGCGGGAGCGAGGTGCGCCTCGTGGTCGCGGCCGTCCCCTACTTGAACGACTGGCGACTCGGCGTTCGGGGCTTCGACGCGACCGTGGAGGAGCAACGCACGAGCCTCACCGAGTCTTTCGCCGGGGTGTACTCCCGGCTCGCGGACCGCGCGCAGGGCCTGTACCCGGGAGTGCCCCTCATCGCCACGGGTCACCTGACTTGCCTCCCGCGTGCCGGGGATCGCACGACCGACGAAGACGCCGTCCCGGTCGAGATCAATCGCGTCGGTAGCCTAGGCGCGCTGGGGCCGACCATCTTCGATCCACGCTTTGGCTACGTCGCGCTCGGGCACATCCACCGCAGCTTCCCCGTCGATTCCGACCGGCGCGTCTGGTACTCGGGCACCCCGGTGCAGGTGAGCGCCGACGAGAGCGCTGAGGGCCGCCGTGTGCTGCTCGTCGACGTGGCTGACGCTCCCGCCGGGGCCCTACGCGTCACCCCCATCCCGGTCCCACTCACGCGGCGGCTGATCAAAGTACGTGGCGACCTCGACGCCGTAGAGGAGTGGCTGCGTCACCTCACCTGGCCAGACGAGGAGCTCCCGCCCTCGCTCTTCGTCGATGTCGCCGTCACCGGGCCGACCCTCCGCCTCAGCGAGACCGTGCGGGAGCTGCTGCCGAGCGGCGCGGGGGGCCGCGCGACGCTCGATCAGCTCCGCACGTCGGTCGCTCGCGTCCCGGGGGCCGCCTTCGCGGGGCTCGAGAGCCTCCCGATGGGGGAGGCCATCACCCCGGAGCAGGCCTTCCGCTTTGCGTGGCGCGCTCGTTACGGCGACGGCGCCGAGCCACCCGAGCCGGTCCTTCAGCGACTCGGACGCCTCATCGCTGGCGAACATCGCTGATCCCCGAGCGGCCGGAGCCACCCACCACCGGAGCCACCAACGACCGGAGCCACCATGCGATTTCACGCCATCACCGCCGAAAACCTGAACTCCCTCTATGGCCGCCACGAGCTGGATCTCGACACCGGCCTCGGCGGCGCCGGCCTCTTCCTCATCCAAGGCCCGACCGGCGCGGGCAAGTCGACGCTGCTCGACGCCATCTGCCTCGCGCTCTACGGCGCGACGCCTCGCCTCACGGGGAAGGTCGTTCGAGACGGCGTCCTGCTCGACGGCGTCAGCGAGTCCAGCCCCGAGCTCACGATGTCGCGGGGGGCCGGCAAGGCACTCGCGGAGGTCGTCTTCACGGTCAGTTCGCAAGAAGGCGAGCGCACCAAGTACCGGGCCGCGTGGAGCGTGCACCGCGCGCGCCAGAAGGCCGAAGGCGACTTTCAGAGCGCGGTAAGGCGCCTTGAGCGCTGGGAGAACGACCGTTGGGTGCTGCTGGTGGAGTCCAGTAAAAACAAGGACTTCGCCCCCCTCTTCGCCGAGGCGCTCGAGGGGCTCTCCTTCGAAGACTTCCAGCGCACCACTCTGCTCGCGCAGTTCGCGTTTCGGCAGTTCCTCGACGCCGACAAGACCGCCCGCGCGAACCTCCTCGAACGCATGACCGCGTCGGGGCGCTTTCGCGAGCTGGGCCGTTCGGCGGCCGAGCAGCAGCGCGTCGCCAGATCGGCAGTGGAGGCGGTCGAGGCCGAGCTGGCGGGCCGACGACTGCTCACGGCGGACGAGCGAAGCGAGCGCCAAAACGCGCTGGCCACCGCGCTCTCCGCCGCGAGTTCACTGAGACAGCAGCAGGAGGGTCTCCAAGGGCGTGAGACCGCCTGGAGCCATTACCTCCAGCGCCGTGGTGCGACCCGCGCGGCGAGGACGTCGTCGCACTCGGCCGAAGAGCGCGCGCGCACCCACCAGCCGGAGCTCGACGCCCTCGCCCTCGATGACGGCGCGAGACCCGCGGCGCGTGCGCTCGCAGTCTGGCAATCGGCACGGACCGTCGCCCAAAAGGCGATGGAGGGGCTCGAAGGCGCGACGCTGGCACGTCAGCGGGCCCAGGGGGCCCACGACGCCGCTCGACAGAGAGCCGCCGAGACCGACGCACAGCGCCTCGCCTCGAACGCTCGCCTCAGCGCGGCCGAGCCGACCCTCGCGCTCGCCACGGACGCGTGGCAGGCGCTCGCGGCACGGACGGCGGCAGCCTCGACGGCTGAACTCGAGGAGAAGGCACGCCGGGACGCGCTGGCGCGGGCGCAGACCGCCCTCACGACGGCCGAACGCGCGCTCGCGGAGGTGACGAGCCAGCGGGACGACGTGGCGCGGCGCCTGGACGCCATCCCGGCACGTGACCGCGTCGCCAGTGAGGTCGGGCGAATCGAGGACCAGGTCGTGCGACTGAAGGCCGATGAAGCGCTCGGTGACGCACGTCGGCGGGACTCCTCGAAGGCCGCCGACGGGCTCGCGGAGCTGACCCAGGCCCTCGCCAAGGCGAACGACGCGGCGTCCACGACCACACACGCCGTGGCGAGTCAGCGGATCAGTGTCGATCGGGCCAAGACCGCGCTGGTGGCCGCGGCTGGCGGCGCGGAGCCGGACCACGCGCTGACGGCGTACGGGGCCCGTCGCGACGGGCTGGCGGCGCGAGTACGGCTCCTCGAGGATCTCGAGGGTCTCTTGACGGAACAGACGCGCCTCGACGCGAGCGCCCGGGTTCAGCTCGACGCGACCGCCGGGATGGTCGCCGAGCTCGACAGGGCCAAGGCGGCGGCGGCGGAACAGGATCGCGAGCTCCGAGGGCTGACCGAACACCTCGCGACGGTGGACGCGCTCCTCCTGGTGCTGGGCAAGAGCTTGCACCTCGTCGAGCTTCGGGACGTCTTGCAGGATGAACATCCGTGCCCGCTCTGCGGCAGTGGCGACCACCCCTTTCGGGAGCGGCCCGAGACCGCGCCGGACGCCTCGGAGTACCGGCGACAGCAGGCGGATCAGGAGGCCAAGCGGGCGACGCTCGAGGCCGAGCGCACTAGGCGCGGGACCGCGCGCGACGACGCGTATGGCCGCGTCGCCAGCCTGACCGCGAGTCTGGAGGCTGAAGCGCGTGTGAAGGCCGAGCGCGACGCCCAGCGAATCGCCTGCGAGTCGCGGCTAGACGGTGTGCTCACCACGCTCGAAGCGGCGGCGGTCTTCGAACGCCCCGTGACCTCAGAGGTCGTCACCCTGGCTCGCGAGCGGGCCCATCGGGAGACGACGGCCGTCACGGCGCAGCTCGCCGCGCTCTCGGAGGCGAGCAAGGCGCATCGCAGCGCCGAAGAGCTGCTCCGCGAGTTGGAGCGGACTCTGGCGGCGCGCCGAGAAGCCGTGGTGAAGGCGGAAGGCGAACAGCAGGTGCAGAGCTCGAAGCTGACGTCGCTCACCGAGGATCGGGTCGCGCTCGAAGACCGGCTCGGGGCGCAACGCCTCGCGCTTCGAAAGTCCCTCGACGACGTGGGTATCGACGCCGCGTCGCCCGACGTCGCGCTCGTTCTGCTCCGTGAGCGGGCGCGCGCCGTCGAGAGCGCCGACGCGGAGCGCGTGCGGCTCGACGCCTTGTGGCAGACCCGCCACACCGACGTCGCGACCGCTCAGGAGCGGGCCGCGGCGGCTGGTCTCGAGGCGGCGCGCACGGCGGCGGCGCACGTCGCCGCGACGGCAGCGCTCGACCACGCTCGGGCCGAGTCCGCGCGCTACTTCGACGGCGAAGACCCGGCCGCGGTGCGGAATCGCTTGCAAGAGGCCCTGCGTGCGGCGACCGCGGCGCACGAGGCTGCTCAGAAGGCCGAGACGGCGAGCGGCGCCGCCCACGCCGCTACGATGGCGACCCACGACGAACGACAGCGGGCGCTCGCGGAGGCCGAGAGCGCCGCCACGGCCACTCAGTCGGACTTCAATGCGCAAGCTGGGTTGCTCGGTCTCCCCGGCGGCGCCCACGGCGAGGCGGCGGTGGCGCTGCGCTGCTTGCCGGACGCCCGCCGCGAGGCGCTGGTGGCGCTGAACCAGCGTCTGCAGCGGGAGGGCGTGGCGGCGGCGAGCGCGCTCGCGGAGGCCGAACGCGCCGAGAACGACCTGCGGACCGCGCTGCGCGAGGACGGCCATGGCACGTCACTCGACGGCGACGACGGCGACGACGACGTCGCACGGTCGGCCGTAGCGGCGCTGGCGCTCGAGCGGGCGGGCCTCGACGGCGAGCGCTCCCGACTCGACCAAGAGGCGGGCGCGCTCCGCGGCGAGCTGTCGCAAGACGACGCCGGCCGTGACGAACGCGTGGCGCTCGAAGCGCGGCGCCTCGTCCTCGAGGAGGATCGCCTGCACTGGACCGCCATCGCCGAGCTCATCGGGACGAACAACGGCCAGGCCTTCGTGGAGATCGTCCAGGCGCTGAACCTGAGCTCCGTCATCGCGCGCGCCAACGACCGCCTCGCGCGCTTCATGCCCCGCTACCGCCTCGAACAGGTCATCGGCGAGGACCACGCGCCGCGCCTCGACTTCCGGGTCGGCGACGCCTGCGGCCAGGGCCTGCCGCGCCCGGTGAAAAGCCTCTCGGGTGGCGAGTCCTTCATCGTTTCGCTCGCCCTCGCGCTCGGTCTCGCGGACCTCCGGTCCTCCCGCCTCCGCATCGAGACCTTGCTCATCGACGAGGGCTTCGGCTCCCTCGATAACGACACGCTCCAGCACGTCCTGGGCGCCCTCACCGCGCTTCAGGAGGCCTCCGGCGCCCAGATCGGTCTCATCAGCCACGTCGAGGCCATGCGGGAGGCGATCCCAGCGCAGATTCGCGTCATCCCGAGCGGCGAAGGGCGCTCGAAGGCCGAGTTTGCACCGCGTGGCTGAAGCGCGAGGTACGCGACGACCAGGAG
>JADMJS010000622.1 GCA_018780435.1 Myxococcales bacterium
GCCCCCGTGGGGAATCGCTTCGGCATGCTCGGTCCGAAAATCAGCGCCCTCCTAGTGCCCGTGGCCGGAGTTGTCGCACTCTCCGAGCTTCGGCTCGCACTGATTGAAGAGTCGACAGCGGTCCGAATTCTCACAGTCGGCCATAGTGAGCGCCCCACAAACGTCCTCGAACAGTGAACAGTGCCCGAGCGCCTTGCAATTGTTGCTCGCTTTGCAATCGGCGTCGGTCGTCGCGACACACGAGGCACCCTCAAGTGTGCAGCGCCCTTCGGCCTGACACGCGTTCTCGGCGTTACGGCAGTGATCCTCCGTGGTTGGGGCACATTCACCGTTCGCCAGCCCACAGGTGCCAAAGACGGCGCACGTGGTCGCCGCGGCACACGCGTCGGCCGTAAGTCCGGGGTCGCTCTCCGCTGCGCATCCGAGGGTCACGAGCATGAGAATTGCGGTGCGTCGCAGCATGCTGGAAGCGTACGCGGCTGGGTTCCGGGGGGTCAAGCGGCCTTGGTTCAAAGGGCCTTGGACCGAGTCAACACCCCTGGCGAACCGCGAGCGTCGCCCGAAGCATCGGCAACACCGCACGGTCCTTCTCCCGATTCGCAGCCTCCTTGCTCCGAATGATGTCGGCGAGGTCGGCGACCAGCGCTTCCTCTCCGGCCACGGAGATGATTCGGGCACGAGACTTCACACTCTCGAAGCGCAGGTCGCCGGCGATGTGGCCGACGATGACGTCCACGGGGGCGGAGGCGCCGAGCAGTGTCGTGATGTCGACGAGCTCGGAGGGCCGCGCTCGGAACGCGCCGAGGCGTTGGGCCAAGTCCTCGACCTTCGCGCTCGTGAGTTTCGAATCACGGACGAGGAGATCGATGTCCTGCGTAGTTACCGGGGCACCCTGGAGAACGGCCGCGGTGTTGCCGACGATGACCGCTTCGAGCTTCGACTGGCGAAGCGCGCGGAGCAAGGTCACCAGAAACGCTTCGTCAGAAGACAAATCCACCTCCGGGGAGCGGTCGAAGGAGAAAGCGCTTGCCGGTCCCAAAGGGTCGGTGCAAGGAGGCCACGATGAGCATCAAGTCGTTCGGGTCGATGTCTGGCAACTCGACCCGCAGCCGCTCGAACTCGGAGAGCACCTTCAATCGGTAGGCTTCCTTCTCGGCAGGGCCCCACGGGATTTCGGGCATCGGCTCCATGCCGACCAAACTAACAAGACCGGCCAGCTCTTTCCACCTGCCTCTGACGCCCGCACTTCAGAGACTCACTCGGCGACGCCCTCGAGGCGCTCGAACAAGCGAGCCGCGTGGACCACGTCCGGTGCTTCGGCGCCCAGACGGTGGTCCTCTACGGGCCGGGCGACGATGACCCGGCGCTCGACCTCAAGATTCGGATTCTTGCGTAGCACGGCCGCAACCGCGTCGAAGCCCGCTGCGTCACGCCCGCTCGGACTCTCGGTGAGCTTGCACTCGAAGAGGGTCAGCCGACCGCCCCGGTCCATGACGAAGTCCACCTCGCGATTCTCTTGGTCGCGGTACAAGTACAGTGGCCGCGGGCGTCCTGAGGCGGCGATGGACTTCCGCAGCTCGCCGTAGACCCAGGTCTCGAAGATGGCGCCGGCATACGGGCTGCGGTCGAGCTCGCCAGTGCCGATGCCGAGGAAGTAGCAAGTGACGGTCGGGGAAGCTGCGCTGGAGCAGGCTGGACTTGCCCACCTAACGCGCGCCGGTGAGCGCGACGACCGGAAAGGTGGAGGTGGCCTGGACGAGCTGAGGCAAGAATCGTCTTTGGATCCACACTTTTGACAGTTTTGCGATTCAAACCTCACATTGTAAAGGCTCGGTCGTCACCGGTGGGGAAGCGCCACCCAGCACCCCGGGGCGACCTCTGCCGCCTCACCCGTCAACCGTCGAGACGTTCGAGCTCCGCGCGGCGGCCGAGGTAGAGCGCCGTGACGTGGCCTCGCAGCCGCAAGGCGCGCGACGGGAGCCAGACCCAGCTCGCGCGGAGGCCCGTGTGCACCGCCACGAGCGTCGCGACCCCCGTTTCGCTCGAGGCGGACACGGGCGGACTCGTCGTGAGCTGGCGTACGGTCGCGCCACGCAGATTGCCGGGGACCTTCACGACCCATTCGCGCAAGAAGAGCTGGCGGCCTTCGTCCTTGTCCGAGACGAGGTCGTCGAGCCTCGCGAGCTCGGGCGCCACGACGGCGTCGCGTAGTCGGCTGGCGCCGATGAGGGCGACGGAGGCAGCGTTGTCGGCGCCGACGCGGTAGAGGCGCTCGACCTCGGCTTCGAGGTCGGCGCGGGCGACGATGCGCAGCCGCGGCTCCATGCGCCGTGCCGTGACGCACAAGAAGGCGTTGTCTCGGGCCGCCGAGAGCGCAGCGACCAAGGCCACCGCCCCGGGCACACCGGCTGCCACGAGGACAGCGTCTTCAAGCGCCGATCCTTCCACGATCCGTACGGCGCCTGGGAGCGCGCACGCCGCGTCTTCCTGACGGAGCGTCTCGGCTCGCGCGGCATCGTCCTCGATGACGACGATCTCGCGCACCCCGACTTCGAGGAGATCGAGCGCGACTTGACGACCGACCCGACCTCCGCCCGCGATGACGACGCGGCCGTTCAGGTCGATGGGAGCGCCGGCCGCACGCGACGTCGGGGCCACGCGCAGCGTCGGCGGACTCCGGAAGTCGCGAAGACGAGCGCGTTCGCCCACGACGATGAGGCGCTGTCCACTCGCAAGGCGGATCGCCCGATCGGGCCGGAACTCGAAGAGCTCGGCGCCCGCCGCACGCAGACCGACCACGTGGAGCCCCGGGAACCACTCGTCGAAGCTGGCGCCGACCGCTTCGCGCGGGACATCGAACACATCGACGGCGTTGAGGCTCGCGTCCGCGCCGAAGGTCGCGTCGTTGAACGCGGTGAAGACGGGCTCGACGAGCTCGCGCGTGAGACGACGGGCAGCGAGCGCCGACGGAATCACGACGGCGTTGGCGCCCGAGTCGAGCAGCTTGGCGCTCGTGAGGGGGTCGGCGACCCGCGACACGATGCGCAGGTCCGGGTTCATTCCCCGAGCGATGACGGTGAGATAGAGGTTGTCGCGATCGTCGGGCATCGCCGCCACCAGGGCCGACGCACGACCGATGCCGGCGTGATGGAGCGCGTCGTCGTCGAGCGCGTCGCCGACCACGAAGGGCGGCGGCTCGCCGAGCTCGCCCACGAGCTCCCCGATCTGAGACTCCTCGCGATCGACGCCCACGACGGGAACGCCGGCATGGACGAGCTCGACCACGGCCGCCCGCCCCATGCGCCCGAGGCCGACCACGACCACGTGATGGCGCTGCTTCTGAACCGCGCGTTCAATACGGCGCCGAAAGAGTCCGTGGAGGAGGTCGCCCTCGAGGATGAGTGAGGTCATCGAGCTGATGAAGTAGAGGATGGCGCCGCCGCCAAAGAGGATCAGCCCGATGTTGAACAGCGTGATGGCGTCGGTGTCGGCGCGGACGATCTGCTCGTATCCCACGGTCGAGACCGTGATGACCGTCATGTAGAGACAGTCGAGCCACGAGTAGCGCCCGTCCGTGAGGATTAGATAGCCGAAGGTGCCGGAGGCGAAGACGAGCGACATGACGAAGGCGGCGCGGAGCAGTCGCGCGACACGGTCGCGGCGCTCGGCGGCAGCGGCGACACTCGCGAGCGTCCGCCCCAGCTTGGCATGCCCCTCTCTCTTCGTGTGACCGCGCGTACGTATCTCCGCTGGACCGTTGACTATACTACCCGGAGATCAGCGACAGGATCTCGCTGCCATACGCTTCGATGGTCCTCCGGCCGAGCCCCGAGACCGCAGCGAGCTCAGCCGCCGTGCGGGGCGCGGCGTGGACGAGGTCCAAGAGGCTCCGATCGGTGAGGATTCGGAACGCCGGAATCCCTTTGCGGAGCGACTCGTCGCGCCGCCACGCCTTGAGCCGAGCCACGGTCCCGGCGTCTACGGGTCCGTCCGACGACGTCCTCACGGGCTTCTTGGCGGCTTTCGCCTTCTTCGAAGAGCCGCCGGCGCTGGCCGGGCCTTCCTTCAGCCGGACGGCAGCGAGCCTCGATGGCGCGGCACCGAGGCCTTCCCGGGTGGCGAACGCGCGTTCGAAGACGAGCTGTTTGCCGTCCTTCTCGAAGGAGTCGGGGCTCACCTCGACGAAGCCAGCACGAACGAGGCCGTCGAGGAGCGTCTCGAAGCGGCGCCGCTCCGGCTGGCCATCGCCGAGGACCTCCTTACACAGTCGGCCCGTGCTCTGGCCGTTGTGCTCTCGGAGGCGGTTCAAGAGGCGACCCATGACGTCGACTTCGCCCGCGTCCGGGGCACGCGCGGTCACCAGGAGACAGCTCGCGGTATCACACTCGTCGCAGCTCCCGCAGGGGCGCCCGCTGTCGGCACGATCTCCGAAGTACTGGACGAGCCTGCGCATTCGGCAGCCGGCCCCTTCGGCGAAGCGCGACATCTCGAGGATCTGCTCCTCTCGCCGACGCCGAACGGCCTCATAGCCGCGCTCCCAGCCGGCCTGCCCGAGCGAGACCTCGTCCTCGTGCGAGATCGTGACGCCACCCTGGACCCAGAGCTTGTCGAGGGCCATCTCGACCATGTCGGGCGCCATACCGACCACCTCGGCGAGTGACTCGCGGAGGACGGGACCCTGCGCGAGGCGTGCGCAGATCTGCCGTAGGACGCCGATCGGGGGGAAGCCCTTGTCGAGGAAGAACTGGTGAGTCTTCCGGTCGAGGAAGGAGTGTAAGAGCAGCGCGCGCGAGGGTTTCCCATCGCGGCCAGCGCGGCCGATCTCCTGATAGTACCCCTCGACGCTGGACGGGAGCGCAAGGTGGACGACAGTCCGAATGTCGGCCTTGTCGATGCCCATCCCGAACGCGATGGTGGCGACGACGACTTCGAGCTTGCCGCCCATGAAGGCGCGTTGGACCTTGTCGCGAACCTCTGCCTTGAGGCCTGCGTGATAGGCCGCGACCGAGTAACGACCGCCGAGCGCCTGGGCCGTCTCTTCCGCGACCGCGCGCGTCGGTGCGTAGACGATCGCGGGACGACGCGACGGCTCGGCGAGCACCGCCCCGACGTGCGTCGCGCGCTCGGGAGCCGGTATCTCGAGTGCTTCGATGGCGATGTTCTCGCGCCGGAACCCGTGGATGAAGGTGCGGGCTTTCGGCAGGCCGAGCTGGAGGACGATGTCCTTCTGGACCTCCTGGGTCGCGGTGGCCGTGAGCGCCACCACCGGCGTCGGCATGAGGGCCGGGAGGCGCTGGCCGAGGAGCCGGTAATCCGGGCGAAAGTCGTGTCCCCACTGGGAGATACAGTGCGCTTCGTCGACGGCGATGAGCGAAGGGCGACGGCGGGCCAACATCTCGGGGAAACCCGGGACGCCGAGCCGCTCCGGGGCGATGAAGAGGAAGTCGAGCCGCCCGTGCAGGTACTCCTCGCAGACTTTCCGGGAGTCGGCGCGGTCGCGGCCCGAGTGAATGCGGTCGGCGCGGAGGCCGAGCTTCTGGAGCTTCTGCACCTGGTCCTCGATCAGCGCCAGGAGCGGGCTGATGACGAGCGTCGTGCCGCCCCGAGCGAGACCCGGGAGCTGGTAGCAGAGCGACTTGCCGGCGCCCGTCGGCATGACGAGCAGGAGGTCTTGGCCTTCGGTGGCCGCGCGACAGACCGCCTCTTGGTAGGGCCGGAAGCCCTCGAAACCAAAGACTTGTTTCAGCAGGCCGCCGAGCTCGTCGGGTGTAGCACGTGGGGTGGGCGCTGGCGGGGCTTCCCGCGCGGCGGCCTGGGCGGGGACCTTCGAGTTGGCAGCCGGACCGCTGACGCCGTCGCCGGCCACGAGGATGGACGGGACCACCGGGGCGGCGCCGGGCGGCAGGTCGGTACTGAAGATGCGTGTGGGGACGCGGCCGATGACGTCGACGACGTAGCTCTCGATGCCGTCGATGAACTCCGGCAGGTGACCTTGGCCGCGTTCGACGTGCCGAAGGCGCGCCTCCCACTGCCCGGTCATCTCGGGGCTCTTCACCGCGGGGTCCACGACCTCGATGAGGCGGATGCCCTTGTCGGTCGCTTCGAGGTTCTTGCCGCTGCGCTTCAGGTACTCGCGCGTGAGCAGGGTCTCGATGATCGCGGCGCGCGTGGCCGGCGTGCCGAGCCCGCACTCCTTCATCGCGTCGGAGAGCTCCTTCTCCTCGAGCGTCTTGCCTGCGGTCTCCATGGCCGTCAGCAGCGTCGCGTCGTTGAAGCGGCGCGGTGGTCGCGTCTTCTTGCGCGCCGTGCGCACGCTCGGGACGCTGCGCGGCTGGCCCGCGGCGAGGCCCGGCGGGAGGAGCTGATCGTCGCCTTCCGGGCCGTCGTCGTCCGCGTCACCACCTTTGGCCTTGGGCGCTTTACCCGCAGCTTTGCCGAGCTCAAGCGACTTCCAGCCGACCTGTTGGATCGCGGTACCGTGGCTCTCGTAGAGGTCGACGATGGGCTGCCCCGTCTCCACAGGCCCGGTCGAGCCGGGCGCGACCTTCCCTTCGTCGCTGCCGGGCTCCGGCTCGGTCGTGATGGACGTGATGACCGCGGTCGCGTCCCAGATGAAGTCGGGCTGCCATGCCTGCAGAAAGCGCCGACAGATGAGGTCGTAGACGCGCTCTTCGTCCTGATCGAGCCGGCCGTTCGGGCGGTTTCCGGTCGGGATGATGGCGTGGTGGTCGGTGATCTTGGCGTCGTCGACGTAGCGCTTGCCGAGCGGCCGCTGTCCCGTGCCTTCGGCGAGGTGGGCCTCGTAGGGCTTCCGTACCGCGGCGGCGATGGGCCCGAGGGTCGCGGCGACGTCGGTCGACAGGTGCCGACTCGACGTACGCGGGTACGTGATGATCTTGTGCGTCTCGTAGAGCTTCTGCGCGACGTCGAGCGCGTGTTGTGCCGAGAAGCCGAAGAGCCGGTTCGTGTGACGCTGCAGCTCGGTGAGGTCGTAGAGCAGCGGCGGCGGCAGGCGCTTCTGGCTGCCTTCGACGGAGAGGACCTCGGCGCGGCCCTTCTTGGCCCGCGCGGAGATGGCCTTCGCGTGCGCGCCGTCGGGCGGCAACCGACGTGGGAATTCGACGGCGACGCCGCTGTCGGGCTGCCGGAACCAGATGCCTTCATAGACCTGCGACGGGACGCCGGGCTCTTTGGCGCCGTCTTCAGAGGTGATCTCGGCGCCCCCCTTCGGCGGCCCGAACTTCGCGAGCACTTCGATGTAGTCGTCCGGCACGAAGCGCCGTATCGCGAGCTCGCGGTCCACGATCATGGCGAGCGTCGGCGTCTGCACGCGCCCGACCGAGAACTGGTCGTCCATCGCGAGCGAGTACGCCCGCGACAGGTTCATGCCCACAAGCCAGTCGGCACGGCTTCGTCCTCGGGCCGCGTCGGCGAGCCCGTCGTAACGCGTCCCCGCTTCAAGCTTGTTGAATCCCGCCCGGATGGCGTCGTCCGTCAGCGACGAGATCCACAGCCGTTGCGTGGGCTTATCGCACGCCGCCGCTTCGACGATGAGCCGGAAGATGAGCTCGCCCTCGCGCCCCGCGTCCGTCGCGCACACGACGCTCTCGACCTTGTCGCTGTGCAGGATGTTTCGGATGACCTCGAACTGCGACTTGGTCTGCTCGAGCACCTGCACGGGCCAGCGCTTCGGCAGCATCGGCAGGAGGTCGCGCGCCCACCGCTTCCACGCGGGGTTCATCTGGTGCGGCTCGCACAGCGCGACCAGGTGACCGATGGCCCACGTCACGATGTAGCCGTTCCCGTGAAGGAACCCGTCCCCCTTCTTGGTCGCCCCGAGCACGGACGCGATGTCCCGCGCGACGGATGGCTTCTCCGCGACGACGGCGATGCTCATGGGCACCCCGAGCAGGTCGGGGCGGGGCGGAATCGGGAGGGGGCATTCACGGCGCGGACCATAGCGGATGGGGGCCGTGGGTCAAAGCTGGGAGTTCGCTCGTTTGACGGGGCCACATTGACCCGACATCGTGGCCTCATGGACGTCGACGTTCGCGAGCTGAAAGAGCAATTGTCCGAGTACCTCGACCGCGCGGCACGCGGCGAGGTCATTCGCGTGACCGACCGGGGCGTCCCGAAGGCGATCCTGGGCCCCGCTCCGGGCATGTCTCGACTTGAGGTGGGGATCAGGGAAGGTTGGATTCGCGCCGGGTCGGACGCCCCCATCAAACCCGTCGCGGCCCAACGCTCGCCGCTGACCATCGCCGATGTCCTCGCAGACGACCGGGGCGACTGACGGACCTGCAGTGCCTCGACTCGAGTGCCGTCCTCGAGAGGTACGCCCGCCCCAACACCAGCCCTCGTGCAGCGGAGTCGTCCAAGTACACCCGACGGCCGATTTGGCGGGCCTTCGTGCTCCAATTCTTGCTGGGTCTGGCTCGCGAAAGCGGTCAAAGAACTTATCCGCCGTTTGCCGGTGGGATACTCCTTGGGTGCGTCTCCTCCTTGCCGGGTTTGGCCGGATGCCGGGCTGCCGGGACCTCCCCTCGCAATGCCGATGTCGCATGGTACCATCGCGGCGATGAGCACCAAGACCAAGCACCGCCGCGACTCGACCGAGGTCGTCGGGCTTCCTCGACCCGAATGGCACCCTGGAACTCCCATGCTTCGCCAGATCCTCCTCAACGCCCTGACAGACCACGCTCATACCGTCGTCGTCTGCGAGAAGGACGGAGCCACGTCCCGGCTCGCCCGACTCGACACGGCACAGATCGCGCGCTGGAAGGAGTTCGGCTCACTGGGGACGCTGTGGCTCTCCGGGCGCATCGGTGGCACTCGATGGTGAAACGCAAGGGGATCAAGGAGGGCACGCTAGACGCCTTCCTCCTCGCGGCCGCCCTTCGGACAGGAACCTCGGCCAAAGGAGGATCGGAAGCAACAGATGGAGCTGGAGCAGCGGTCCACTTCGACACAGATCGCGGTGGCACGGGCCTCTCCAGTTTTGGTCCATGACCAGCTGGCGTTTGTCAGTAAGGTTGGCCGAGGTTCCTGTCGGACGTGCGGACCCGGCGGGAGCCTCGTGACCTTCGACGTGCGTATGGCGCATGCGGCTCAAGCCATCGGGCTCGCGCCCATCGGCGCCTGAACTACCCGATCGAGATCCGCTTCTGCGTGATCTTGGCGAGATCGCCCTCCCCGAGCCCCATCTTCACGGCGCCCTCGATGAAGCGCGGCGCACGGGTGCCGCCGCGGGACTCCCAGACGGAGTCCATGCCTTTCTCTTTGCGGATGTCTTCCACCCATTCGAGTATGACGCGATCCATGGCCACTGGGTCGGTCGTGATGGCGATCTCGTTGTGTGCGACTCGGAAGCGCTTGTCCTGCGGGCCTCCGTTGTACAGCACGCGGAGCGCGTCGCAGATGATGAGCTTCACCTTGCCGCCGAGGTCCGGGTGTGAGTAGACACGGGGTATGTTGCACTTGCCGTCGTGGAAGCAGACGGGTTTGCACTTCTCGCGGCTACAGTGGAAGTGCGGGACGGTCTCGACGTTGCCGTAGGCCACGTTCTTGAGTGCGCCTGTGACGCCGGTGAGATCGTGGTCCTTCGGGACACATACGTTGATCACTGCCGTGACCTGCCGGGCGATCTTGGCGAATCGCGCTTTAGTCTCCCGATCGCGCCGATCGCGGCCCTCGACCGGGGTCTCCTCCTCTTCGTAGCCGAGCGTCTTGTGGTAGTGCACCGGGTACTGCCCTGAACGCGCCTTGCCGCCCGGCCCGAGCACGCGGAAACCACCCGTCTTCATTCGGGATTGGTACTGGTCGTAGATGATGATCTTGGTCTTTGGAACGCCCGCCGCGTGGACAGCGTCGGCGATCGCGAAGGCCGTCGCTGGGTTGACCGACGAGTACGGCGAGCCCAGCGTGTTGATCTTGATGCCGACGAGGTCGGTCTTCTGCACGAAGTGACCCATCGCCGCCGCGATCGTGGCCTCTCCCGTGAACTCGAGCAGCGCCTTGTCGACCATGGTCTTCACCACGTCGTCGTTGGTCTTGATGATGTCGGTCGTCGCGCCCGAGTGGTGGACTCGAAGCACCTGACCACGCCCACCGACGGTCGTGGCCTTCGCGTCGGGCGGGACGCCCATCGTCACGGCGGCGACCCCGAGGGCCGTCGTCGTGAGAAAGCCGCGACGAGTCGTTCCTACGGTATCGGCGGCCGATGTCTCTGTGGCGCCAACGGCCGGCGCTTCTGGATGGGCAGCAACGGGGGAAGCATCGGTCGTTTCTTGGCTCATGGGGTCCTCGGGCGCGTCGAGCGCGCTTTAGCCGGCGCATCCTGACCAACCACAGCCCCCTCGGTCAACCGGGCAACTCGACTCTGGAGCCACGTTCGCATCGACGATTTCGGGCCTCATTCGACCGCGGCCTGGATATGCGGAATCCCAACTGCCCCATTGCGGGCGTGTCGGTTGGCGGCGTAGAGTCGGAATGGGTTTGGCCCTGGAGGCATCAATGAGCGTGTTCGGCCGTGTGGGAGCGTCGCTCCTCATCCTCGCAGTAGCAGCGTCTTGTGACGGTGGCACCGAGATCGTGCGCGAGGTCCCGTACTTCCCCGACACGAACGGCTCCTCCGACGGTGGTGACGATCAGGACGCGACCCCCGGGGACGTCCAGTTTGCCGCCGTCGCCCCGGAGCTCTACCAGCTCACCCATAACCGCGGCCCTGTCGCTGGCGGCACCATCTTGGGCCTCACGGGCGCTGGCTTCCGCGACGGGGTGAAGATCAAGTTCGGCTCGAACGACGGGCAGGTGCTGGGCGTCAGCGACGCTGGCCACCTCGTCGTGAAGACACCCGCCGGGGTCGCCGGCGCCACCGATGTCACCATCGAGAACCCCGACGGTGGTACCACCGTCTTCGAGCGGGCCTTCACCTACTACGAACCCGACGCGAACGCGCCCTCCGGCCCTGCCCTTCTTGAGACCATCCCGAGCGCCGGCCCCAGCACCGGCGGCACCGTCGCCCTCCTTCGGGGCTCGAACTTCCAGACCGGCGCCGTCTTCTTCATCGATTGGAAGGTCGTGGCGAGCGCGTCGGTAACCTCCGTCGAGAACGCCACCATCGTCACGCCGGCCCTCGACGTCGGCGCCGTCGACCTCGCCGTCACGAACCCGGACGGCCTGTCGGCGCAGCTCGACGCCGGCTTCTCGGTCTTCGCCCCCACGAGCGGCACCGAGGAGACCGCGCGCCCGCAGATCACGGGCGTCGATCCATCCGCCGGCTCCATCGAAGGCGGCCTCACGGTCACCGTCACGGGCTCGCACTTCACTCAAGGCTCGAAGCTCCTCATCGGTGGCCGACTCGCCCAGACCTGGACCGTCAACTCGGAAGACAAGGGCACCTTCGTCACGCCGCCGCACGACGCGGGCCTCGTCGACATCGTCATCACCGACGCACAAGGCAACTCGGGCGTCCGCCAGGGCGGCTTTCTCTACTTCGTGAACCCGCCCGTCATCTACCGCGTCGAGCCCTCGTCGGGCCCCGTGGACGGCGGCAACACCGTCACAATCCAGGGCAAATACCTGAGCCAAGGCATGTCCATCCTCATCGGCGGCAAGCCCTGCACGGGCGTCGTCGTCGGCGCGGGTGATGGCACGGGCACGACCTCCACCTTCGCGACGTGCACGGTCCCAGAAGGCGACGGTCCTGGCCCCGTGATGGTCGAAGTGGAGAACCCCGACGGCCTCGGAGGGCAGCTCCCCGGCGGCTACACCTACCTCAGCCCCACGCCGAAGATCGACGCCGTCGATCCCGACAGCGGCTCCCTCGAAGGGGGCTATCTGGCCGTCGTCCGCGGCCAGGACTTCCTCCCCGGCTCGGCTGTCTCCTTCGGCGCCACGCCGGTGGAGGTCGTCGCAGAGAGCCCGAAGGCGATCACGGTGGTCGTGCCCGCCTCGAACACGGCCGGCGCCGTCACTGTGACCGTCACGGCGACCAATTGGCCCACCGCCACTCTCGCGGGGGCCTTCACCTATGTCGCGCCAGGCAATCCGGTCCTCACCGGCCTCTCGCCGATGTCCACCGCCACGGCCGGCGGCGAGCTCATCGCCGTCTCCGGCACCGACCTGCGCCCCGACTCCACTCTGTGGTTCGGGGGCACCCCGGCAGTCTCCATCCAATACGGCGGCCCCCTCGGCATGGGCGTGGTTGCGCCGCCGCACGCGGCCGGGACGGTCGACGTGGTCCTCAAGACCCCGGGTTACCCCGACAGCACCCTCACCGGCTTCGCCTTCGTCGGTCCGAACCCGCCCGCGCTCTCGACCGTCACGCCGACGTCGGGCCCGGTCGACGGCGGCATCGTCGTCGCTATCGCCGGCCAGCACCTCCGCGGCGACTCGCAGGCCTGGTTCGGCGGTAGCCCCGCCACGACCGTGGCTTCCGGCGACGGTGGCCTCGCAGTCCTGCTCCCGAGCCACGCGCCGGGCCTCGTCGACATCGTCGTGAAGACCCCGGGCTTCCCCGACGCGACCCTGACGGCCGCGTTCACCTACGAGGCCCTCGGCAACCCGTCCCTCACGTCGATTGCACCGACCAGCGGCTCCACGGCGGGTGGCGTCGTCGTCGCGGTCTCTGGACAGAACCTCCGCCCGACCTCCCAGGTCTGGTTCGGCAACGTGCCGGCCACCACGAGCTACTACGCCGGCCCGAACGGCCTCGGCGTCGTCGCCCCGGCCGGCGCCGCCGGCAAGGTCGATGTCCGCGTCTCGACCCCGGGACTCCCGGACGCCTACCTGACCGGGGCCTTCACCTACATCGCCCCGCCGCTGCCGGTCATCACCTCGATTCAGCCCCCGTCGGGCTCCACGGCGGGCGGCCTCATCGTCATCGCCGGCGAGAACCTGCCGGACATCATCACCGTGAAGGTGTGCGGCGTGACCGCGCCCAACGCCGACGTCGTGAGCCCCGGCGCCGCGCTCGTGACGCTGCCCGCCCACGGCCCCGGCACCTGTGACGTCGTCATCTCGGGCGCCGGCTTCCCCGACACCGTCCTCGAGGACGGCTACACCTTCGTGGCGGAGAGCGCGCCCGGGATCACCGCGGTCGAGCCGCCGACCGGGCCCGCCGCCGGTGGCACCCTCGTCTCGGTGAGCGGTGTCGGGCTCCGATCCGACAGCCAAGTCTGGTTCGGTGGCGTCCCGTCAACCCCCGTCCACTTCGGCGGCGAGAACGGCCTCACCGTGCTGCTTCCGGTCCACGCCGCCGGGGTCGTCGACGTCGTCATCAAGACGCCCGGCGAGCCGGACGCCGTCCTCGCGGGCGGCTTCACCTACGTCGCGCCCGCGGCGCCGAAGCTCCTGAGTGTCACACCCGGTTCGGGTCCGACCGAAGGCGGGACCGTGGTCGCGGTGGTCGGCGAGAATCTCCGCGACAACTCGCAGGTCTACTTCGGCGGCACGGCTGCCAGCACCAGCTACTACGGCGGCGAATCCGGCCTCGGGGTCGTGCTGCCGGCCCACGCCGCCGGCGTGGTCGACGTAGTCCTAAAGACCGCCGGCTTCGCCGATTCGAAGCTCACCGCCGCATTTGCTTACGTCGAGCCGGGCCCACCGGCCGTAACCGCCGTCATCCCGGCGCTCGGGCCCACCACGGGCGGCATCGCGGTCCTCATCCAAGGCGACGACCTGCGCCCATCCTCGACCGTGACCATCGGCGGCGTGACCGCCCAGACCGTCTTCAGCAGCCCGACCGGTATCGGCGTCCTGCTGCCGCCCGGCTCGGCCGGCCCCGTGGAAGTCCGCGTGAAGACGACGGGTTTCGCCGACGTCGTGCTCCCCGGCGGCTTCGTCTACGTCGCCCCGCAAGCGCCGACCGGCGACGCCCCGGTCGTCGCCCAGATCGTCCCGGCCACCGGCCCGACCACCGGCGGCGGCTGGGTGCTCGTGAAGGGCTTTGGCTTCCCGAGCGCGCCCAAGGTCCGCTTCGGCACGCAAGCGGCGACCGAGGTCATCGTCGTCGGTTCGGACACCCTGTCGGTCCGCGTGCCGGCCGGCACCGTCGGCGCGAAAGACGTCACCGTCGAGTCCTCGGCCAACGGCGCGACCTCGGTACTCCCCGCCGGCTACACCTACTACGACCCCGCCACGGCAGGCCCCGGCCCCCACCTCTCGACGGTGAAGCCCGCCCTCGGCCCCATCGCCGGCGGCACGCTCGCGTGGCTGGGCGGCACCGGCTTCTCGACCGGCGCCCTCGTCTTCGTCGACGGCCGACCCGCCACCGGTATCACCGTCGCGAGCGGCACGACGCTCACCGCCTTCACGCCGTCCGGCTCGCTCGGCCCCGCCGACGTCTCGATCACGAACCCCGACGGCCAGTCGGCCACACTCGCCGCCGGCTTCGTCTACACCGCGCAGGCGAACCCGATCAGCCTCTCGGGCGCACTCCCCGGCCAGGGCTCGGTCGCCGGTGGCAACACCGTCACGGTCACAGGTGCCGGGTTCTCGCCCGGCGTGATCGTGTTCTTCGATGGCGTCCCGGTCGGCTCGACGCTCAAGGGCCCCGGCACCCTCCAAGTCACGACGCCCGCACACTCCCCGGGCCTCGTCGACATCCACGTCACGGCCCCGGACGGTGGCACGGCGGCACTCGGTGACGCCTACAACTTCATCCTCCAGGCGCCCTTCATCGCCGCCGTCACGCCGGCCTACGGCAAGCCCTCCGGTGGCACGCAGGTCCTCATCTCCGGCCAGGGCTTCCACCCGAACGCCTCGGTCACCTTCGGCGACACGCCGGCCCAGGTCGTCAGCGCGACAGAGACCCTCGTCACCGCCATCGCCCCGGCGCACGAGGCCGGCCTCGTCGACGTCACGGTCTCGAACCCCGACTTCCTCTCCAGCACCCTCGAAGACGGCTTCACCTACACGGACGGCGTCCCCGGCGACTCCGTGCAGATCGCTTCGGTCCACCCCCCCGTCGGCCCGTCGTCGGGCGGCACGGTGCTCACGGTCACGGGCAGCGGGTTCGAGCCTGGGCTCGCGGTCCTCTTCGGCACCGGCGTCGGCACGTCCGTCATCGTCCTCGACGCGAGCACGCTGCTCGTGACCACGCCCGTCGGCGCGCACGGCCCCGTCGACCTCCAGATCGTGGTCCCCGAAGTCGGTAGCGCCACGCGCAAGGCCGCCTTCTTCTACGTCGACGGCTACGTCCCCGGACAGAACCCGACCCTCATCGCGGTACGCCCTGCCGTCGGCCCCACCGCCGGCAAGAGCGTCATCCGCCTCGACGTGGCCTTGAAGTCCGGCAGCGCGCCCATCACGGCCGTCTACATCGATGGCGAGTCCCGGCCCATCCTGGGTGGCGACAACAGCCACGTCGTGGTCGAGACCGCGCCTCACGCCGCTGGCGCCGTCCCGGTCGCCATTCGACTCGCCAGCGGCTACGCCGACGTTCTTGAAAACGGCTTCACCTACTACACGCCCGCGCCCGGAATCGTCGGCCCGACGTTGGCCTCCATCGCCCCTGTCGATGGCTCCACCGCGGGCGGCGCCGCCGTCACGCTCACGGGCAGCGGCTTCGGCACCGGCCCCCTCGCCTTCCTCGGCTACTCCGGGATGGCCGTCGTCGGCGCCACGTCGGGCACCATCAGCGCCATCACCCCGCCGCATGCATCCGGTCTCGTCGACGCCGTCGTCACGCGCGCCGACGGCTTCAGCGCCGTCCTGAAGAGCGCGTACGGCTACTCGTACCCGTCCCCGGCCCTCACGGCGGTCTTCCCGACGACCGGCAGCAAAGCCGGCGGCCTCACGGCCGTCGTCTCGGGCAGCGGCTTCGTGTCTGGCGCGCAAGTCTTCTTCGGCGGCGTAGAAGCCACCGGTGTCGTGGTCCTTGACGGCGGCATCCTCCAGCTCACGACGCCCGCGGTCACCTCCGCCGGCACAGTCGACGTCCAGATCGTGAACCCGGACGGCAAGAGCGCCACGCTGTCCGCGGCGTTCACCTACATCGACTCGAACTTCACCAAGCCGCCCCCGAAGGTCACGGCCCTCGTCCCGGCCAACGGCCCCTACCAGGGCGGCACCGTCCTCGCGGTCTACGGTCAGGCGATCCAGCCCGGCGCCAAAGTCCTCTTCGGCGGCAAACCGGCCACCGTGCACCTGCTCGAACCGGGCCTCGCGACCGTCACGACCCCCGCCGGCTTCATCGGCAAGGTCGACGTCACCATCCTGAACCCGGACGGCCAGGCCGGCACGCTCCCAGCCGCCTTCACCTACCTCACTGCGGTGCTCCCGGCCCCGCAACTCCTCGGAATTACGCCGAAGTCTGGCCCCGAAGCGGGCGGCACGGCCGTCATCTTCACCGGCAGCAAGCTGACTGGCGGCGGCACCGGCTTCATCGGCTACCGCCCGGTCTCATCCTGGACGGTCCTGAACGCCTCGATCGCGACAGGCACGAGCGTCGCCGGCGAGCCAGGCCCCAAGAACGTCGTCGTGACCAACGGCGACGGCCAGTCGGCGACCTTAGTGAACGCCTGGGACTACGTCGGCGCGCCGCATATCGACAGCTTCGACCCGGACATGGGAGCGGTCGTCGGCGGGAAGGTCGTCAACATCGCTGGCAAGAACTTCAGCGCGCAAGCCGCGGTCACCATCGGCGGCAAACCCGTCGCGACCATCGACGTGCTCTCCACGTTCGTCATCCGCGTCCAGACGCCGCCCGGCACACCGGGCCCCGCCGAGGTCAAGATCCTCAATCCCGACGGGCAGTCACACATCGCCGACAAGCCCTATCTCTATGTGCTCCCGCCCCAGCTCGACAGCCTCTTCCCGCCGCAGGGCAGCGAAGACGGCGGCACGCCGATCATCCTCCGCGGCCAAGACTTCCTCCCCGGCGCGGTGGTCTACTTCGGCGACGAGCCCGCCACGGCCGTCGTCCACGTGAGCGACGGTGAGCTGGTGCTCATCGCGCCGCCCGGCCTCGCCGGCGCGGTCGACGTCACAGTGCAGAACCCGGACGGCCAGTCGGCCATCCTCTACGACGCCTTCGACTACGTCGATCCCTCGTCGATCGGCCCGGACCCCGTCATGACCGGACTTCGTCCGCCGACGGGTCCGACCAGCGGCGGCACCTGGGGCCTCGGCGATGGCGAGTACGTGCAGCCCGGCGCCTGGGCGCTCTTCGGCACGACCCCCGTGGCGGACTTCGAGACCATCTCGCCGACTCTGTGTCGCTGGGTCTCCGCACCCGCTGTGGCAGCCGAAGTCGACGTGACCGTCCTGAACCCCGACGGCAGCTTCGCCGTCCTTGCCGCCGGCTTCGAATACAAGGACGACGACACCCTCGACGCGCCGCCCAACATTACGTCCATCAACCCGGACTCGGGCGCGACGTCGGGCGGGGCTCCGGTCGACTTCTTCGGCACGGAGCTCGACGCGAACACCCTGGTGTTCTTCGGCGATGACCCCGCCGCTGGGATCACCTACACCGCCCCGAAGCTCACCGCGACCACCCCAGCGCACGGCAAGGGCCCGGTCGACGTCATCGTGACCGACGCCGAAGGCCAGACCATCATCATCTCGGACGCCTTCGACTTCGTACCGCCGCCCACCATCGTCTCCATCGCGCCGATCTCCGGCCCGAGCACCGGCGGCACTTTCGTCACCGTGAACGGGACGGAGTTCGTCAAAGGCGCGACCCCCGGCGAGTCGACCAAGGTCTTCGTGTGCGTGAGCGCGGTCTACAACGACGGCTGTGTCGCCGCTGACATCGCCAAGACCAACGTCGTGAGCACGATCAAGCTCACCTTCGAGACGCCAGTGCAAGTGCCGGGCGGATCGGACGTCGTGGTCGTGAACCCCGACGGCCAAATGGCCTTCCTGGCCGGCGCCTTCTTCTTCACGCCGCCGCCGAAGATCCTCGGCGTGAACCCGCAGACCGGCAGCACCCTGGGGAACGAGATCGTGACCATCTCCGGCACCGGCTTCCAGGTCGGCGCCCAGGTCACCTTCGCCGGCCAGAAGGCCACGGGCGTACAAGTCCAGAACTCCACGACCCTCATCTGCACGACACCTGCCGCTGTCCCCGGCCCAGCGGTCGTCACAGTGACCAACCCGGATCTCTCAAGCCACAGCCTCGGGGGCGGCTTTCTCTACATCAAGCCGCCGAAGGTCCTCGCCGTCTTCCCGACGGTCGGGCCGGAGACTGGCGGCACCGTCGTCACCATCCAAGGCGACGGCTACGTGCAGACCTCGCGTGTCTTCTTCGGCTCGGTCGAGGTCGCGACGGCCAACGTGCAGTGGGAGTCGGAGAACGTCATCAAGGCCAAGGCCCCGCCCGGCGTCGGCCCGGTCGCGGTCAAGATCCAGAACCCGGACGGCCAGATCGGCTCACTCGGCGGCGCCTTCGTCTATGTCCCGGTGATCCCGGCCCCGAACCCGGTCTCGGTCACGCCCTCCTTCGGCACGGATTCGGGCGGCTACGTGCTCCAGATCACGGGCAACAACTTCCTCGAAGGCGCGCAGGTGAGCTTCGGCTCCGACACGATCGGCTGGGTAAACGGCTTCAACCCCATCGTGAAGAACGCCGGCACCCTCATCGTCGTCACCGCGCCGGCACATCCGGCCGGCGTCGTGAACGTGCGCGTGACCAACACCGACGGCCAGACCGGCATGATCCAGAACGGCTTCGAGTTCATCGAGCCGCTCGGTCTCCCCGGCCTCGCCTTCGCGGGCATCGAGCCCAAGCGCGGCCCCGCGCTCGGCGGCTACCCGGTCACCATCTACGGACAGGGCTTCAAGCAGGGGATCAAAGTCTTCTTCGGGAAGAATTCGACCTCCGACTGGACCGAAGCGACGCCCGTCGTCCGCCTCGGACCGACGATTCTGCGTGTGACCATGCCGGCTTACGCGACGAACGGTAAAGTCGACCTGCGCCTCTCGAACCCGGCGGTCGGCGGCTCGGCGGACGAGATCGTGGCGCCGCTCGCCTTCACCTACGGCCAAACCGTGGTGCTCGTACCCAAGGGACAGCGTCTGCCCATCGATACGGTCTACGACGACCAGCAGACCCTCCTCTTCGACGCCAACGGAGACGGGCTCGACGACCTGTTCGTGACCCACGTCCACGGGCCGCCGGAGCTCTACATCAACACCGAAGACACCGACGGGATCCCGGGTCAGCTCATCGATCAGACCGCCGTCGGCATGCCGGCGGTGGGCAACAACTTCTACCCGGCCCACCCCGTCTCGTCCGACGTCGACGGCGACGGCGACCTCGACGTGGTCATCCTGTACGGGGCCTATTACTCGCAGAGCCTCGGCCTCTTCCGGAACCGCGGCGACGGCACCTTCACCTTCGAAGATAAGGCGGACACGGGTATGAACTACCCGAAGGACATGGCGATCGGTGACCTCAACTGCGACGGTGACGACGACGTCATCATCGTCGGCGACGGCAACAACGTCATCATGACGGGCGACGGTCGCGGCACGTGGCGCGTCCAGTCGGGCGTGCTCCCGGCGCATAGCGAGCCCTCGCGCGGCGTCGCGCTGTCGGACGTCGACCACGACGGCGACCTCGACATGCTCGTCGCCAACGAGAGCGCGGTGCAGAACCGCCTCTACTATAACAACTGCAACAACACGCCGCTCGCACCGACCTGCACCTTCGACGTGCCCGGCTGTACGCACAAGGTCTACGACGGTCACCGTTACGCCATCTGCACCCAGGAGACGCGGGCCAACTGGGACGCTGAAGACAAGTGTTCACTCTACGGCTACCACTTGGCGACACTGAACAATCAGCTCGAGCAGGACTTCTTGCGCGCCAACTCCGGCAACTTCGAGCTGTGGCTCGGCTTCAAAGAAGTCACGAGCGAGCACAACTACTTCTGGCCGTGGGACACCTCGGCGTACACGTTCTGGTGCGGTGGTCAGCCGAACGACGGCAACGTCGACGACTGCGCCCGAATGACCACGAATGCGAACGGCTGTTGGGACGACGCCTACTGCGGCAACGGCTACCGATATGTATGTGAAGCGCCCGTCACGGCCGTGTGTCCCGCCGCGTGGGTCTTCTCGGACGCCGCCTATGGCGCCGGCAAGAACTTCCCGGTCTCGGGCGCCAACACGCGCGACGTGAAGTTCGCTGACGTCAACGACGACGGCTGGGAAGACGTCGTGCTGGTCTCCTTCGGCCAGTCGACCCGCATCTACATCAACAACAACGGCAACTTCCTGAACGACACCGGGACTCGCTTCCCGCAGACAGAGACCCTGACGCAAGCGATCCGAGTCGACGCGACCGACGTGGACCTGGACAACGACCTCGACCTCATTGTGCTCAAGCACCAGGGGAACAATCGCTACTGGCCGTGGCTCTACCTGAACGACAAGGCTCAGGGCGGCGTCGGGACGTATACGAACGCGAACCTCACAAACTTCCCGGCCTACCGCGGCGAAGACAGCATGGAGATCGCCGTCGGCGACTTGAACGGCGACCAGCTCCCCGACGTGGTCATCCTGAACGAAGACCACCAAGACTGGCTGATGCAGAACCACGGCTTCGCCGAGAACAAGTCGATGGTCGACCAGAACCGCGTCGCCATCGGCGCCTTTGCCAACAACACCCAGCTCGGCATCCCCGAGCAGACCGCGGACGCCTACGCCTCGGCGGTGGGCGACATCGACGACGACGGCGACCT
Organism: Myxococcales bacterium; assembly: GCA_018780435.1. Classification (GTDB taxonomy): domain Bacteria; phylum Myxococcota_A; class UBA9042; genus SXOO01. Next base: position 20,694 of record JADMJS010000622.1, read on the forward strand.
CGACATCGTCATGTGTTTCACCGACTCGGCGCTGCGACCGGCGGTCTGGGTGAATGACGGCATCGGTAACTTCTTCGATCTCACGACCGATCGCGTCCCCGCTGGCGTCGCCTGCGAGTGCTTCGCGATCGACCTCGTCGACGTCGACAAAGACGACGACCTCGACATGATGATGTCCTGCGGCACTGGCCTCCGGCAGCTCGCCAACGACGGCACCGCCCACTTCGCCAACACCTCCGCCGACAACATCCCCTCGTGGAACAGCGGCCAACAGTATGGCCAGGCCTTCGGCGACATCGACTCCGACGGCGACCTCGACTGGATGAGCTCATCGCAGAGCTACACGGCGTGGCGCACCTTGCTGAACGGCGGCGAGGTCTACGGCACCGACATCGGCGCGTACTGGATCAGCCGCAACGATCTCATGGACACCGCGACCACCACGACCTGCGGCCACTGCCAGACCGAGAAGGCCATCCTCATCCGCGACCTCAATGGCGACACCTTCCCCGACGTCTACGTCGGTATGCCCGGCTCCCAGAACCAGCTCTGGCACAACACCGACGGCAAGGGGAAGATGAACCACGTCTCCCAGGCCTACCTCCCCTCCGTCAGTGACCCGACGAACTGCGTCCTGAGCTCGGACGTCGACCTCGACGGCGACATCGATCTCTTCGTCGTCAACAGCGACAAGAACCGCCTCCACATCGGCGAGCTCGATTACAAATACGCCGACGCGACCGCCTCCAACATGCCGATCCTACCGAGCATCCACAGCACGTGGGGCGAGGTCGCCGACCTCGACCTCGACGGCTACCCCGACTTCTTCACGACCACCTGGGAAGGCCAAAACCAGGTCGTCCTGAACAAGGGCGGCGCGGCCTTCGAGTCGTTCACGGTCGACCTCCCGAAAGACGCCGACCCCTCCCGCTCGGTCCACGCGGGCGACTTCGACGGCGACGGCGTCGTCGACCTCTTCATCTCGAACCGCCAGGCCAACCGCATCTACCTGAACAAGACGCCGCACTGAGCCCGATCGGCGCTGACGCGCAGGCGCCGACCTTCAAGGACTGAAGGGCGGCCGCGCGAGAAGGAACGCTTCCGCCAAGCAGGTGACCCTCGATGAAGGCCTGCGCCATCGCTACGGCGCTGACGCCCTCGTGGATAACGGCAAAGTCGACCTGCGGCTGTCGGGTCCGGCCCTCCTCCCAAACCCATCGCTGCTTGAAGCCGGCGCGGGCGAGTGATATCATGCGATATCAGAGGTCGCTCGATTGACCCGGGCTTCTCCAACTCTTCAGCGTCCCATGGAGGTTCTCGATGGCCCAAATGCTCATTCGAAACCTGGATGATGACATCAAGGCGCGCCTCGTGCGCCAGGCCAAGATGAACGGAAGGAGCGCCGAGGAAGAAGCGCGGACCATCTTGCGGCTGGCGCTCGCCCCTGACGAAGACAACCAGCCATCCGGCCTCGGCACGCAGTGGGCCAAAGCCTTTAGCCACCTGAACTTCGACTTCGAGGTCCCTCGCCTTGGGGGCAATCGACTCGACATCCCGAACTTCAACTCATCGGACTACGATCCTTGAGGACGATCCTCGACACGAACGTCATCAGCGAGTTCATGCGTCCTCGGCCAGATCCCCGCGTCATCCGATGGGTCGATTCGATGCCGCGCGCCTCGCTCTGGACGACGGCTGTGACCGTGATGGAGCTTCGCGCAGGCATCGAACAGACGGTCGACCCGGTCCGACGTCACGTTCTCGAGAAGGCGTTCACAGCACAATTTACCGTTCATTTCGAAGGACGCGTATTTTCGTTCGACCCCGAGGCCGCTGCGGTGGCAGGGCACTTTCTGGCCATCCTACATGGCGCTGGACAGAGCCCCGACATTCGGGACGTCCAGATCGCCGCCATGAGTCACCGCCTATCGGTGCCGCTTGCGACCCGCAACATCCGCCACTTCGCGCTCCTCCCAATTGAGACCATCGATCCCTGGACCGCCGACCCCTCGGCGTGAACCGCTCTTGCCCTTCCCCATCCCGCTGTCAGGCCAGGAGTACACTCGCCCGAGACCGACAAGGCCGCTTGACACCCGGGCGCGGCACCCATCCTCCTAACTCACTGAAATCATGAGCTCACTTTCAGTCCGCTGGCGTGGCACAGCCGGTGCTCTACTCCCCATCGCCGGACATCGTGTCCAGCGCTATCAAGGGAGAATCACGAAATGCGTACTCATGTCCTCATATCGGCTGGACTTTTTCTGGTGTCGTCGTGTGCGGAGCTTGGCGGGACTGCTTCTCAGTCCACTGATGAGCCCGTCGCGGTCGCGACGTTCAATCTGGAGCTGGAGAATGGCGGGCTCGACACCACGCCGGAGTCGCCCGAGTTCGAGGAGCTCGAGAACGCCGTCGGGCTCGACGCGCTAGCGCTGGAGGAGGACGTCGCTGAGCCGGAGATCGATGCGGCGCTCGCCGACCTCGGGCCGGTGCGCCGATTCGAACTACGACTCCTCTGGGGCCACCGCCCCGAAGGCAAGCCCGACACCTCTCGGGTGTGGGACGGGAGCGTCTCGACCACAGTCGGCGGTCTTCGGGTCATCCGGGCGATTCGCTTCGAGGCTGACACCGACTCGCTCGAAGCACGCGTCGATGCGAGCGCCGTGGCGTTCACGTCGACGACCTATGGGCACGTCGACGGGCTGCGGCTCCGACTCGTGATCCCCGAGGCGGAGGCGGACGGCGAGCTCGTCATCGCGCTCGCCGGGCTCCCGGAGCTTCGAATCCCGCACGCGCGCTTGGCGCACCTCGTTCGCGCCCGGAAGGTCGACGAGCTCGGCAATGGGCTGTCTATCATCGCGTTCGAGGACACCGGGTGCGTCCGCGGCGCGGTCGCCGGCCGTTGGGAGAAGACCCAGGCGCGCGGCGGCGTCTTTGGTGGCGCGGTCGAAGGGCGCGAAGGGCACAAAGTGGGCAAGCTCGTCGGGATCTGGGGCGTACGGAAAGGCGGCGAGCGGCGCTTCTTCGGTCGTTTCGTCCGTGACGGCGAGCCGGTCGGGATCGCCCGCGGCACCTGGACGAAGCTCCCACATGGTGATGGTGGTCTCTTCCGAGGCCAGGTGATCGGCGGCGGCGGCGCCGTGCTCGGTCACCTCGTCGGCCACTTCCGAACCGCGACCGAGCCCGGTCCGGTGGCGATGGAGGACGACGCCGCGGAGGCGACCCCCGAGGACGCCCAGGGCAGCTTCCAAGCGATCTTCTTCGGTAGCGACGACAGCGGCCTCTGTGCCCCGCCGGGCGCCCCGTCGCCGAGCGGCGAGCCCCCGAGCCCGGACCTCTGCACGGCGGACGCGAGCTGTGTCGTCCCGCCTGTCGCCGACTGCAACGGTCTCGACTGTGACCTGAGCACGATGGAGTGAGGGTCGGCGTCTCCTATTGGGGACGCTGATCTTTCCCCTTCCTGCTCAAGGCGCTCCGAAGAGCCCGTAGAGCGGGTCCGCGGCGGGCCGCTCGGGAAGACCGAGCGGGACCGGCCGCCGCCGTAGCCGCCTCATGAGCGCGATAGCCTCAACCAACGCGTACTGTTCGCCGTCGACGCCCGCGACGAAGCGCCCGCCGCGGATCTCGCCCCGGGTCTCCAGGCGACGACACGCTCTGGCGATGTCGCGCCATGGAATTGGGAGGCGCTCTCTGGCGAGGGTTCGGCGGAACACGACGCCGGTCCGTCGCAGCAGCTGCCGCGCGAGATGTTCGGCCACGTCGGAGGGCTCGCTCCCATCGTCCCCAGCCCTACACGCGTGACCGAACGACCGGAGGAGACTCCAGCGCCCAGTCGCGCCGCCCATGGAGGGGCGCTGGGGGCGTGGCCCCGAGGCAAGCAGCGCACGAAGCCCCGCGAAAGTGTCGCAGGTCACGCGCCCCATCGCCACGAGCTCGCCGAGCGCCTCGTCGGTGGCGTCGCGGTCGAGGCGGGTCACTCGCATCAGCTCGGGCACGAAGAGCGCACCGTACTCGCCCAACCCCGTCAGCACGGCAGCGGCAAGCGGGCTTGGATCCGGACGTGACGTGCCCTCGGCGAGGCCTTGCCACAGCGGCAGGTCCTCTCTCGGGAAGAGCGCGATCGGCGTGCGAGACACAGGCGAGGTCGCCGCTCCCCAGAGACGAGCCCAGGTCGCGCCACCGGTCAACATGACCTCGTCCAGCCATTCGGAGCGGTAGCCGCGCACTCGCGCTGGGAGCACCTCGGCCTCCCAAGCCGCCGCCGGGATCTCGTAGCCGGCCAACTGGTCGATGACGGCGCGGACCCCGGCGGGGCCGTCCAGACGGAACTCGTCGTCGACGTGTTGCCACGCGCGCAGGAAACGCTCGAAGTCAGCGACGGAGACCGGCTCGATCTCCCGGCGTAACGTGTCGAGCGTGTAGCGATGAATTCGCGCCAGGAGCCGCCGTTCGCACCACGCCGTGGCTCCGTCGAGTCGCGTCCGTAGCACCACCCCCTCGGCCTCGAGCTGAAGAAGCAGTGGGTAGTCCGGGCTGTCCGGGCCGGCCGTAAAGGGGCCGAGTACCTCGAGCCGCCCGCGTAGCAGCGCCTTCGCGTCGTGCCGCTTCGGATCCCGCCAGACCTCGATGGCGACGAAGCGCGACTCCACGTGGGCGACGCGGCCCGCCGCTTCGAGGTCCGCGAGCCAAGGGCGCCAGTGGGGGGCCTCATCGTCTCGCACGAAGCCCATCCACAGCAGCGCTTCATGGACGTCGTCTGCGCAAGTCGGCGTAGGCCACGCCTCCTCCCGAACTCGGGCGACGGCGGCCGGGTCGAGCGCGCCGAGGTCGTCGGCGAGCTGAACGTCGAGAATACGCCGCGTCATGACGGCCTGTGTACGTCGTTCTTCGAGCGGCGCGTCGTCGAGGAAGGTGTAAGGCTGGCTCGACAGGATCCCGCGCGCGAACGCCGAGGGTTCGGCCGTGTCGACCGCGATCCGCTCGATGGAGCCGTCCTGGAGCCCCCGCAGCACGTCGAGAAAGCCGTCGAGGTCCATCGCTTCGGTCAGGCAGTCCGAGATGGTCTGCCGGACGATCGGGTGTTCGTCCGGGATCGGGATCGGCCCGCCCGGGAGGGTCTCCGGGCACGCGAGCACCTGCGGGAACGCGGCGACGAGGAGGTCTTCGGCTTTCATCCGGGCGAGGTTCGCGGGCATCTTGCGACCGCCGCCCAGATAGCGTTCGAGCATGAGCGAGCGCTGCACATTCCAGCGCCACCGCGTGGTGAACATGGGCGCGGCGAGGAGCGCCTGCACGAGCACGTCGCGCGCCGTAGCCTCGCGCAAGAAGTCGAAGACGTCGTCGAGCACGAAGCTGTGCTGGAGACCGAGGCTCACGACGATGGCCTCTTC
>JADMJS010000318.1 GCA_018780435.1 Myxococcales bacterium
TAGGGCGACTGCCCATTGCGCCTCGGCTTCCGGGTGGCATACTCCGCCGTCCGCGGCGGCCTTTGGGGTGACGAGTCACCCTGCGGGCGGTCGCCTTCGGCACGAGGAGCCCGAGATGAGCAGGCAAGACGACAGCGGCGGCACGTGGGCCGTCATCATGGCCGGGGGCTCCGGCACGCGCTTTTGGCCCCTCAGCCGCAAGACCCGACCGAAGCAGCTCCTCTCGCTCCTCACCGAGCGTAGCCTGCTCGCCGAGACGGTCGCTCGCGTCGCTCCCGCCGTCGTCGACCCCGCCCATGTGCTCATCGTCACGGGGCCGGCGCTCGCCGAGCCGACTCGGGCGCTCTTCGAGGGCAGCCCCGTCCGCACCGTCGTCGAGCCGCGCGCCCGCAACACGGCGCCCTGTATCGGGCTCGCTGCCGCGCTCGTCGCTCATGAGCGCCCGAGCGGCGTCCTGGCCGTCCTGCCCGCCGACCAGACCATCACCGACGTAGCCGCGTTCCGGCGCACCTTCCGCGCCGCGTCGGCCCTCGCCAGCACCGGCCGCATCGTCACCGTCGGTATCCGGCCGAGCCACCCCGAGACCGGCTACGGCTACATCCGGCGTGGGGCCGCGCTCGAGTCGCCCGGCCTCGAGGTCGCCGCGTACGCCGTCCAGGCCTTCGTCGAGAAGCCCAACCGGGCGACCGCCGAGAGCTATCTCGCGTCGGGCGACTACGACTGGAACGCCGGCATGTTCTTCGTGCGGGCCGACGTCATGCTCGCCGCCATCGGGCGCCACCTGCCGGGTCTCGCGGCCGGCCTCGCCGAGTACCGCCCGGCCATCGGCACCCCCGGTGAAGAGAGCGCCCTCGCGCGCTGCTTCGAGCTCGCCGAGCCCATCAGCATCGACTTCGGGGTGATGGAGAAGGAGGCCGACAATACCGTCATCATCCCGGCCGACATCGGCTGGAGTGACGTCGGCTCCTGGCGTACGCTCCTCGACTTCCGAGAGGGCGAGGACAACTTCACACGCGGCGACGTGTCCCTCACGGACGTGAGTGGCTCCGTCGTCCTCTCGACCGGGCCCCACGTCGAAGTCCTCGGCGTCACGGGGCTCACCGTCGTGGCGACGCCGGACGCGGTCCTCGTCGCCCCCATCGATCGCAGTCAGGACGTCGGCGCGCTCGTGAAGCGCCTGAACGAGACTGGCCGCCAGGAGCTGACATGAGCACGGTCCCCGCCAAAGTCTTTCGCGCCTACGACGTCCGCGGCAAGGTCGGCCCCGACCTCGACGGGCGCTTCGCCGAGCTGCTCGGCAAAGCCATTGGCACGACCGCGCTCCGCCAAGGCCGCAAGGCGCTCTCGGTCGGCCGCGACTGCCGCACCCACAGCCCCGAGCTCCACGCCGGGCTCGTGGCCGGTCTTCGCTCGACAGGCATCGACGTCGTCGACATCGGGGTCGTCCCGACGCCGCTCGTCTACTTCTCGCTCTTTCACTTGGAGAGCGAGATCCAAGGCGGCATCGAGATCACCGGCAGCCACAACGCCAAGGAATACAACGGGTTCAAGATCTGCCTCGGCCAGACCTCGATCTACGGCGACGCGATTCAGGCTCTTCGAACGCTCATCGAGAACGACGACTTCGAGGTTGGTCACGGCGGCTACCGCGAACGGCCGATCGTCCGCGACTACATCGACTACGTGAAGGGCAACCTCTGGTTCCCCCACACGAAGCTCACGGTCGTGATCGACGGCGGCAACGGCACCGCCGGTCCGGTCATCGAGCCGCTCCTCCGGGAGCTCGGCTTCGAGGTCATCCCGCTCTTCTGCGAGATGGACGGCGAGTTCCCGAACCACCACCCCGATCCCACCGAGCCGCACAACCTCGCCGCGCTCATCAAGCGGGTGACGTCGACCGGCGCCGCGCTCGGGGTCGCCTATGACGGCGACGCCGACCGCATCGGCGTCGTCGACGAGAAGGGCGGCATCCTCTGGGGCGACCGCCTCATGATCCTGCTCTCGCGGAAGCTCCTCGAGTGGTCGCCCGGCGCCGCCATCGTGGCCGAGGTGAAGTGCAGTCAGACGCTCTTCGACGACATCGCGGCGCGCGGCGGCAAGCCCATCATGTCGCAGGTCGGGCACTCGCTCATCAAAGCGCGCATGAAGGCGGAAGGCGCGCTCCTCGCCGGCGAGATGAGCGGCCACATCTTCTTCAAACACCGCTACTTCGGCTACGACGACGCCATCTACACGACCGGCCGCGTCCTCGAGGTCCTGACCCGCGAGACCAAGCCGCTCTCGGCGCTCCTGTCCGACGTCCCCGAGACCTTCTCCACCCCGGAGCTCCGCCTCCACTGCCCAGACGAGCTGAAGTTCGACGTCGTCTCGGACCTGCTGGCGAAGTTCAAGGCCGAGCTCCCCGTCATCGACATCGACGGCGCTCGGGTCCTCTGGCCCGATGGCTGGGGCCTCGTGCGCGCGTCGAACACCGAGCCGGTCCTCGTGGTCCGCTGTGAAGCCAAGTCGCCCGAAGGCCTCGCCCGGATCCGGGAGACCATCGAAGGCGCGATCGGCCTCGCCATCGCCAAGCGGAAGGTCCTGTGATCGACGAGGGTACGGTGCGCCGCGTCGCGACGCTCGCACGGCTCGAGCTCTCGCCCGAGGCGGTCCCGGGCCTCGTCGCCGATCTCAACGCCTTCCTCGGCCTCATCGCCGCGCTCGATCGCGCGCCCGCCGATCCGGCGACCTCGTCCGCCGCCCACCTCCACCCCGCCGCGTGGCGCCCCGACGAGCTCAAAGCGCCGCTTGGGGCCGCGAGCGCCGTCGCCGGAGCGCCAGGCGGGCAGGGCGACGTGTTTCTCGTGCCGAAGGTCGTCGCATGACCGAACCCGCGCTCCCCACCGCCCGAATCGCGCGCGCCCTCGCCGCCGCCGACCGCAACGCGGACCTGAACGTGTTCCTCGCGCTCGACGCGCCCGGCGCGACGGCCGCGGCCCACGCGCTTACGCGCCGACTCGAGCGGGGCGACCACGTCGGGCCCCTGGTCGGCGTCCCCATCGCGGTCAAGGACAACCTCGTCGTCGAGGGCATGAAGACGACGGCGGGCTCCCGTATCCTCGCGAACTTCCAGTCGAAGTTCACCGCCACCGCCGTAAGGCGCCTCGTCTCGGCTGGCGCCGTCGTCATCGGGAAGACCAACCTCGATGAGTTCGGGATGGGCAGTTCCACCGAACGCTCCGCCTACGGCCCCACCATGAACCCCTGGAACCCGCGCTACGTGCCCGGCGGGTCGAGCGGCGGTTCGGCGGCCGCCGTCGCCGCCGGCATCGTCCCCATCGCTCTCGGCAGCGACACCGGCGGATCCATACGGCAACCCGCCGCCTACTGCGGCGTCGTGGGGCTCAAGCCGACCTGGGGCCGTGTCAGCCGCTACGGGCTCATCGCCTACGCCAGCTCGCTCGACACCGTCGGCCCCATCGCCCGCACCGTGCGCGACGCGGCGCGAGCCCTCGCCGCTATGGCCGGCGACGACCCGGCCGACATGACCGCCAGCCGCGAGCCGGCCCCCGACTTCACCCGGTCCCTCGATGACGGCGTCGCGGGGCTTCGCGTCGGCGTCCTCGACGGGTGGCTCGACGGCGACGTCACGCCGGGCGTCCGCGGCGCTGTCCGCGGCACCGCCAATCAGCTCGCGTCCGCCGGCGCCGACGTCCGCAGCGTCACCTTGCCGGACGTGGACGCCGCATTGGCGGCCTACTACGTGATCGCGCCCGCCGAAGCGTCGTCGAACCTCGCGCGTTACGACGGCGTCCGCTACGGCCACCGCACGAGCGCGGCCGTGACCTCGCTCGCCGACCTCTACGCCCGGTCCCGCGGCGAGGGCTTCGGCCCGGAGGTCATCCGGCGCATCCTCCTGGGCACCTTCGCGCTGTCCGCGGGTTATTACGACGCTTATTACGGTCGCGCGCAGGCCCTCCGGGCCGAGCTCACGGGGGCTTTCCTCGCTGCCCTGCTCGACGTCGACGTCCTCCTCGGGCCCACCACCCCGGGCCCGGCGCCGCTCCTCGGCGAGCTACAAGATCCCGTCACCATGGCGCTTCTCGACAAGTTCACCATCTCGGCGAGCCTCGCGGGCCTCCCCGCCATCCACGTCCCGACCGGGCTCGAGCGCGGCCTGCCCATCGGCGTCCAGCTCATCGGGCGCCCCTTCGCCGAAGCGACGCTCCTCCAGGTCGCCCGCACCGTCGAGATCCACAGCGGCTTCGAGAGGGCAGCCTCGTGAGTGAAAGCGCCACACCGCCCGGCAGCGACTGGGAGACCGTCATCGGCCTCGAGGTGCACTGTCAGCTCAGCACCACGACCAAGCTCTTCTGCGGCTGCCCGACGACCTTCGGGCTCACGCCCAACGCCGCGACGTGCCCCGTCTGCCTCGGCCACCCCGGCACGCTCCCCGCCTTGAACGTGGCGGCGGTCCGGCTCGCGGTGCGGGTTGGCCTCGCGCTCGGCTGCGAGCTGCAGACGACCAGCGTCTTCGCGCGCAAGAGCTACTTCTACGCCGACCTCCCGAAGGGCTATCAGATCACGCAGTACGAGCGCCCCATCTGCCTCGGCGGCGGCGTCCCGGTCGATCTCGGCGATCTCACGCGCACCTTCCCGCTCACCCGAATCCACATGGAAGAAGACGCGGGCAAGCTCATCCACGGCGAACGGGGCACCGAGATCGACCTCAACCGCGCCGGCACGCCCCTCATCGAGATCGTCAGCGAGCCCACGCTCCGCTCTGGCGACGACGCCGCGGCGTACCTGAAGGAGCTACGGGCCATCGTCATGGCCCTGGGCGCGTGCGACGGCCACCTCGAACAAGGCAGCTTCCGCTGCGATGCCAACGTCTCCGTGCGCCGGCTGGGCGCGCCGCTCGGCACCAAAGTCGAGCTCAAGAACTTGAACTCGTTCGGGTTCGTGAAGCGCGCCATCGAGTACGAAGCCAGCCGCCAGAGCGCTGCACTCGAAGCGGGGGAGCGCATCGTTCAGGAGACCCGGCTCTGGGACGAAGCCGCCGGCCGCACCCGCGCGATGCGGGGAAAAGAAGACGCTCACGATTACCGGTACTTCCCCGATCCGGACCTGCTCCCGCTCGTGCTGCCGTCGGCGCTCGTGGACGCCGAACGAG
>JADMJS010000736.1 GCA_018780435.1 Myxococcales bacterium
GCGTGTTGAACTCGAAGCTGTCGCGGTAGGGCATGACGCCCTGGTCCATCGCCCACGCGTGGTACTGAAAGAGGCTGGCGTCGCTGCCGAGCGGGTAGCGGACCAGCCGGAGCGTGCGACGCCACCGATCCCCTCCTCGCCGACACCGATGGCGACGGGCTCTCGGATGGCGACGAAGACATCGACGCGGACGGCGAGGTCGCGGACGACGAGACGAACCCGGTCGTAGCGGACACCGACGGCGACGGGGCGAACGACGGCGTCGAGACGACGTGTGGGACCGACCCGCTGCGCAGCGATGACGAGCCGATGGACGCGGACGCCAACGGCGTCTGCGACGGCGCGGAGCAGGACACGGACCAGGACGGCATCCCGGATGGGGTCGAAGCGCTCTGTGGGACGCTGCCGAACAGCGCTGCGTCGGTGCCGGCGATCTCCAGCCTCGGGGACACGGACGACGACGGGACCATCGACTGCGCCGACGACGACGACGACCAAGACGGCGTCAAGGACGCGGACGAGCTACAGTGTTCGTCGAACCCGCTCAGCGCGGCCGAGACGCCCACCGCCGAGCAGATCGCGGACACGGACGGCGACAAGAAGCTCGACTGCGCTGACAGCGACGACGACGGTGATGGGCTCTCGGACTCCGCCGAAGCCGCTGCCGGTTCGGACCCGCTCGACAAGGACTCGGACGACGACGGGCTCTCGGACGGCAAAGAGCTGCTCGTCCACGGCACCGATCCGACCGCGTTCGACACCGACGGTGACGGGCTCTCGGACGGCGTCGAGCTCTCGGTGACGGCGCCGACCTCGGACACCGACCCCGCGGTGTTCGTGCCGGACGCCGACCCGACGACGTCGACCGACGCCAAGCGAGACGACCACGACAGCGACGGGGTCAAGGACGGCGACGAAGACGTGAACGGCAACGGCCGCGTCGACGACGGCGAACAGGATCCGCTCAACTCGGCGGACGGCCTGCTCGACACCGACGGCGACGGCGTCCCCGACCGCGTGGAAGCGGAGAAGGGCACCGATCCGAAGAACCCCGACACGGACGGCGACGGGCTCGATGACAAGACCGAGCTCAACGTGACCCTGACCGACCCGCTGCTCGTCGATACGGACGGCGGCGGCGTCCCCGATGGCATCGAGATGGAAGCGGGCACCGATCCGACGGTGGCCGCGGACGACTACGCGTCGGCCGTCGCGAAGGGCGACAACGTCTTCGGCTGCACGACCACGGAGTCGCCGTCGACGTCGTTCCTCCCGATCGGGCTCACTGCGCTGCTGGGGCTCGCGCTGCTGCGGCGCCGTCGGCAACGCGGCTGAGCGGCGGGTCTACAGGGCTCTGACCAACTTCGCCGCCTCTTACGTTGACTTGAAGGGTGGGGGCTCCATTGCTCTCGAAGGTTGGCTGCCCGATCTCTCGCCGGCTTCAGTGCGGGATCACGTTCGACGCACGGCTGGTGTGACCACCCGTCGAGCATTGTCGACGATCCAGAGCGGCCATCCCTGAAGTACGGCCCTCGGTCTTCCGGTACCATCGCAGCGTAATCAACTCTTCGTCGCGCACCGGAGACACTCTTGACCACCCGACGTTCCAAGCTGCTTTCAGTCGTGGCGAGCACATTCGTGCTCTCCTGTGGCGACTCGCCCAGCTCCTCCGGAGCGGGGGAAGACGCGTCCACCGCCGACTCGTCCGCGCAGGACGGCCAGACCGCAGACACGCGCGGGGAAGACGCCCCGACGGCGGTCGACGGGGGCCCAGTGGACGGCTCGGACGCCACCAACGGTCAAGACGCCACCGACGGCCAGGACGCGCAGGACGGCCAGGACGCGCAGGACGGCCAGGATGCGCAGGACGGCCAGGATGCCCAGGACGGCCAGGACGCGCGAGACGGCCTCGACGCGCAAGACGGCCTCGACGCGCAGGACGGCCAGGACGCGCAAGACGGCTTCGACGCGCAAGACGGCGATGACAGCGGGTTAGAGCCAATCTCCTTCTCTATGTGGACCTCGCAATTCGGCGCTGTCTGCGCGGGTCAGGGCTTCGCGCTCGACTTCGACGTCAAGGGGAGCCAAGTCCATGTGACCATTGAGCTGTCGAGCCCTTCGGGCACCTTCGACTCGGTGACGTTCTCGAAGGACGAGGTCCTCTCGTTCGGCGAGAGCACTGTCTACCTCGAAGTCCCCGAAGACGCCGCGTCGAGCAACGCCTATCGCATCCGAGCATGGGCTAGCGTCGACTACATCATCGAGCTTGACGAGACCTTCACGGTCGCCACCTCACCGTCCGTCGAGCTCGAGTGGCTCGGCGGCACGCGAGTGCAGATTGACGAGGCGGTCACGATCGAAGTCATGGCGACGGACGTGTCGAGCTTCGAGTGGGACTTCGGCTTGGACGCGACGGCCACCGGCGGCGAAACGGCGACCCCCACCGTGTCGTGGTCGTCGGGCGGGCCGAAGCCGATCTCCGTGACGGTCACGGCCGAGAACGGCTGTACGGCCACGGACGCCGTCGAGGACGCCTCGAGCACGGTCTACGTGATGGGTTGCGACGTCCTCATCGACGCCGGGGCGCGCGTCGTCTTCGGCGCGGAGGAGGAATTGGGCGGCGGCTACCAAGCGTGGATCTGCGGCGGCAGCAGCTTCTCGGCCGGCGGCGGCGCCCCCGTCGTCTTCGTGGAGCCCGGCGGGACCTTCGACTTCACCGGAGGCGGGAGCTACCTGACCTTCGTCAAGGCGGGCGGGACCTACCATGGCAACGACAACTACGGGGCGGTGGTCTACGAAGAAGGCGCCACCATCACGGGGGTCGACTACCACACTGTGCTCGAGTGCCCGACGCTCACCATGACGCCGGGGATGACCGAAGGCGGCTGCTACTCGCCCGACTCGGGTCCCGTCAGCGTCGCGGTCGGCGCCCTCCCCGACGTCGTCTGTCCAAACGCCGAGCTCTCGGTCCCTATCGTAGTCACTGGCTCCGCGGGCCCGAGCAACAAGTTCCTGGTACAGCTCTCGGACGCGACCGGCAGCTTCGACGTCGCCAAGATCATCGGCTGGCTCACGGCGACGACGGCGAGCAGCGTCCCGATCACGGTCGACGGGCTGCCCGTGGGCGACGGCTACCGGCTCCGCGTCATTACGACGGACCCACCCGTGATCGGAGAGGCCAGCACCGAGTTCTTCGCCGTCACGTCGACCCTGTCGGCGAGCTTCACACTCTCCACGCAGCTCGCGCTCCCCGGCTCACCGGTGACCTTCACCGACACCACTCTGGGCGCCGTGGCGCAGGCGTGGTCATTCGGCACTGACGCGACCCCGGCGACCGCGACGGGCGCCTCCGCCTCCGTGAGCTTCGCGTCCGCAGGCGTCAAGATCGTCAGCCTCACGGTGACCGACGCGAGCGGCTGCCAGGACACGCGGACCGTGAGTAGCCCGGTGGACTCGATGAGTGTCGTCTCGTGCAGCTATGTCGCCCCGGCCGGGACCGCGGCCGTGAACGGCGGCGATCTGTTCAAATCCCAGACTCCGGTCCACATCTGTGGGGGCAGCGCCGCCGAGGGCTTCGCCATGAAGACCCCGATCTCGATCGCCCCCGGAGCCTCGTTCACCCTGACCGGGAAGTCGCTCGAGGCCACCGTGTACGTCCCGGCAGGGGCCATCTTCTCGGGCGACGCGGGCACGAACACGACCGTCATCACCGAGCCAGGGGGCATCGTCTACTCGCCGGGCAACTCTCGTATCCTCGAGTGTCCGGCCCTCGACCTCGACGTGTCCGCGGCCACCGGTTGCCCCAGCTACACGTACGCGCCATCGTCCATCTCTGTCACGGCACCGCCGGCGCTGGTTTGTTCTGGGCAGAAGGCACCGATCGCGTTTGAGACGTCAGGGCTCTTCGCACCCTTCTCGAAGTTCGCCTTCGAGCTCTCGGATGCCACTGGGAGCTTCGCGTCGCCGAAGTCCCTCACCGTGTCCTTCGATCCGAAGCAGGGGAGCGTGACCGGCGCCTTCACCGGAGACGGCACGGGCTACAAGGTGAGAGTGACCTCCGAAGCGCCGATGACCACGGCCGAGTCCACGCCCTTCACGATCTCGAAGTCGCCGTCCGTCGAATACCAGACGCCGACGCGAATGGCCTTGGTCAATACCCCGGTCACCTTCACCGCCACGGGCGATCTCGGCTCGGCGCTCCAGTGGTCAGCGGGCGACGGGGGTGTAGTGGCGAACCCGTTCTCCGTGACCACCACGATCTCCTGGAGCACGCCGGGCCTGAAGTTCCCCGTCCTGACGGCCACGAACGACGCGGGTTGCTCGTCGACCTTCCTGGAGGGCTGGGGTGGCGCGTCAGTCGAAGTGGTCTCGTGTGACACCGTGATCCCGGCGGGGACCACGATCTTACAGCAGGGACCAGGCGACGTCGCCGGGTCCACGCTCATCTGCGAAGGCGCGTCCGCCGCCGACGGCGGTGGCTCTCAGCACATCTATGTTCGCGCCGGAGGCACCTTCACCTTCACGGGCGGCGGCACCTACTACGCCTTCGTCGAGGCCGGTGGGACCGTGAACGTCAACAGCGGCGGGCAGCTCATGGTCCTCTCCGAACCGGGCGCCATCATCAACACGGGCAGCGCGAACACCAGCGTCCTCGAGTGCCCCGATCTGGCCTTCGACACGTCCCTCGTGACCGCATGCCAGTAGGAAGCTCGACTGCGCTGACAGCGACGACGACGGTGATGGGCTCTCGGACTCCGCCGAAGCCGCTGCCGGTTCGGACCCGCTCGACAAGCAGAGCAGATAGGATCTTCAATCGATTTCGGCAGGCAGACGCAGCTAGAGGAGGGGGCGCGACGGCCCGCGAAACCGGCCGTCCGGTGTACTTGGACGACTGCGTAGGAGGATGGGTGGGGTTCGCGGGGCGCGTTGAGTGCCGCTCGGGCCAATTTCTGGGGTACAGCGATGAGGCCGCACTGCGCAAGCCGGTCTCACACCCCTTGGGGCAACGGGTCTGGACGCAGTGGTGCCTTCGAGTCAGTGGTGTCGCTCTCGGGTGGTCCTCGGCTCTCGCGGTGAGCGCTGAGTGGCGTTCGGCTTCGCATGGCCGACATCTGGATGTTCGGCTGGCTGAAGCGA
>JADMJS010000087.1 GCA_018780435.1 Myxococcales bacterium
ACGCTCCGGGCGTTTCTCGACATCTTCCTTGCTCTCACAGGGAATCGCTTCGGCCGGCTCGGTCCGAGAATCAGCGCCCTCCTAGAGACCCAGCGACGGCGCTCCGGCCTCATCGAGGCACGTGACCAAGACGGCGCAGGGCTTCACCTTGCAGACCTCGAGCTCGGCGCGGACGCCCTGACCGTCGCCTGTGCACCACGCTTCGAAACCTGGGAAGGTCGTCGTGTGACCGCACGACTTGACGCGGGTCCAGAGCGTCTCGCAGAGCGTGTCTGGGAGGGTGGCTATGTCGTCAGCGACGATGTCAGTGCCCACGTCCGAGGTTGTCGTGGCGTCCTCCACGCTCGTGTCGGACGGGACCGAGTCGCTCGCGTCGTCCGAACAGCCGGGGGTCGTCCAGAAGAGGGCCGTGGCGACGGCGTGAACGGAGTAGTGTCGTGTCGTCTTCATGCTGGAGGTTTACCTTCTCCAGTGAATGAATGTCCAGCATCTGACTTCAACCTGCGTGACCGGGTGAGCGGCAGTCGGATGCGCCCGGAGAGGTGGCAGTGCTTGCAGTTCGGTGTAGGCACTGCTAGCGTCTGATGTGGAGGTGGCGCATGCCCACGGCACTCACGATTCGACGGCTGGACGAGTCGACCTACGAGCGGCTTCGCAGTCGGGCGTCCGAGCACCAGCGTAGCTTAGAAGCGGAGGCTCGGGAGATCCTCAGTGAGGCGGTGCAACCGCGCTCATCACAGGGGTGGCTGGACGGTCTCCGTGCTCGCGCTCGGGCTCGAACGGCAGGGCGTCCGCAGCGTGACAGCGCGCTCCTCATCGCCGATGGGCGAGATGAGCGGTGACAAGCCCGGAGCCACGACGTCGCTGGTAGTCGACGCGAGCGTCGGGCTGAAGTGGGTCGTCGACGAAGTGGGATCCGACGAGGCGTTTGCGCTCCTGCTAGGGCACCCCTTGATCGTCCCGGGCCTGTTCTGGGTCGAGGCGGCCAATGCGCTCGCGAGCAAGGTGCGCCGCGGGGACTTGGACCGCGCCGACGCGTCGGATGCTTGGCTCGATCTGGAGGAGGCGCCTGTCGAGACGGTGCCGATCACGAAGGAGCTGGTCCGGGCCTCACTCGAGGTCGCCCACGACTTGCGGCACCCCATCTACGATTGCCTCTATCTCACGTTGGCGATCTCGCGCGAAGCGACTCTGGTCACCGCAGACTCCAGACTATTGACCCGCGTCGCATCCCGCCCGGCGCTCGCGCGGCGTGTGCGGTCGCTTTTCCCGGTTGACACAGGGAGTTAGGTCTTCTGCTGGCGCGGGACTTCCGCGTTGGTCAGGACGCTCCGGCCCCCCTGAGCCATCCCCTCGTTGTTTCCCCAGAGTGAAGCGAAAGGCAGCGTGCCGCGCAGCTCGTTCTACGCGTGGAGTAATCAGCGCTTCGAGCCGAGCCACTGGCATCGTGAGCATCCTCTGGTACCACAGCAGTCCCTGCCGGAAGAGGGAGAGCTTGCGCATCGGTCAAGCTACCTGTGTGCCGGAGCCGCCGCCCCAAACGGCGGCCGCCCGAGTCAAGCGACCCGCCCGAGTCGCACCCTGAGCTCGTGGACGCCCTCTCTAATGGCCGACACGGCACCGAAGGGCAGCGAAATCAAGGGACGACGTCATCGGGGGCGCTCTCCTGTCGCGTCGGTGCGGTCACGACGCATCGATCGGTAGCCGCGACCACCTAGCGGTTACCGTAGCATCCTGCCGAGAAACTCGAGTACGCGTTTCGAAGCGTCGCGCCGGGTCTCGCGCTTCGAAAAGACGTGGCCTTCGCCGGGGTAGACGACGTAGTCGACTGGCCGGCCGCGCGCTCGCAATGCTTCGACCAGCGCGTCCGACTGGACCTTGGGCACGTCCGTGTCGTTCTCGCCGTGGAGGACGAGCAACGGGGCTCGTATTCGGTCCACATGGGTCAGCGGCGAACGCTCTCGGAAGAGCTCGGGCTTCTCGTCCG
Organism: Myxococcales bacterium; assembly: GCA_018780435.1. Classification (GTDB taxonomy): domain Bacteria; phylum Myxococcota_A; class UBA9042; genus SXOO01. The sequence continues at coordinate 1,988 of JADMJS010000087.1, forward strand.
GCGTCCCCATCTCGGTGCGGTACCAGGCTTCGTAGCGGTCTTTCGTCATCTCGAAGTCCGCGGTGAGGTCCGGCATGCCGTAGAGGTCGACGCCGGCGTAGTAGAGATCGTCATCGAGCGCCAACGCGAGAACCGCCATGTAGCCGCCAAAGCTGCCGCCCATGATCGCGACGCGGCCCCGGTCCACGAGGCCTTGGCCCACGAAATGGAGGACCGCGTCGCGGATGTCGCGCCGGTCACCGCCGCCCCAGTCCCCGTTGTCGAGGTCGGCGAAGGCCCGGCCGAAGCCGGTGGAGCCGCGGAAGTTGACATCGACCACGAGGTAGCCGGCTTGCACCAGGGCCTGGCGGTCGGCGTCATATCGGTCGCGGCTCTGACCATCGGGGCCGCCGTGCACAAAGGCCACCGCGGGGAAGGGCGCCGCACCCTCGGTCGGAACGTAGACGAAGCCCGAGAGCGGCGTGCCGTCCGACGCTGTCATGGCGAAGGGCCGGGCCGCGATGAGGCCCGAGAGCGTGGAGGTCGTGAGCGCGACGGGTTCGGCGCCAGGCGTGAGCGTGTCGAGCCGCCACAGACCACCTGGGCTCTTGGAGTCGTTTCGGTCGAAGAGGAGGACACCGTCGCCCCGGAGGTCGAGGCCCGAGACGACCCCGAGGGGGGACGAAAGCGCGACCGGCACGGCGTCTGGGCCCATCATGCGCAGCAGCTCCGAGCTTCCGGCGACGTTGCGCGTGAAGACGATCCCCACGGCGGCGTTCCAGGCGGCGGCTTCGACGTCCCAGTCGCCCGGCCCGATGCGGCGGGCCTCGCCACCCGCCGGTGGGACCAGCGCTAACTGTTGGAAACCTTTTGAGTTCAAGGTCGTCGCGAGCACGACGGCGCCGTCCGGCGAAAACGCCACGGGCGAGAGGAGCGCGCCGTCCGCTGGGGGAGCGACGACGACGGCCGGCGGGAGGGGGCCGGCGTCGGTCGGGACGATGACGAGGTCGCCGTGCGCCCAGTCGCCGCTGCGAAACACGGCGAGTCGGCTCCCGTCGGGCGACCACACCGGCGACCACACCGGCGTGTCACCGCGGGTCAGCGGGGTGAGCGCACCCGTGCTGGGGTCGGCGAGGTGCAGCTGTGGCTGAAAGGGCGTGCCGGGGTCTGCCAGCACGGCCAAGCGGTCGCCTCGTGGCGAGAAGCGGGGCGAGGACTCGGAGACGCCATCGGTCTGGGCGATGCGCGTCGCCGCGCCGCCTCCGAGTGGCACCCGCCACAAGTCGTAGACCTCATCACCGCCGCCGTCCGCGGCGACGACCACGAGATCGAGCGCGGCCGAGGCCGTCGGGCTCTCGATTCCCGTGTTCAGCGACGTGAGGGCGCGGGTGTCGCCGTCCGGGTCCCGCCGCCAAAGCTCGACAGCCCCCGTGGCGTCGCCGAGCCAGGCGATTCCCCCGTCTGGGAGCCCGATCACGTCCGACATCGACGTCGCCGCCGTGAGCTGGGTGGGCCCGAGGGCAGGGTGGGTCGTGGCACAGCCGACAAGGAGAACGGCGGCGACAGAGAGTAGCTTGGCACGGGAGCGCATGGGCCGTGGATACCACAACCGCGACCTTGCGCCGCGCTCGCGGGCTCCGAAGACGTGGCTCTTGAGTCGGAAGGCCAAAGCGTCCACCCTCCCGTCATGCGCCTGTGCCCCCTGATCCTCATCACGCTCCTCTACGCCTGCTCCGACTCTGTGACGGGGGCGACGCTCCCCGACACGCTCGGGGTGACACCACTCGAAGACGCGACCGGCTCGTCGGACACTGGACCCGACGCGGCCTCTTTCCCCGACCTCGGGACGAGCGACGCGACGCCAGGGCCGGGCGTCACGCCGTCGTACTGCAACGAGAACGCCGATTGCCCGTCCGGCTATTGCGTCGAACATCTGTGTGCGTCGACCTGTGTCGACACCTGCCCTGAAGGCGCCGTGTGCAAGGCGATCGCCCAGGCGGGAGCCGACGTGGCCTTCGTGTGCGTGCCGCAGTTCCCGAAGTTGTGCCGACCGTGCCTGTCCGATTCGGACTGCGTCGGGATGGTGGCGGTGGGTGACGATCGCTGCATCGAGTTCGGTCCGGAAGGGAGCTTCTGTGGCGGTGACTGTTCGACGGCGGCCTGTCCGAACGGGTACGCCTGCGAAGACGCGCCCGGCGGCCGTCGCCAGTGCGTGCCCCAGGACGGGCAGTGTTCATGCCGTCCCGAGTGGATCGCGGAGGGCGCCAAGACACAATGTACGAAGTCGAACGAGACCGGGACCTGCAGCGCGATTCGGCAATGCGAGCCCAATGGGCTCTCGGAGTGCAACGCAGCCGCCGCCACCGAGGAGGTCTGTGACGGCCAGGACAACGACTGCGACGGCATCGTCGACGATGGCATCGCCGGCACAGAGTGTTCGGTCGAGAACAACTTCGGGACCTGCACGGGCACGCGGACCTGTCAGGACGGCGCGTTCGTCTGTAGCGCGGCCGTCCCAGCGCTCGACGTGTGCGATGGGCTCGACAATGACTGCGATGGCGCGGTTGATCAGGACTTCCCCGACTCCGACGCGGACGGGATCGCCGACTGCCTCGAAGCCGACGCGGACGCGGACGGGATCCCGAACGCCGAAGACAACTGCGAGACGACGCCCAACCCGCTGCAGGAGAACTACGACAGTGACTCCGAAGGCGACGCTTGTGACACCGACGACGACAACGATCTCTCCCCCGACGCCGGTGACTGTGCGCCCCTCGACGAGGCCGTACACCCCGGCGCCACCGAAGCCTGCAACGGCAAGGACGACGACTGCGACGGGGAGACGGACGAAGGCTTCCCCGACGCCGATGAGGACCAGATCGCAGACTGCATGGAGGACGACGCGGATGGTGACGGGATCGTGAACGCAGCGGACGTCTGCCCACTCATCGCCGATCCGGACCAGGCGAACTTCGATGGCGACGCGGCGGGCGATGCCTGCGACCCCGATGACGACGGTGATCTTTGGGCCGACAAAGACGACTGTGCGCCCTACGACCCGAGCGTTCACCCGCAGGCGGACGAAGTCTGCAACGGCAAGGACGACTCGTGTGACGGCTTCATCGACGAGGGTTTTCCGGACTCCGACAAGGACGGCGTCGCCGACTGCAAGGATGACGATGGCGACGGGGATGGGATCGCCAATGGCGACGACAACTGCCCCGTGGTCCCAAACGGCGATCAGACGGACACCGATGGAGACACGCTCGGCGACGCGTGTGACCTCGACGACGACGGCGACCTCTCGGCCGACACCGCCGACTGCGCGCCGCTCGATCCGGCTCGGCACCCCGGCGCGACGGAGCTTTGTGATGGCGCCGACCAGAACTGCAACGGCTTCATCGACGAAGGATTCTCGGATCTCGATGGCGACAAGGTCGCGGACTGCGTCGATACCGACGACGACGGTGATGGCGCGCTCGATGGCGAGGACAACTGCCCGGTGACGAACAACCCGAGCCAGGCCGACTTCAACCAGGATGGCACTGGGGACGCCTGCCAGGACGACATCGACGCCGACACGGATCCGAACGCGACCGACTGCGCGCCGTATGATCCGGCCGTACACCACGGCGCGGCCGAGGCCTGTAACGGGCAGGACGACAACTGCAACGGTGTGGTCGATGAAGGGTTCCCCGACACCGATCAGGACGGCGTCTCTAACTGCATCGACGATGACGACGACGGCGACGTGAAGCGCGATGACGACGACAACTGCCCGCTCATCGCCAACCCGGGCCAGGCCGACTTCGACCAGGACGGTACGGGCGATGTGTGTGACGACGATGACGACGGGGACGGCACGGCGGACGTCGCGGATTGTGCGCCCTTCGACGCCAGCGTCTACGTCGGCGCCCCCGAGCTGTGCAACGGCAAAGACGACAGCTGCAACGGTCAGGTGGACGAAGCCGGGGCGAGCGGCTGTGAAGACTACTTCTATAACGGCGACAGCGACGGCTTCGGGCAGGAGCTCTTGAAGCAGTGTTTGTGCGGGCCGACCTCGCCTTACACGACGAAGGTCGCGGGCGACTGCGACGATAAGAACGCCCAGGTCTTTCCGGGCGCGACCGAAGCGTGTAACGGCAAAGATGACGACTGCAACGGGGTCGCCGATGAGGCGGGGTCGCTGGGCTGTGCGTCGGTCTACGCCGACGGCGACAAAGACGGGTACGGCGCGGGGGTGTCGGCGTGCCTGTGTGGTGCACCGGCGGGCTACACGGCGATTGGGGGTGATTGCAACGACGCCGATCCGACCGTGAAGCCGGCAGCGCTCGAGCTCTGCAACGGCAAAGACGACGACTGCGACGAGCTTCAGGACGAAGAAGGCTCCTTCGGCTGCGCGCAGTGGTACTTCGACCAGGACGAGGACGGCTTCGGGGCGTCGGCGAAGTGGAAGTGCCAATGTGTCGCGCAGGGGCTCTACAGCGCAGCCGAACCGGGGGACTGTGACGACCTCGACGGCGCCAAGTACCCCGGCAATTCTGAGACCTGCAATACCAAGGACGACAACTGCAATGGCCAGGTCGACGAAGGCGTGCTGAAGACCTTCTTCAAGGACGAGGACAGCGATGGCTACGGTGGGATCACGCCCGTGAGCGCCTGCGTCGTGCCCGAGGGGTACTCGGCGCAATCGGGCGACTGCAGCGACTTCAACGGCGACATCTATCCGGGCGCGACTGAGGTCTGTAATGACATCGACGACGACTGCGACGGCAAGCTCGACGATGGTCTCCCACAGGTCGATCTGTACACCGACCTCGACGGCGACGGCTATGGCGCCAAGCAGTCGATCGCCAAGAAGAAGTGCCTCTACGAAGGTGGGCAGGCGCCGCTCGGCTACTCCACGGACAAGACGGACTGCAACGATTCCAATGCGACTGTCTATGTCAAGGCGCCCGAACTCTGCGACGGGATCCTGAACAACTGTAGCGGCAGCGTCGCAGACGTGACTTGTCCGGTGAAGTGTGCCGGTAGCTGGCCGGTCAACGTCGGCGGCAGCGCGGGTTATCCCGTGGTCGCGCAGCTCGACAACGACAACGAGCTCGAGGTGGTCGCCTACAACGAAGGGCAGGTGCGGGCATTCGAGCACGACGGGTCCATCAAGTGGTCCGTCGCTATGCAGGTCTCCTACAGCTATCCCGTCGTGGCCGACCTGAACCACGACAGCACTGTCGACGTCGTCGTAGGCGCCCACAGCGGGACGTTGTATATCTTGAATGGACAGACCGGCGCGACGCTGTCGAGTATCAACACAGGTACCAACTACGGGTATTACGGCTCGGTGGTCTTCGATGTCGATGGCGACGGGATCTTCGACATTATCCCCACCGGCGGCGCACCCTACAAGCTGGTGCTGCTGAACGCGAACCTCACTGTGAAGCAGATGGTTAGCCTGAACACGCTTGGCGAGCCCTTCTTCCTGGCGACGCCGGCGCTCGTGGACTTGAACCACGACGGCACGCCCGAGATCGCGATCGGCTCAGGCGCCTGGAGCTGCCAGTCCAGCGCCGCGAGCTGCATGGGGCGGCTCTATGTGTACGACAAGACCGGAGCCTACTGGAACGACCCGACCTGGACGAACCCCGCGCTGCCGTGGTTTCAGGTCACGAGCTTCCCGACCTCGACGGCGAGCGAAGGGACGTGGCCGGTCTACGCCGACCTCGACGGCGACGGGGTCGAGGAGCTCTCGCTCTACTTCTCGAACTACGCGGGCGGCTCGAAGAGCTTCGTGTGGAGTGTCGATGGCCAGGAGCACGTTCAGTCCGGCGTGGCGTGGAACGCGACCTTCCCAGTGACCGCGCCCGTGGCGGCGGACGGCACCCTCTCGCCGACCGGAGCGCTCGAAAGCGTGGGCGGGCCGGTGGCGGACGTCGATGGCGACGGGATCTACGAGGTCATTGGCAACGTCGCGGGTGGGGTCGGCCTGCGAAAAGCGGGCGCCATCCTCGATGGGTATCCGATCAAGCTGTCGGCGGGGCCGACCGTCATCGCCGACCTCGATCGTGACTCCCGCATGGACATCCTCTTCCACTCCAGCTCGAACAATTCCGTAAACTGCTACACGCTCGGCGAAGGCAGTTACGACGAGCAGAAGATCCTGAACTACGGGACGGTCGACGGGATTGGACGCGCCCACAACGTGACCGGGAGCCGCGACCCCTTCGAGCCGAACGATCGCGGCGTCTTCAATGCACCCGCGTCGGTGCAGCCGCTCGTGGACTCCCGTGCGTTCCGAATCAGCGGCCTCCGCGACGTCTTCCAATCCGGCGGCGGCTGGACCCACCGCTTGCACGCGCTCGTGGGTCACGCGGGCGATCGCGACTATTACTCGCTCTCGGGCGGGATTATCGCGGTCACCCTCTCCGGTGGCGGGCGCGACTACGACCTGTATGTGCACCAATTCCGGCCGGATGGCACCTACATCGACACGCTCTCGTCGACGAAGGTGGGCACGGCCGCCGAGGCCATCACTTGCCATCCGACCAATAGCTGCCAGCTCACATCTGCGGTGAAGACCTTCATCATCGAGGTTCGCGGCAAGGACCCAGCGGCAGACTTCAGCCCGGTGCCTTACACGCTGTCCACGTCGTGGGCGTACTGATGTGAGGGGGGCCCGGGGACTACCTCGTGCAGTCGAGGGTGACGACGCCGATGCCGGAAGTGCCGGTGTAGCTGACTTGGTTCGAGCCGGTGAACTGAAGGGTGATGGCGCCGGCCGACCCGCCTTGGGTGTAGGCGGCGGTGATGTTGGCGCCTGATTTCGGGCACTTGCCGTCGCAGACCTCGTAGTTCGCGACGGTGCTCGAGAAGGCCGAGTCAAGCGTGACGTTGGCCCATGTCCCGGACAGGGTCACGCAGGTGTCCGTCCAGGTGACTGCGTAGTTGCCCGAGCGGGTGATGGGCTCTTCGCTCGCGCCGACGCCGACGGTCTGGGTGCTGATCGCCATCGTCTGCTCGGCGCCGCTCTTCGAATAGACGCCCGACGTGTTCAGGACGAGCTTGCCGCCCGTGAGGTTTACGCCCGACGACGCAAGGTTTACCGCCAGCCCATTTGGGGCCGTCGTAAAGGTGGCGACCATAGGGCCCGAGAGGCCGGTGAGCCCGAAGGGCCCTTCGCAGCCGTCGAGCGTGTAGGTGACGGTGGCACCGCTGGCGGTCGCTGTGACGCAGCTCGTCGGCGTGAAGACCGTCGTCGCCTTGCTGGCCGCGGTCGCTGCCGCCGTCTCGGGCGTCGTATCCGGCTCGCTCCCGTCGGTCATCGCGAGGAGCAACGCGCTCTCCTTCAAGGCGCTGTCGACGGAGAGGGCAGCGTCGTTCGCAAGCGCCTTGGCTTCTTCATTGCCGGCGGCGCTGCTGATGGCTTCACAGCCGAAGGCGGCCACGAGGGCCAGAACGGGGAAGTGCTTCACGAGGGGCCTCCAGGGCGCGGGTTGCTTAGGGCAGGCGTGGCAGCTTGCCGAAAGTCGGGCGTCGAGTCACGTGCGGCGCCCGAAAAGCGGGCTCGGCGACCTCCGCGTGGGAGGTTAGCAGGGGGTTGGCGCGTTCTTTCGAGCGTAGAAGACGAAGTTCAATACGAGGCAGAGGACGTAGAACCCCGAGAAGCCGTAGAAGGCGACTTCGGGCGTGCCCGCCTTGATCTGGGAGCCGAAGATGGTCGGAATGATGAAAGCGCCGTAGGCCGCGATCGCGCTGGTCCACCCGAGCACGGGCCCAGCCAACTCCTTCGGGAAGATGAAAGGGATACTGCGGAAGGTCGATCCGTTTCCGACACCGCTCGTGACGAAGAGCAAGAGGAAGAGAACCAGGAAGGTGCCAAAGTGCGCCTCTGGAGCCGGGGCGGCGCCGGCCGCCTTCACCATTGCACCGGCGCCGATGGCCGCTCCGATCATGACGACCGTCGCCCACTGGGTGACGCGAGCGCCGCCAAGCTTATCGGAGGCCCACCCTCCGATGGTTCGCGCGACGGAACCGACCAGCGGACCGAGCCATGCGTAGGCGAAGGGGCTCGGGGCGTTCGGGTTCTGCGTGCCATCGGGGAGGTAACCGAACACGTCCTGGATGAGCTTCGGGAAGGCCGCCGAGAAGCCTATGAAGCTACCGAAGGTCATCATGTACAGGATGGTCATGATCCAAGTATGACGATTTCCGAACATTGAGAACTGATGCGTGAGGTTCTGCCGCACTGAGGACGGTGTCGCTGTCTTCATCACAGCGAGAGTGAGGACGACCGTGATGGGCAGGACGATCCACATGGAGAGCCCGACGCCTACGAGTAAGTAGAGGCCGGCGGCGGCGGCGGCGAATCCGAGGACGGTGAGCCAGATCATTCGCCCAAGCGCCGTGGCGATGTTGCCCGTGGCGTGGCGCGGCAGGTTGTCCATACCGAACCACGCGGCGACGGCGAGGGCAGTCAAGATGGGTACCCACACGAGCCCACAGTTCTGGATCCACGTGACTCCGCCGGCGAGCGGGCGGGCGTCGCCGCCCAAGGCGCCAAAGAGCGGGACGGACATCGCCCAGGGTAGGAGCACCTGCATCAGGCTCACTCCGAGGTTCCCGATCCCGGCGTTGAGCCCGAGCGCGAGGCCTTGCATCCGCTTCGGGAAGAAGAAGCTGATGTTCGACATCGACGATGCGAAGGCGCCCCCGCCCAGCCCTGAGAGCGCCGCGAGGATGGCGTAGGTGGAGAACGGCGTCGTCGTGTCCTTCAGTGCGAGACCGACCCCGAGGGCGGGCAGGATGAGGAGCGCTGTGGTGACGGCGACGACGTTGCGGCCCCCCGAGAGGGCGACGAAGAACGAGTTTGGGATTCGGAGCGTGGCGCCAGAGAGTCCTGCGATGGCGGTGAGAACGTAGAAGAGCTCCTTGTTGCGGCCGGGATCGGGATCGAAGACGACGCCCAGCTTCTGCATCTGGACCGTGATGATGGACCAGTACATCCACACCGCGAATGCGCACGACAGTGCCGGGATCGAGAGCGCGAGATTTCGAAAGGCGACCCGTTTACCGCCGCTCTCCCATTGGCCGGTGTTCTCCGGATCCCACTCGGCGAGGTCGAGGCGTGGCGAGGGATCGGTGCGTACTGGCGCCATACTCATGGGTGGTTCTCACTTCCGGGTTGAGGGTGTTCGAGGGCTTCCGCCACGTGGGGGGCATGGCGGGCGACCATTCGGCGGACGACGAGATGCATCCAGACGAGTGACACGGCTGATAGCAGCGCGAGGAACATCCACGCCGTCGTCCAGAGGCCTGAGCCGCGGAGGAGGTAGCCGAAGAGGATCGGGCATACGAAGCCGCCCAGACCGCCAAGGACACCGACGATGCCGCCGACGACGCCGACGTCGTGGGGGAAATACTCAGGGATGTGCTTGTAGACGGCCGCCTTGCCGATGCCCATCAGCAGCCCGATGGCGCAAGCGATCGCGGTGAAGATCCAGATGTTGGCTTGGAAGTAGATGTGCGACACGCCCCGGGCGAGGAGCTGTCTCTTGACGACCGTGTCACCGGCCTTCACGACGGGCTCCTGCCACGTCTCCGCCGTGGGCCACACGAGAGTCTCATTATCGTAGCTCGGTCGGGCCGTCTCGGCGCGGGGCCGCAAGGGGAGGACCTTGCCGCTCACCACGATGGCTGTGGCGGACACGGACTCGACGACGCCAGCAGCCGGTGCGAGCACGCCTTCGCCGTTCGCATGGATGTCCATACGCGGGACGATGAGCATCGTCGCTAGGACCGCACAGCCACCGAGCACCCAGTACATGACGGTTCGGGCTCCGAACCGATCGGACAGGTAACCTCCGAGCGCACGAATGATACCGGAGGGAAATGTGAAGATGGAGGCCAGCAACCCGGCGAGGGCCACCGATACGGCGTAGACGCTCACATAGTAGGGGATGAGCCATTGCGACAGTGCGACGAACCCTCCGAATACGAGGAAGTAGTAGAGCCCGAAGCGCCACACGCGCATGTTGCCGAGCGGCGCGAGGTTCTGCCTCAGCGTCTTTCGCCCTGCGGTCTCATCGCGCCGCTCGACGGTGGTGAACCAGAACAGTACCGCCGTCAGCGCGAGAACCCCCGCATAGATCTTCGGCAGAGCGCGCCACCCTTCCGGGTTGGCGCCGTCGTTGGTCAACACGCGGAGGAGCGAGGGGGCCATCAGGCTCGTGAGGCCGGCGCCCGCGTTTCCGGCCCCGAAGATGCCGAGCGCGGTCCCTTGACGTTCGCGAGGGAAGAAGAGGGCGGAATAGGCGATGCCGACGGCGAAGGAGGTGCCGGAGACGCCGAAGCCGAGGCTCGCCCAGGCCAACCCGGCAAAGGAGTCTGTCTCCCCCACGAGCCAACAGAACGGCGCCGAGATCAGCATCACTCCCGTGAAGATGCGGCGTCCACCGTAGCGGTCGGTGAGGATGCCGACGGGGAGGCGCAAGATCGACCCGGTGAGTACCGGGATGCCGATGAGCCAGCCGAACTGCGCTTTGTCGAAGGTAAAGGTCTGTGTGTCGACGAGATGCGTCACGAGGACGCCATTCATCATCCAGACTGCGAAACAGATTGTGAATGCGAGTGTGTTGGCGGCGAGAACGCGAACTCCGATTCGTCTATCGGGCTCCATGGTGGTCTATCCTCTCCTTGCCCTGCAAGAGCAGTTCAGTGGCTTAGGGCTCTCATTGTTTTGGCCGGGAGCCCTTCCCGAGTGCGACGTCGGCTTCATGGCCAAACCAGCGCAAGATGTGTCCGAGACCGTAGAGCCCGAGGACGGTCGCGAGGGCGAGGAGGAGCAGATCGAGTTTGTGCCTGCCGAGGTTCACCACTGCGAGCTTCCACGGATCACCGTGGTTCGGATCGAGCGGGTGGGTCCCGTCCAGATACTCGTCGCCATCCATGATCCCATCGCCGTCGAGATCCGTCAGGATCATCGCGGTAGCGAGGGCTGCGGGGTCCGCGCGCATAGCGAGGACGGCCTTCTTGCCGACCGTCTTGATGATCTCGTCACCGAACGCGTTCAAGATGGGGCTATCCACGCTGAGGCCCGGCTCGAACGCGATGCGTGCTTGGTTCAGACGGTCGAGTGCCGCGGCGTCGAGCGAGCCGATCTGTCCCGCCTTGACGCCGTCCGGGCCATCGGGGTGGGCGTGGCACATGGCACAGTTGACTCCCCTCCCAGAGGTGACTTGCGAGAACTTCTGGAACTCCGGGTAAGCGAGCGCCACCGATGGCAGAAGCCAGAGTGTGAGCACGAGTCCGCGCATGTCAGTGGCCTCCCTTGATCATGTCGTAGATCTGTTGCCCAAATACCGTGGATACGAGGAGATACACCGCCACCAGCACCGCGATGGTCGTGAGCACACGCCGGCTGGTCCCCCGAAACACGATCGGGGCCGTGAGCAGGATCCCAACCGCCACCATCATGATCAGGTTCACGAGCCAGAAGGGCAGTAGCTCAAGTGGGTAGTACAGGAAGAGGAAGTACCACTCGGGTTTGATACCGTCCGGAGTGGAGCCGAGCGGGTCGTAGGGTTCGAAGAGCGGGAAGCTGAAGAAGGACTCGAACGGTATGCAGAGTGCGATCGTCGCCAGGACGAACATCACCACCCCCCACACTCGGAAGTCCTTCAGCACGAAGAAGGGAAAGAAGCGTTCTGAGCGGGTCGTCGGCTTGTCCACGCCCGGGCTCATGCCGTGGATCTGAACCTGAAAGAGGTGTAGCCCGAGGACGGCGAAGGTGGCGAGCGGGAGCAGCACCACGTGGGCTGCGAAGAAGCGCGAGAGTGTGGCCTGACCCACGGCTGCTTCACCCTGAATGGCCACCCGAATCTTGGTCGGGATCTGGGCGAGCGCCCCAGGCAGATACTCGCCGAGCTGTTCGATGGACTGGAGCCCGACCTTCGTCGCATTGACGGCGATCTGGTGCCACGGCAGGAGGTATCCGGTGAACCCAAACGCGAACGTCAGGAGCAGGAGGAGCACACCGGAGACCCATGTGATCTCGCGGGGCCGCTCGAATCCTTTCATGGCGAAGGCGGTGAGGACGTGAACGAGGAGGGTGAAGATCATCGCCGAGCTCGACCACGCGTGGACATTCCGGATGAGTGCCCCACCCGCGACGTTGCGCGTCAGGTACTCGACGGAGGCATGCGCGTCACTCACACTCGGCTGATAGTAGAAGAGGAGCGCGATCCCCGTCATGACTTGGATGCCGAAGAAGAAGAGCACCAGCCCGCCCATGTAGTAGGCCCAGCTCATCCGGTGGACCGGCACTTCCTTCTTGGCCACCATGGAGTGGAAGTTGAGCTTCTCCATGGGGAAACGCTCTGCGAGGAAGCGGACCCCGCGTCCGATCCGACTTGGCTCACTCATGCCTCGCCCCTTTCCGAAGCTTGTGTCACACAAACGTCGTGATCGACCAGCTCGGGGTTGAATGTCCCTTGGATCTCGCCGCCGGGTGCGCGCGATGCGACGACCTTGCCGTCCGGCGCCCGCAGCGCCCACGCGAGGTGCGGGAGAGGCGCTTTGGCCGGCGCCCCTTCGTTCGGCTGGCCCGTCTTCACGTTGAAGTACGACACGTGACAAGGGCAGAGAATCCGGCCCTGGTCGTCAACTTGACTGCCGACCGTGCACCCGAGGTGGGTGCACTTGGCCGAGATGAGGATGGGTACGCCGAGCTCATCCTTGAAGGCCAGCGCCGCCCGCATCTCGAAGTCGATGAAGTACTTGCCGGACGCCGACTTCAGGTCGCCGAGCTTCGCGACGGGGATGAGGGTGGTCCGCATGCGCTCGAGCTCGAGCGAGCGCTGCTCGGCGGTCTGCTCCAGCCGTTCGAGCTTGTGCGAGAGCAGAGTCTCCTTCTCCTGCTTGGACATCGAGTCGCCCTTGACGAAGCGCGCGAGCTTGTCGAAGACGCCGATGGCCATGAGCGCCATAGCTCCGCCGACGCCAGCGAGGCCGCGAACGAGCCCGCGACGGCCTTCTTCCGGATCCCCTCCCGGCAGCTCACTGAGCCGTTCGGCCCGCCTCACGTTGGTCCAGATCACGCGCTGAAAAGGACGGACGAGATACTCCAGCGGAACTACGAAGGCGTGAACAAGTCGCGAGAAGGGCACGAGCGCGAAGAGCCCGAACGCGAGCACGACGTGAGCCTTGATCGCCGCCGGCATCTCGCTCACGAGCAGCATGTCCGGGCTGAGGGTGAAGAGGCCGTGCAAATAGCGCATGAGCGTGCCTGGCGCCCACGCCGCGCCCCACGGATAGAGCGCGGCGACGAGGATCCCCAGGAGCACTTGCGCGGCGAGGAGAATCAGGACGACCAGATCGACCGCCGTGGTGACGCCCTGTAGACGTGCCACGAGCACCCGGCGCGCGAGCAGGACCACGATCCCGAGGAAGGCCAAGATCGCCGCGGCCATACCGACCACCTCGATCACGAGCAGCGCAGCGGCCGACGCGACGAGGGACTGCCAGAGACCCGGGGCCAGGAACGGGAGCAGGTGTCCCGCGAGGACGACGAGAATCCCGAGGTGCCAGGGCACCGAACCGAAGGCGAGGGCCCGACTCTCCAGGACCTGCGATGACAGCGACGAGACGGTGTAACGCCGAAACAGGAAGCGATAGGCGGTGCCGACGACCAAGAGCGTGAGCGCGAGGTACGGGAAGCCGACGTAGAGAAACGCCTCAAGCATGGCCGGCCTCCTGAGACGCGCGCAGGTGAGCGACGTCGTCGCGCGGGGCAGTGGTGCCGGAGGGGGCCCGGGCACCGGGGGGGGCGATGGAGCAGGAGGGCCGGCCATCGCCCGGCGGGCGTTGCGTGGGCGCTGGGAACGCGCTGGCGTCCTCCAGGCTGACCCCGATCGAGTCCGCGACTTCGGCGAAGGCCGCCGCCACGAGGTGCCGGTACGGCGTCCGGCACTCCAGGAGCGCGTCGCGCATGAGTCGGACGGCGGGGAGGATCGCGAAGGTGGCGAGGTCACGCCACTCGTCCTCCGGGAGCTGGGTCCCGAGCGTGAGCACGACGCCGACGTGGTCCGGAAGCTCTCCGCCGGAGTCGACGCCGACACGGGCGTAAGCGGCGCGGAGCCCCGTCATCAACTGTGCCCGCTGGAAGCTCTCGTCTCCCCACAGATGTACGGAGAGATACGGCGCGACCATAGGCGCGAGATCGAAGGTCCGAGAGTAGAGCTCCTCGAGCTCGGCTCTCTGGAGCGCCTCCGCCTCGTCGGCGAAGCGCTGGAGATCGACGGAGGCCCCGCCATGTTTGGAGAGCTCCCGCGCTAGCTGCGGTGAGGCGGACTCCCGCGTCGGGTAGGTGAGGAGCTCCCCCAGGAGGGCGAGGCGTTCGTTCGTAGTGTATCGACACTCCATGAGCAGTCTCCCTAAGCGCCCCGGTCGGGCGAGACCGTTTGACCGAGGCCACAGTTTCCCTTTCGAAACTCGACGCTACACGGCGTATTGTCGGCGCCAGAGATCGCTTCCTCCCGCTGGATGGGCGGGAGAACGAAGCGTTCGCTGGGGTCCGTGAGCGCCGTCATGCGATAGATGGCGTCGGCGTCCTCCGCCGTGAGACATGCGTCTCGAAGTACGCGCGCGACGCGCTCTGGGTCGTCGCCGCCGACATGCCGGGAGCGCTGGTAGATCCGGACGGCCGCCAGTTTGTGCATGACCTCTCCCACCACGCCCACGTTGCCTGCGCTAAAGAGCGAGGCCAGATAACGCATCGGCAGCCGGGCCTTCTTCACGTCGGAGAGGAGCTCCTCGGTGTCGTGTTCGTACATCGCCTGGCCCACTCGGCCCGAGACCGGCAGGAGCGGCGGGACGTAGTAGAGCATCGGCATCGTTCGGAACTCGGGGTGGAGCGGCAACGCGAGTTTCCACTCCTTGACCCAGCGCCAAATCGGCGACCTCTCGGCGGCGTCGAGCATCTCGGGGCTGACGCCGCTGTCGAGCGCCGCCGCGCGTACTTTCGGGAGGCGGGGATCGAGGATGAGATCGCGTTGAGCATCGACGAGCTGCGCTTCGGGCACCTTCATCGCGGCTTCGACTCGGGAAGCGTCGTAAAGGAGCACGCCCATGTAGCGGATTCGGCCAACACAGGAGTGGAAACACGCCGGTGCCTGCCCGGTCTCGAGCCGCGGGTAGCAGAGGATACATTTCTCGGACTTACCGGTCTTCCAATTGAAGTACGTCTTCTTGTACGGGCACGCCGTGACACACGCGCGCCAGCCGCGGCACGCGTCCTGGTCGATGAGGACAATCCCGTCTTCACCCCGTTTGTAGATGGCGCCGGACGGACAGGAGGCCACACACGACGGATTGACACAGTGGTTGCAGATACGAGGGAGGTACATCATGGAGATGCCCTCGATCTCGAAGAGCATCTTGCGTTCATCCTCGGTGAGCTTATCGAGGTTCGGGTCCTTCTCGGCGTAGAGCGGCGACCCGGAGAGGTCGTCGTCCCAGTTCGGGCCCCGCTCGATGTCGATCGGCTGACCGGTGATGAGCGAGACCGGCACCGCCGTCGGCTGGTCGTCGCCTTGGGGGCTATCGAAGAGATCCCGATACCGATAGGTCCACGGTTCGTAGTAGTCGTCGAGGCCTGGCTGATTCGGATTGTAGAAGAGCCGAGTGAGGGCACTCATGCGAGTCTGAGCGCGCAGCCGAAGTTCACCACCCTGGGTGAGCTCCCATCCACCCTTGTAGTTGACTTGATCTTCCCAGCCCGTCGGGTAGCCCGTCCCTGGCTTGGTTTCGACGTTGTTCCACCACATGTACTCGGCACCCGGCCGATCGGTCCAGATGTTCTTGCATGCGACGCTGCACGTGTGACAGCCGATACATTTGTCGAGATGGAAGACCATCGAGACATGAGATCGTACTTTCATTGGGTTACCTCACCACACCAGGCGGTCGAGCTTGCGGACGACCACGAAGGTGTCTCGGTTTGTACCTTGGGGCCCCCAGTAGTTGAAGGCGTAGGTGAACTGCGCGTAGCCGCCCACCATGAACAGCGGCTTCAGTCGGGCACGCGTGAGGCTGTTGTGTCCTCCCGCGCGACGATTGCCCCGGGCCTGCGACTTGGGTACACCGATTGTGCGCTCAGTGGCGTGATAGATGTAGCACATTCCCGGCGGAATACGTGCGCTCACACAGGCGCGCGTCACCACGACCCCGTGGTCGTTCATGATCTCGACCCAGTCGTTGTCCTTGAGGCCCGCTCGCGCGGCCTCCTCGTCGTTCAACCAGAGCGGTTCGATGCCGCGTGAGAGGGTCTCCATCCGAAGGGTGTCACCGTAGGTCGAGTGGATGTGCCACTTTCCGTGCGGTGTCAGGTAGTTGAGCACCAGGCCGCCGAGCTCGTGCCCGGTCTTGACGAGGTCTCGCGTGTCGGCCACGCCGGCGAGCGGCTTGTAGACCGGCAGGCTCTCGCCGTAGGCGCGGTACGCTTCGTGGTCGAGGTACAGGTGTTGCCGGCCGGTTTGTGTCCGCCACGGGATGAGCTCTTGGATGTTCTGAGCGAAGCCCGTGTAGGTCTGCCCGGCGCGCGTGATGCCCGTCCAATACGGAGTCGTGAGCACACGCCGTGGCTGCGAGACGATGTCGTCGAAGGTGATACGGACCCCGCGATCGTCGGCAGCGAGGTGGGTGTGGTCGCGACCGGTCTTCTTGGACTCGGAGACGAAGGCGCGGTGGGCCGCTTCACCGTTCGTCTCCGCCGCGAAGGCGAGGATGGCTTCACACACCTGCCGGGGTTCGCGCAGGGATGGATAACGGACCCCCATCCACTCTTCCGTCGGGAAGTTCTTCAGATGGTCGTCGTAGAGATCATCGACGTCGTAGTGGCAGCCGTGAACGGCGAGGCCCTTGTCGCGGAACAGGCGCCCGAGCGAGATGAACTTGTTATAGACGCTCGGGTAATGGCGATCCACGAGGGCGATGTTCGCCATCGTCTTGCCGGGGATCGCCTCACACTCACCCCGTCCCCAGTCCTGGATCGTCGGCTGGGCGATCTCGGCTGGCGTGTCGTGGGCGAGCGGCGTGAGGACCACGTCGGTGATGGGATCGGGGATGTACTGTTCAGCTAACTTTGACGTGTGCTCGGCGATGTCCCGGAAGATGTGCCAGTCGCTCTTCGCCTCCCAGCACGGCGGGACCGCCGCCTGCAGTGGGTGAATGAAGGTGTGCATGTCCGTCGAGTTGAGATCGTCCTTCTCGTAGTATGTCGCTGCCGGGAGGATGATGTCGGAATAGAGAGCCGACGTGTCCATTCGGAAGTTCAGGTCGATGACGAGGTCCATCTTCCCCAGCTCGACTTTGTCGTGCCACACCACGTCCTTGACGTGTCCCTTGGCGTCCTCGTCAGCGATCGCGTTCGAGTGAGTGCCGAGGTAGTGCTTCAGGAAGTACTCGTGTCCTTTCGCCGACGCTTGAAGTGCGTTGCCGCGCCAGATGTACCAGACGCGTGGGTAGCTCGACGGGTTCGACGGATCCTCCATGGAGAAGCGGAGCCTTCGAGAGGTGAGTTCCCCCACGACGTGCGCCTTGATGGCGTCCGGCGTCAAGGCACCCGCCCCGCGTGCGCGGCTGACGACTTCGAAGTTCGACTGGTTGAACTGCGGGAAGCAGGGGAGCCAGCCGGCACGGACGGCCTGGACCTGTCGGTCAGCCGTGTGACCTTGGGTGAACGGGTGCGCCTCGCCGTCGGGGACGGGACACATGTCACTGAAGGGGCGATCATAACGCCACTGATCGGTGTGCATGTAGTGGAACGATGGCGTGTTCTGGAGCCTCGGCGGCCCGCCCCAGTCTGTCGCGAAGGCGATCGGGCCCCAGGATGCCTGCGGTGCGAGCTTCTCTTGTCCGACGTAGTGATTCCAGCCACCCCCGTTCTTCCCGACGCAGCCGCACAAGATGAGGGGCACGATGCAGGACCGGTAGAGGAGGTTGTTGTGATACCAGTGGTTCGCTCCGGCTCCAATGATGACGCTGCAGCGCCCCTCGGTACGCTCCGCCGTCTCGGCCCATTGCCGGGCGAAGGTGATCACCGTCTGGCTGGAGACGCCAGTGTAACGCTCCTGCCACGCCGGCGTGTAGGGGCCGGGCTCCTCCGCGTTCTTCGGGAAGTCGGCGCCTTCGCCGTTCGGCCCCCGGTAGCCCTGATCGACACCATAGGTGCCCATGAGCAGCTCGAGCCCCGTCGTGACCCAAACCGGTCCATCGACGGTGTCTACTTTGACCACGGGCACGGCGCGCGCCGTGGTCCGCGTCGCCGTCGGGGACCCGAAGTCGTCGAATGCCACCGGCACGACGGCGTCGTGGTCCTTCAGGAGCAGCGCCGGCTCATACGGTTCACCCGTGCGAGCATCGATGGACTCGAGGTTCCACTGCCCTTTCTGCGACTGCCACCGATGCCCGACCGCGCCCTTCGGCATGCGAAGTTGGCCTGTCACGGCGTCGCGGACGAAATACTTCCACTCGGCGTTCTCGTCCTCTCGCGTCGCCGCGAGCTGAGACGCCCGCAGCAGCCGGCCCGGTCGGAACGTGCCGTCCGGGCGCGCGTCGAGCGTCACGAGGAACGGGGCGTCGGAGTACTTCTTCAGGTAGTCCATGAAGTAGGGCACCTGACGGGACTCGAAGAACTCCTTCAGGATGACGTGGGTGACCGCCAGCCAGAACGCGGTGTCCTGCCCTTGATGGATGGGGACCCATTCGTCGGCGACCTTGGCGGTCTGACTGAAGTCGGGTGCAAACACGACGACCTTGGTCCCGCGATGCCGTACCTCGACCAGGAAATGCGCGTCCGGCGTCCGCGTCATGAGCACGTTTGAGCCGACGACGGCGATCATGGCCGACTTGAACCAGTCTGCGCTCTCGGCGACGTCGGTCTGCTCGCCCCAGATCTCCGGCGATGCCGGCGGCAAGTCGCAGTACCAATCATAGAAGCTCATGGACACACCGCCCATGAGCTGCAGGAAGCGCGCACCCGCGGCGTAGCTCACCATCGACATCGCGGGGATGGGAGAGAAGCCGACCAGGCGATCAGGTCCATACTTCGACACGGTGTAGATGTTGGCTGCCGCGATCAGTTCGTTCACTTCCTCCCAGCTCGCCCGTCGGAAGCCGCCTTTACCTCGGGCCGTCTGGTAGGCCTGACGATGTTCGGGAGACTCCGTGACGGACTTCCACGCCGAGACGGGGTCGCCCGGATGGGCGGCCTTCGCTTCGCGCCAGAGATCGAGGAGCACTCCGCGCACGGTCGGGTACTTCACGCGCAGTGGGCTGTAGACGTACCAGCTGTAAGAGATACCGCGCTGACAACCACGGGGCTCGTAAGGAGGGAGCTCTCGGTCGATACGTGGGTAGTCGAGCGCCTGCATCTCCCAGGTCACGATCCCTTGCTTGACGTAGATGTTCCAACTACAGCTGCCGGTACAGTTCACGCCATGTGTGCTACGTACGATCTTGTCGTACGCCCACCGATTTCGATAGAAGTCCTCCCACGCACGCTGCTTTGGCGCGAAGATCTCCGAGATCCAGGTCATTGGTTACTCCTACCGAGGTCGAGGTTGCGGTCACTCTGCCGTCTTCGGGGGCGGAGGAGTGCGGCGAGTGCGGCGAATGTGGCGAGGCCAAGGCCAACACCCGCGCCGATCACGAGCGAGTACGGTCCCGTTTGGACCTCCGAGTCCTTCTTCGACCGCACGTAGGCGGCGAGGTGTACTGCCTCTTGAGCCGTGACGGCGCGGCCAGCGTAGGCCGCTCGCATGACCGGGAAGTTCGCTCCCTGAAATGCGGAAACCATCCCGATTTCATCCATCTTTCCCGACAGGTGCGTGAGGTCGGGGCCGAGCGCCCCGCCGATCCCCGCCACTCGGTGGCAGGCCGAGCACGCGGGACCGCCCCCATCGAGTCGCGTGATGCCCTCGAAGAGAGCCTCTCCCGTGGAGGCCGACGGAGGGTCGAGCTTCGCTTGGAGCTTCTGGGCTGCCGCGGCTCGAGCGGCTTCGAGGCGAGGACGTAGCTCGGGCGAGAGCAGGAAGTCGGTGAAGGCGTCGAGCTCGGAATCCGTCATCGCCCCGACGTTCTTTTCCATCTTGGCGACGGCCAGGCGCAAGGACGCACGGGGCCACTGAGTCGACGCGGCGAGGTCCGGTCCCTTCAGAGCGCCTCCACCGACGGTGTGGCAACCAGAGCAACGAGCGACGTAGGCTTCCGCGATGTCGTCAGAGGGGGCCGCGGCGGATGAGGCAGGGGGCGTCTGCGTCAGGAGCAGTACGACCAGTGTGTGAGAGATCATGTGTCCTCCAGAGACGGGGGCGACTTCGAAGTTCGGGTGATGCGAGGGCCCGTGCTCATGGCTGCTGCTTCGTGGCGCGGTCTTTCGACGAGACACCGGGTTTGGGTCCACCGTCTCGGGGGCGCGTCCAGACCGCCACGTCGCCGGTCACGACAGCCTGGCAGGGCAGACGTTCACCCTCGGACTCGTAGATCCCAAATGCGCCGTGATGGCGGCTGGCGCTCGGTCGTTTGAAGCTCCGCTCCTCGTCCGTCGGGGTAGTCAGGTGATCGTGACCCTCGGTGACAATCACACGACACTCGCCGCAGAGCCCATTGCCGTAGCAGTTGATGAGCTTGAATACGTGGCTGTAGAGCGAGACGCCACAGCGCCGCGCTGCTTCTCGTAGCGTGGTCCCCGCGGCGACTTCCACCGTCACGCGTTCGCGTTCGAAGGTGACGATAGGCATGGACGACCTCCCTGGAGCAGTAGCAGCGCCCCATGGGATGGAAGCTACGCCTCGACTGGCAGGCCTCCTATGATGGGCTCACATCAATCATCTGATGCCAATTGGAGACCACGGCTGGCTACGATCACCGCCACCACTGCGTTGTGGGAGTACTCGGTCATCTGATGATCTCATCAATTCATTGATGCCCATCTGGTGACCCCGGCGATGACGTGGAGGCGGCTACGGCTTCGCGCGGGCTGGCTGTTCGCTGCCAGCTTGCAAGCCCAGAGGGCCCCGGATCGCGTGCGTGAGCCCGGCGCAGATGGTTCGGAGGAGCGGCCGTGGATGGGCGGTCCCTCGGAGGGCGAGCCGCGCCAGCTTGATCGCGGTCCTCGGGCGCAGCCAAAAGCGACTGATGACCTCCGCGTGAAGCGCGGCCAGCCGATCGGGCGGCAGCGTCCCGTGCCGCAGGATGGCATGATTGAGGAAGCTGTAGTCCTCCCAGGCGTCATCGCCGATCCAGCCCTTGGCCTCTGCCTCGACCCGCAGTGGCGTGCCAGGGTAGGGAGTCAAGAATGAGACTTGAAGGAAGTCCGGGTCGGCGCGGAGCGCGAGGTCGAGTGACCGGCGCACGTCGACCTCCGTCTCGCCGGGAATGTTGAGGATGAGGAAGCCCATCGTGGAGAGGCCCACCTCCCGCGCAGCAGCATATCCGCGCAGGATCGCGGCCTCGGTCAGCCCCTTCCGCAAGTACGCCCGTCCGACGTCGCTGCCCGTCTCGATGCTCATCTCGACGCGGACGCAGCCGGCGTCGCGCATGCGTCGTAGCAAAGGGACATCGACCATGTCCGCCCGGGTCAAGCAGATCCAACGGACTCGGCGGTGGACCCCTCGTCGGATGAGCTCGTCGCATAGCTCGTTCACCCACCGCGTCTTCGTGGTGAAGGTGTCGTCGACGAAAGAGATGAAGTCGATGCCGTGGCGTCGATGCACCGCGTCGAGCTCCATCGCGACCGAGGCCGGAGCGCGGTAGCGCATGCGTCGACCAAAGAACTCGGGGACAGCGCAGTAGACGCACGAACAGGGGCAACCGCGCATCGCCAGAACGGTCGTGAAGCGGTCGGAGTCGACGGTACGGTAGCGATCCATGGGCAGGAGATGGCGTGCGGGGCTCGGGACCGTCTCGAGATCGGTGAACGGGGGCGGCGCCCCGGTCGAGACGACGTCATCGCCGTCGCGCCAGACGAAGCCCGGAACACGCATGGCCGCCGCCGGTCCGTGGCGCTCGAACGCGGTCGCCCACGCGGCGAGGCTCCGATCCCCTTCTCCGACGGCCACTCCATCGAAGGACGCGACGTCGTCGAGCGTCCGGCGCGGGATGGCGCTCGCATGCGGCCCGCCGACGACGACGCGTACCGACGCACGTCGGGCCTTCACCTCTCGGGCGATAGCCGCCGCCACCGGGAGTGTCGGTGTAGTGGCCGTGAGACCGACGAGGTCCGGATCGTGGGTCAGCGCGCGTTCTGCCGCGCCAGCGGGGTCGAGCCCCAAAACGTTGGCGTCCACGATGACCACGTCGTGATCGGCTTCCTCAAGGCCCCCAGCGACGTAAGCGAGGCCGAGGGGGGGCCCAATCGTGGTCTGGGCGATGTGGTGGACTTGGCTCTGGAAATACGGGTTGATGAGGGTGACTCTCATACGGGTTTGGTGTTCCCCGGCCGGTGATGGCCATACCAACCGTTGAAGGGTAGAAGTCGAAGTTGCCGACTCCCATGATGGCCTCTCATCCTTTTTCTGATGCCGCCGTCGTCGCCTCGAGCCGCCCGACGCCCGGGCGCCGGGGCCGGACGGGCCTCACGTCGTGCGCCGGCGCCACCGTACGCCGGCCATCGCCAATTTGAGCCGACGGGTGCAATGGCCCCTGGTGAGCATTGATTGGTGTTCGAGCCCAGACTAGGGTGGTCCTGGCCGTGCAACGGGGGGCGATCATGACCATCAAGGACCTGAAAGAGATCATGGATAGCACCAGCGACGCAGCGGTGTTGATCGATGGGGATGGCGTCGTTACGGCGATCAATGCCGCGTGTGTGGCCCTGCTCGGCGCGGGGAGAGCCGTCGTCGGTCGCCAGTGCCATGAGCTGTTCGCGGGCACGAGTGAAGTCGGCAAGGTCTGCGAAGCCGATTGTTGCGTTCTCGGTGCGGTCCATGCCGGTCGACCGCTACGCAACTTCGACATGCAGGTGAACACCACCACCGGGCGGCAGTGGTGCAATGTGACCGTACTCCACAGCGGGTCTCGGACTCGACCCTGGGCGCTCAATATCTTCCGGGTCGTCGACGTCCGGAAGCGCCTCGAGATGTTGGTCCGGGACTTCGTCGCGACGACGACGGGGCTCGACCAAGAGATGGCGTCCAAGGTGCTCGCGCACGGACGCCCGGCGTTGCAGGTGTCCCTGACGAGCCAGGAGCAGAAGGTCCTGAAGTTGCTCTCCCGCGGCGAGTCGACCGCCGGCGTCGCGAAGGAGCTGGGGATCAGCCCGACGACCGCCGCCAACCACATCCAGCGTGCGATGGTGAAGCTCTCCGCGCATACCCGGCTGGACGCCGTTCGCCGCGCGCAGCATGCGGGCATCATCTAAGTGTTCGCAGACGCGTCAGCTCGCGGAATGTCGACGATGTGAAGAGCTGGTGAGTGGCGGCGGCAGTCGGGTCCAGTGGGCGGCGTCGCGGAAGAAGCAGAGTCAGCATCAGAGACCTGCCTTAGGACGGCCATGGCTTGCCTCATCGAGTCAGAGGTGGTGAGTGGCGTCGGGAGTCGGGTCCAGTGCGCGGCGTCGCGGAAGAAGCAGAGCCACGCGTCCTCTCCGGTCGCTGCGGATGCCGCCGTCCCCGTCCACCGTCTGGGGCGCGAGCCCGATGCAACGCCGACGGTGCCTCCGCCGGGCTCACTCGTCCGCGTCGACTCCGAGACTTCGGAGCTTCTCCCGGAGCCGGGCGATCGCCGCTTCGGCCTCCTCGGCTCGCTGGCGCTCCTCCTCGGCTCGCTGGCGCTCCTCCTCGGCTCG
>JADMJS010000276.1 GCA_018780435.1 Myxococcales bacterium
CAGGGAAGCATGATGAAGTCCGAAACCTCGACCCCCGGCTCTTCTGGCGCTCCGGACGCCGTCCTCGCTCCCCTCGAAGCCGTGACGCGCCGCGTCGGCCACGGGAACCTCGCCGAACGCCTGAACGCGCTTCGGAGCTGGCTCGCCGACGACCTGGGCGAGCTCGAGCGAGCCATCCAAGCCACCACCGACATGGGGGAGACGCTCACCGAAGACGCCGAATACGGCGAGCTGGCCGTCAAGGCCGCGCGTTACCTGCTGGCGCGCCCGGGCAAGCGGATCCGCCCCATCGTCGTCACGCTCGGCGCCCGCCTCGGCGGCCGCGGCCTCGACCGAGAGGTGCGCGACCTCGCGACCGCCTGCGAGCTCGTCCACAACGCGACCCTGCTCCACGACGACGTCATCGACGAAGGCACCGAACGCCGCGGCGCCCCGACCGCGCGGATGGTCTTCGGCAACTCGGCCAGCGTCCTCGCGGGCGACCACTTGCTCATCCACGCCCTCCAGCTCGTCGAAGGCGTCGGCTACCGCCGGCTCCTCTCGTCCATGCTCGAGACCATCGGTGAGATGGTCACTGCCGAAGCCGTGCAGCTCGAACAGCGCGGCCGCCTGAACCCCGACCGCGACGTCTATCTGCGCGTCGTGCAAGGGAAAACGGCCGGTCTCTTCCGGTGGGGCTTCATCGCCGGCGCGACCGCGGCGGGCCTCGACGGCGACACGCTCGCGACCCTCGGGCGATGCGGCAACGCCCTCGGCATCGCGTTTCAGCTCATGGACGACGTCCTCGACGTCACCGGCGACCCCGCCGTCACCGGCAAGGACGTGCTCGCCGACCTCCGCGAGGGCAAGCTCACGTGGCCCTTCATCCTCGCAAGCGAAGCCGACAGCGGCCTCCTGCCGCTCATGAAGGACGCGCTCGTCGCCATCGAGAAGGATCCGGGCGGCGGCCACACCCCCGGCGAGCTCGCCCTCCGCATCCTCGAGCGGGTCCGGGCGACCAACGCCGTCGCCGAGACCCGCGCTTTCGCGGCCGCGCAAGCCGAGCTGGCCGTCAAGGCCCTGCGAACGCTGCCCGACTCGGTCTCCCGTCGTGCGCTCGAAGCCGTGATCGAGAGCGCCGTGAGCCGAAGCGCATGAGCGCCCAGCCCGAGAGCTCCCCGGTGCTCGCGCCCACCGGCGGCAGTGGCCAGATGTTCGACCGCATCGCCCACCGCTACGATCTGCTGAACCGTCTGCTGAGCCTCGGGATGGATCACCGTTGGCGGCGCGCGCTCGTCCGTAGCCTCGATCTCGGCACGTGCGGCCCGGCACCCCACGTCCTCGACCTCGCGACCGGCACTGCCGACGTCGCGCTCGCTATCGCCAAGACGTACCCCACGGCGCGGCTCGTCGGCGTCGACCCAAGCGCCAACATGCTCGAGCACGGGCGCGTCAAAGCCCGGCAGCGGGGCGTCGACGGCCGCGTCGAGCTCATGGTCGGTGACGCCCAGGCCCTGCCCTTCGCCGACGACAACTTCGACGCCGCCTGCATCAGCTTCGGTATACGCAACGTGCCCGACCGCGCCCTCGGGCTCCGTGAGATGTGCCGCGTCGTGCGGCCCGGCGGCGTGGTGTCGGTTCTCGAGCTCGGCGAGCCCACCGGCGTCATGGGCCCCTTCGCTCGCTTCTACGTCCACCGCGTCGTCCCGAAAGTCGGAGCGTGGCTCTCCGGCGCCCGCGAGTACGACTACTT
Source organism: Myxococcales bacterium (assembly GCA_018780435.1). Lineage (GTDB taxonomy): Bacteria > Myxococcota_A > UBA9042 > SXOO01. The sequence continues at coordinate 1,733 of JADMJS010000276.1, forward strand.
ACACAAGTCGATCGCCGCCTTCCCGCCGCCCGAGGCCTTCGCCGCCATGATGACCGACGCGGGCCTCGACGACGTGACGGTGCGCCGTTTCAATTTCGGTGGCACTAATCTGTACGTGGGCCGCGTCCCGCGGACGTGACGCTCGTCAGGGACTAGGCGACAGCCCGTGCTCGACGCGCGCCTCGATGCACTGCGCGGTACCGGGCTCGAGCTTTCGACACACCCCGGGCCGTGTCGAGTAGATGCCACACGCGCCATGGCTGCGGATACGGCCCTCGAAGGCGGCGCACAAGCCACCCTGGTCCATCAACATGTGCCACTCGCCGTGTTCGTTTCGCACCGCCCACTTGGAACGGAGGCCCTTCTTCTGAAAGAGCGCGTCCGCCGGGAAGAGCTGCACGTAATCGACGATGCCGTGATCGCGGTTGTGTTTCGGGTTCTGGCAGCAGGCGCCACACGCCTGGCAATCGTAGCTGGGACCGCGCTTGGGGCTCACGGAGACACTCCCTTGGAATCAACGCCGTAGCGCCGACGCGATGCGGGCGACGTCGAGGTCGCTCAGCTCGGGGTAAGCCGGGATCTGGACGGTGTGCGACTCGAGCCAGGCCGCGTTCGGAAAGGCCGAGGGATCATCGGCCACGCACCGCATCGGCCGCACGCCGAGGTCGACACCGCGAATGAGCGCCCGTCGCACGACGTCCGGCACGTCCTCGGTCGTCGCGACCACGAAGTACCAGGCATGCTGGGCCCCGGGCAGGACGCGCTGCGCCCGCAGGTTCGGCCCGAGCGCCTGCCGGAGCCGCTCGGCGATCGCGTTCCGGCGCGCCTGAGTCGCCGGGAGCGCGCGCAGTTGCGGCAACGCCACCGCCGCCTGGACGGCCGAAAAGGCCGTGTCGATCTGGGCGTTCTGCGTGCCGCCGCGAACCGTCCGGTCATAGAAGGCGACCGGGTCGACGCCGACGCGGTCGAAGGTCCGGAGCGCGAGCCCGAGCGCCGCCCGCATGCCCTTTCGAGTGGTCGCCTGCGACAGCGAGAGCCCGATCGCGATACGGCGGACGAGCCCCAGGGCCGCCGGTGCCGGCAACACCGAGGCGCGCTCGCGGATCTGAGCCGCGAGCTCGAGGTTCGCCGCGAGGACCATGCCACCGCCAAACGTGTTCACGGCCTTGGTGACGACGAAGGAGAACATCGCGGCACGTCCGAAGGTCCCGCAGTGGTGGCCGTCGAGCGAGGCGTCGATGGCGTGTGCACAATCCTCGAGCAAGGCGACGTCGGGCCTAGCCTCGAGGAGCCGCGCCATTGATTTGACATCACACGGGTTTCCGAAGATGTGGGTCGCGAGGACGGCGCGCGTGGCAGGGCCGAGCGCGGCGGCGACACCATCGACGCCGAGGTTCATCGTGTCGCGGTCGACGTCGACGAAACGCGGCGTCGCTCCGACGGCCCGGATGGCTTCGGGGACACTCTCGTCGGTGAACGCGGGGAGGACGACCTCGTGCCCCGCCCCGATCCCGAGCGCACCCAGGATGAGCCGCAGCCCGAGCCGACCGGAGCCGACCGGGACGGCGTGACCGGCGCCCATGTGGCGCGTGAAGGCGTCTTCGAACGCGGCGAGCAACGCGGTCCGGTCGTCCGGCGGCGCCACGAGTGCACCGTAGGCATCGGCGAGCTCGCCCGGATAGAAGTGGATGGTACGTCGTGCGATCATCGGAGCCGCGGCGAACGGCGGTGAGGCCGTCATGCCACCCCGAGGGCGGCGAGCACCTCGGGTGCCCCCGGTTCGACGGTCGGCGCGAAGCGGGCGACGACATGGCCGTCCGGTGCGACCACGAACTTCTCGAAGTTCCAGGAGATGTCCTTCCCGCCGCCCTGCTCGCTGCCGACGAGCCACTGATAGAGCGGGCCGCGGCTACCGCCGTTCACGTCCTGCTTCTCGAGCAACGGGAAGTCGACCCCGTACGTCGTGGCGCAGAAGGTCTGGATCTCGTCCGGTGTGCCAGGCTCCTGCTTGCCGAACTGATTGCAGGGCACACCGAGCACCTCGACGCCGCGGCTGGCGTAGGCGGCGCGCAGCGCGACCAAGCCCGTGTACTGGGGCGTGAGCCCACAGCGGCTGGCGACATTGACGACGAGGACGGACTTGCCTTCGAGCGCCGAGGCCGGGAAGACGTCGCCGTTCAAGGCGCGGAGGGTGAGCTTTTCGAACATGGCGAACTCCTAAGGGGGTTTACCGGGGGATGCCGGATGTCGCGCGGCGATTCATAACGACTTTGTCGGCTGGCGTCGATGGTGCCCCATCCGGGCGCGCTGCCTCCACCTATCGGAGCCGGGCGCGCACCGGCGAAAACGCCGCCGATATCGCCCCAGATACAGTCAGGAGTGCGCCCGCCAGCGAGAGCAGGCTCCACTCCTCTCCCAGCCAGACGTAACTAAGCCCGCCGGCCACCACGACCCCGAGCTGGGAGGTGATCCCGTGCGTCGGCGCCGACACGTTGCGCATGGCGAAGTTCATGGTGAGCTGGCCGCCCATCGCTGTGATCCCGACCGCGAGCAGGATCGCGGCGTCGACCATTGTCGGCGCTCGAAAGCGCTCCGCGAGGGGCGACGCGACCACGACGGCACCCGCGCAGAAGAACGCGAAGATGGTCCACGGCGAGTCGGGGTGATCGCCAGTGCGTAAGGCCCGGATCGTAGTGACTGCGCCGCCCGAGATGAGCGCCGAGAGCAGCGCCACGGCAATCCACTCGGGCTCCGCGGGGACCGCCATGGCGGCAGCGCTCTGCCCCTCGACGACGAGGAGGACGCCAGTCGCGGCCACCGCCATCGACGCGAGCGCGCGCCCTGTCAGTGCCTCCTTCAAGAAGACCTTCGAGAAGACGAGCGCGAAGATGGGCGAGGTGTAGTTGAGGAGCGTGGCCATCCCAGCACCGAGGTGCTCCATCGAGAGATACCAGAGGAGCACCGAGACGCCGCCGAGCACGCCGCGCAGGACGAGGAGCCCCTTACGCTGCGGCGCGAAGGTGATCGCGCCGCCGGCACGCAGGGTGAGCATGACGAGGAGGCCGAAGGTGAAGCGCGAGACGGACAGCGCGGCGCCGTCGTAGTGTTCGGTCGCGAGCTTCGACAGGAAGGCCATCATGCCGAAGCTGAGCGCGGATGAGAGCAGGAGCCAGGGCGCCGCCGTCGGGCTCTCGAGCACCGAGCCGCGTCCCACGAAGGTGGGCGACGGTTCAGCCACCCGCACGTCCCGCGAACCACCGGGAGGCCGCGGCCGTATGGAGCGGAAAGACGAGCTCAATGGGGGCGTCGATGATGAGCCGCTCGGAGACCTCGACGTTGGGAACGAAGGGTGGCAGCGACTCGACCAGGATCGGGCGCGCGAGTCCGAAGAGCAGCACCACGCCTTCACCGGCCGATTCGATCCCGAAGGGCGTCACCGAGTCCGGATCCGCACGAAAAGACGCCTCTTCCCACGCCTCGCGGCACGCGGCGTGACGCCACGCCTCACCGAACTCGACGAAGCCGCCTGGGAGCGCGAGCGCGCCGGGCCGCGGCGCGTCGGCCCGCCGAATGACCAGCAGCCCGGGGACCGCGTCGGGCTCCCGGAGGACCGGCTGTAGCAGCACGGCGACCGGAGTCGGGTTGCGAAACGCGAGCTCGCCACACGATGCACAACGTCGGGGCCAGGAGAGCTGCGCGTAGACGACGCCGCAGCTCGAGCAGTGAGTATATCGGGGGGGCATGGGACTCCCAACGTGACGACCTAGGTGTCGGTGTGGACCTTGACGTCCTGGCCCAGGCCGGGCGGAACGTCGCCGGTGTAGCCGATCTCGAGCGCGGCGAGGCGAGTCGTCGTGAACGTCTCACCGAGGCGCCACACGCCGCCGTGGTGCTCGAGCACCCGGACCTCGCCGCTCGCGATCTTCGAGTTGAGGCAGATGGCGCCGGGGCCGTCCGGGTTCGGGTACGGGAGGCCGACGAACTGCTCCGGATCGGCGGAGAAGTGCCCCTCGAGGCCCTGCTCGCCACTGTGCGCCCGAAAGCGCCACGTCAGGTCTTCGAGCGTGCTTCGGGCCCGCACCATCTCGGTGAGGCCATTGACCGTGATGGTCTCATGCCCGGCCCGAGCGAGGTGGGCCATCGTAAGCATCGGCGTCTCGATGCCCGCGAGCTGAATCTTCGAGCTCACGCCTTCGAAGACGGCGGTCGGATCTTCGGCGAAGCCGCTGGCGTGGACCCACACCCACCGCTTGGCGTGGCGCGCGCCCCAATTGTGGCCCTGCATGCCCGGCGCCCGACTTACGGCGACGCGGCGTCCATCGATGACGACGACGCCACACATCTCGGTGCCCTGCACCGGCGTGAGCAGCTTCGTCTTCGGGAGCGGTCCGGTATACATCGACGCGTGTGGAAAGTGCCGGAGACCCAGCTCCGGGACCGGCCACGAGAGATCCCACTCGAGCCGATGCCCCGCGCGATCGAGGGAGCCGGACGTGGACCCGTGCGTGAGGACGCAGTCCCCGTAGTGGGTCTCGAGGCGGTCTCGCTCGAAGCGGACCTTCGAGGCCGGGAACGCCTCGATCAGCGCGAACGACCGTGACGGCGTCGCGGCGTCGAACGCGATGGCCCACACTTGGAAGACCGGCCCGCCCGCACCCGAGAGCACCGTGAAGCGCAGCCATAGCGCCAGGTCCTCGGCCGGGAGGTTGAACTTCAGGAAGTGGCTCTCGTACATCGGGCCCGAGGTCGGGTCCCAGCGTACGAGGTTGTCTTCAGCGCTGGTCGGCACGGGGCCCTCGGACGTGGTGTCGGCGACGATGGAGGGACACGAGTACGAGCGCAACGGCGAGCGCGGTGAGGCCCGTGACGCCGCTGCCGTCGTCGATGGCCGCAGAACAACCCGAAGCGCCTCGGCCCTTCTTCGAGCTGGACCCCGACGTGTCACCGGGGGGGCCGTCGGTCCCGTCACTCGCACCGTCGGTCTCGTCGGTCGCGCCGTCCGCGGCGTCGGTGGCACCGTCCGTGCCGTCCGTGGCGTCAGCGCCGTCCGTGCCGTCCGTGCCATCGGTGACGTCTACGGCGTCTACGGCGTCCGTCGTGTCGCCACCGTCGTCGTCGCCGCCATCGAGGGCGTCGGTACCGTCCGCCGGCAAGTCGGCCGTGGGGAGACAGACCGCCTGCCCGTTCACGGTGGTGCAGGTGAAGTCGGCCGAGCAGCCGGTCTCGCAACTGTCGCGGCAGAATTGCGGTCCTGAGCCCCCGGGCGTCTTGAGGCAGATCCCGCTCATACACTCGCCACCGGCGTTGCAGGGGAAACCCGACGGCGAGAGGTCGGACGGGGCGAGCGCCTTGGGCACGCACGCTCCGGCGGTCGCGCCGCCCGCGACGAAGCAGACCTCGCCAGCCGCGCAGACCGACGCCGCGTTGACCTTGGTGCAGGGCTGCCGGCACGTGTACGCGCCGCCGATCTCGACGCACAGGCTGCTCGCGCAGTCCGCGGACCCGACGCAGGGCTGGCCGTTGGCTTTGGTCGTGGGCACGTCGGACTCGAGGCAGGCGCCGAGGCTCTGCTCACCTTGATAGGCGAAGCAGGCGTACCCGGACGGGCAGCTCGTAAAGTCGGTGTAGCAGTACTTCGAACAGACACTGCCGCCCGTCACCGGTTGGCAGAAGAGCGGATCGGCGCAGTCGTTGCCGCTGCAAGACTCCCCGATCCCCTTTCCGCCCGCTTCGTACTTGCACACCGACGCGCCGCACACGAGCTTCAGAGCGTAGTAGTCCTTGCCAGTGTCGGGTTCGTTGTCGAGCACGTACGGGCACTGACTCGACTGCGTGCAGCTGAAGATGCTGCCGGTCGGGTAGAGGTAACAGGCGCCGAGCTCGTCGTCGTACTCGAGGCTCGCGGTGCGGCCGTAGGGGTCGGAGGTGGGCGCCATGGTCGGCGGGTTCATCGGATCGCCGTCGAGGTTGTGCTGCAGCCCGAAGAAGTGCCCAATCTCGTGAATCGCCACGGACTTCACGTCGGACGTGTTCGAGGCGCCGGTCGTGCTCCAGGACGACTGGTAGCCATTGAAGGCGATGTCGGCTTCGAATATCTCGCCCGAGATGTAGGTGAGCGGTGACGTGACGCCGAGCACCCAGTCGCCGAAGGTCCAACCGCTGTCTTCGACGAAGACCAGCTCGTTCTTCTCGTTCGGCGCGGCGCCCGTCGCGATGACGTCCGTCGTCGTCGTGGTCCCGAGCTGCTCGAAGGAGACCTTCGAGCAGTCGACCGCTTCCCAGTCGGCAAAGGACGACAGGATCGCGTCCGTGTCGGAGGTGCCGGGGACGTCGTCGGAGCCGATGGACGTGACGTAGTAGCTGATCGGGAGCTTCGACCACTTCACGGTGTAGTTGAGCGGCGTCTGCTGAATGCTGTAAGCGCGCCCGAGTGCCGGGGCCAGTAGCGAAGGGAGGGCGAGCGCGATGAACCAGGCGGGGGTACTACGCATCCGTCAGCTCAGCGCGCGCCGCGGGCGACGAGCGTGCGGACTTCTCCGAGGAGGCCGAGGAGCGTCTGTGGCATCGCAGCCATCGGCGCAGGATGGGCGTGGGCCCGGACGGGTCCGTTCTTCTCGACCAGCGGGTCAGCGCCGGGCTTTCGGTAGAAATTGAGCCCGTCGAGGTTGCGCCGCACCTGCTGGACGCCCCCCTCGCCAACCGTCACGGCGAACTTGCCTTGAGAGAGGCCGGTGATGGCGAAACCCTCGGGTCGCGTCTGCGTCTTCGGCAATGATTCGAGGAAGAGCACGAGCTCTTCGCCGGTCGTGAAGGTCGGCATGCCCGGGATGAGCATGGCCCACTTCCCGAGCCGACCACCGGGGAGCTCGAGTCGCACGGATTTTCGCGTGCGCTCGCCCTTCAGCATCTCGATGACGTCGATCTCGACCACCGTCCGCAGATGGCGTTCGTTGCCGGCGACGGACTCGACCCGAGAATCTCGAACTCGCCCGTGCAGGACGAGGTCGCTCGAGGACGTCATCTGGTCGAGATCGATCTCGATGACCGTCGTCGCGAGCGCGGCGGGCGACGTGAGCGCGACCAAAGCCGCGACGAAGCAGGAGTAGAGAAAGCGCATGGGGACCTCGGAGGACGTGGCGAGTCGGGCTCGGCGCCGGAACGCAGCAAGCAGCGGGGGCGCCGCTTAGCGCGGGGAGATTACAGGTCGAGATGTCGGGATGCCACCGTCGCGTTCTGTCGCTGCGTTCGAAGAGCTCAGCAGCCGCAGAACGAGCAGGTCACGCACTGCGGGCTCCAGATGCACTTGTCGCCCAAGTTGTGCTGACCCGGCTTCAGGCAATACTGGAACTTGCTGGCCCCGCAGCACCGGAAGTTGGTGCCGTTGTTCCAGTAACACTCACTGCCGGCTTTGAGCCCGCACCCGCCCCAGGTGCAGTTCGACTGACAGGTCTTGAGCGAACAGACGTCGCATCCGGTCCCCGTCGTCTGCCCCGGCGTGCACTCGCCGGCGACGCACGCGCCCCCCGAGCAGCCGCACGTACACGACTGCTTCAGCGTCGTCGTATTGCCATTGCAGTCCTTCCAATAGACGTTGCCGCCTTGGCAGATCGTGCTCGCCTGATTGTTCACGACACACGTCGTGCCCGAGCATCCACAGGCCCCGCAATCCTGCTTCAGCGAGGTGGTGTTGCCGTTGCAGTCCTTCCAGTAGACGTCATTGTTGCTGCACACTTGCCCGGACTGGTTATTCACCGTACACGAGCCACCACTGCAGCCACACGCCCCGCACTCCGAGACCTTGTTCGTCGGGGTCCCGTTGCAATCGAAGTTGTAGAGATCGCCGTCGTAACAGCCCTGGGTCGACGCCGAATTGACGATGCAGCTGCCGCCGCCGCACCCGCAGCCACCGCACTCCTGCTTCTTGGTCGTTGGGGTGCCGAAGCAGTCGAAGTTATAGACGTCGCCGTCGTAGCACGCGACCGTCGCCGCCGGGTTGTCCGCGCAGGCGCCCCCGGAGCACGCGCACGTCCCACAGTCTTGCTTCTTGGTCGTGACGTCGCCGAAGCAGCCGACCCACCACACGTCGCCTCCCGAACAGGTCGTGCCGAGCTCGCTGTCGGAGATGCACGAGCCGCCGCTGCAACCGCACGCGCCGCAATCCTGCGCGGTGTCCGTCGGATTGCCCTTACAATCGAGCCACGTCGAGTCGCCATCGACACACGCGAGCGTCGACTGAGCGACGATGGTGCAGGCGCCCGCCGCACACCCGCAGCCACCACACTCCTCCGCCATCGCGGTCGGTTGGCCGTTGCAGTCCACCCACCAGACGTCGCCGCCGTTACAGACCTTGTCGGACTGTGCGTTGGTCATGCACTTGCCGCCCTCACAACCGCAGTCACCACAGTCCTCGATCTTGCTCGTCGCGCCGCCGCCGCAGTCGGTGAACCACACGTCGCCGTCTTGGCAGATCTTGCCGGCCTGCTCGTCGGCCAAGCAGAAGCCGCCTTGGCAGCCGCAGGTCCCGCAGTCGTCGGCTTTGATCGTCGCCTGACCGCTACAGTCCGTCCACCACGCGTCGCCGCCCTGGCAGATCCGCTCGGCCGTATCGTCCTCGATACATTCGCCGCCGGCACAGCCACACGCCCCGCAGTCGTTGGCCTTCGAGGTCGGGTTGCCGAAGCAGTCCGTCCACCACGAGTCCCCAGCAAAACACTCGGTCGCCGCTTGATTCGAGAGCGCACACGCGTTCCCCGAACACCCGCACAGACCGCAATCGGCGAACTTGGTCGTCGGCGTGCCATCACAGCTCACCGACCATGCGTCGCCTTCGTGGCACGCCACACCCGCGGCCGCGCTCTCGAGACACGCGCCGGCCGAACACGCGCAAAGCCCGCAGTCCTTCACTTGGGCGATCGCGTTGCCCTGACAGTCGGTCGACCAAACGTCGCCAGCGCTGCACACCGTCTGGTCCTCGCCGAGGGACTTGCAGGCGCCCTCCTCACATCCGCAGCTGCCGCACTCCTGTGAAACGATGGTGGGGGCTCCCGTACAGTCCACCCACCACGCGTCCCCGTCGATGCACGCAGTCTTGGTCTTCTGATCGCAGCCGCAGACGCCGAATTTGCAGACATACGGCTCGCCGCATTGGCCGTTGGCACAACAAGGCGCGCCGAGCGTGTTGCAGCAGCCCTCGTCCGTCTCACCGTCACAGTCGTCGTCCTTCTCGTTGTCGCACGCCTCGCTGGCCGCGGCCGCGTCGTCGGCACACTCGACCCCATTCGGGCCGCAGACCGTCACCCCGTCTTGGCACTCATCGAGGTCCGGTCCATCGCAGGCGGCGCCTTTCTCGGTGAAGCCCTCATCCGTCTGTCCGTCGCAATCGTCGTCGAGATCATTGCAGGTCTCTTCGACCGGCGTTCGGCCGACACAGGGGCCTAACCCACCCTCGCCGCACGTGCGCAGCCCGGGGCAGGTGCCGGCCTCGTTGACCAGCGAACACGCCGTCGAGAGCCCTTGAGCTTTAGCGACTGCGTCGCAGTCACACTGCCCGTTCGTCGGCATGCAGTAGGCGCTCCCGCCCACCTCGGTGCAGGTGAACCCGCCGAGACAGGGGGTGCTCTCGTCGCATGGCGTCGCGCAGAAGCGGCCCGCAGCGCCAAAGTCGTGACAGATCGCCTTGTCCTGGTAACCGCCATCGACGCACACCGATGCGTCGGTGCAGGGCCGGCAAGCCGTGACGTGAAGCGGAAGACACGCAAACTGAACGTCGCGCGAGGGGGTGAGGACCTGCTTGCAGGCATACCCCGTCGGGCACACGTCGACGCACGTGTCGGTGCAGACCTCGCCGTTCCGCGAGTGGACGCAGAGGCCCGATTCACAGTCGCCGTTGCTGGTGCAGGCTTCGCCGAAGTCCGGGCTGAAACCGCTCGCGCCGGGGGGCGCGTCGAGCTGCACCGTCTCATTCCCGAGGCCGACGGTCTCGCCCCCGTTGCCCCCCTCGCCATCGCCGCGGACGTCGAGGGCATAGGGCGAGAACGGGATGGACGGATCAGCGGGATCACCGCCACACGCGCTGGCGACGACAGACGCAGCCAGCAGGCACGAGAGCCCGCCAAGCCGAGCCCGAGAGAAGGGGGGACGCGAGTCATCACGCTTGAACGCGCTCTGATTCACATTTCGACCGTGCGGCATCTAGAACTCCCTCGCCTTCGCCCTGCGCGCCTGGGTCACGATGGACCACGCGCATTGTCGCCCGGTTTCGGCTTCCGATTCAACCGCCATGCGCGCCTCCGAACGCGATACGGTCCCGCGAGACGGTGCGGACAGGGTGGTGCCACCCTCCTCGGATCGCCCGAGTCGACGTGTACTACGCGTCGGCGACGCCCTACTGCGTGATGTAAGCGAGCAAGTGCCGGTGCACGAGGTGAGCGGCTTCGGCCTGATCGGACTGGCGCAGACCGCGCTCGACGTCGGCGAGAACGGCTGCCGCGGCGTCGGTACGCCCGTCGTGGTCGAGCAGAGTCGCGACCACCGCGCAGAGCTGGATGTAGCCGAGCAGGTCACCGCTCGCCCCACAGTCCCGAGCTAGCTCCATCGCTTGGTCCACCAGCGCCTCATTATCGTGTTGGCCCGCGAGGTTCCGGAGCCGCTCGGTCGGAAATGACAACATTCGAGTCGGCGCCACCGCCTGCTCGCCTTGCTTGAGCGCCAGCAGTAGCCGCTCGGTCGCGGGGCCAGCCTTGCCGAGTCCGCGAAAGACCGACGCTTCGAGGAGCAACGCCGATTGGGCTTCGGCGGCGGCGCCGTGCCGTAGCGCCAACGCTCCCGCTGAGGCGAAGCGGATGGTCGCCGCTTCGAGATCGCCGGCGCCGTGGTCGAGGAAAGCCAGCCCGAGGAGGGCGTCGTGCCGCAATTGGTCGGCGGCGGGCGTGCTCGGCAAGCGGGCCACGGCCTGCTCGAACGGCCGCGCGGCGCCGTCATAACGGCCCTGAAAGAGGTGTGCTTCTCCTTGAGTGAGGAAGGCCAGACCGGGGACGAGTGGATCGTCGAACTCGGATGGTAGCTCGCGCGCCACGACCTGTCGGAAGAGCCCCGTCGCATCATCGAGCCGGCCCATCCGCGTGAGCGCCCGAGCGCCACAGAGCGCGGCCCGATCTTCAAGGCCGGCCAAGCCGAGATCGGCGGCCGCGTACCCCGCTGAACGCGCCGCCTCGAACGCCGACGTCACGTTGCCGCAGTTCAAAAGGAGCTCGGCACGCCGCACCGCCACGATGACCTCATCTCGCGGTTCGACAGCGATACGGACCGCGAGATCGACGGCCTCGGCGATCCAGTCGTCGACGACCGCCACGGCGCTCGAGAAGAGCGGCGTGAGCTCGCTCGCAGCGAGGAGCGCGTCGAAGAGACCGGATTCGTCACCGACCCGCCGCATCTCGGCGATGCGGGCCACCATCGCGATGTGGAGTGCGCTCATGTCCCAGGCGCTCCCGTAAACCAGAGGATGAGGGCGAGCGTAAGGCCAAAGACCACCGCCCCAACGCCCAGGCCGATCCAGAGCCCGCGCCGACTCTTGGACTGGATAGGCACCTCCTCCGTCGGCTGCTTTCGCGGCGCTTTGCTCATCGAGAGGGCCTGTGCCGGTTTGGCGGTGACCTTCTGGAGGCCGGGGTGCTTGCCCGAATCCGCGTCGCCCGGACTCGGGCGCGAGCTCGTGCCGCTGGCCCTGACGACGGGCGCGGCCGTCGGGCTGCTCGGCGTCAAGACCGGAGGCACCGGTTTGGTCGCCGCTGCCGGCGATGGCGCCGACGTAGGAGCGGACGCCACGACCGACGGCGGAGCACCGAACGGCGCGGGTGCCGGGTCGGCGAAGGGCGCGGCCGACAGCGAGCTGCGCGCGATCGGCGTGAGCACCGGCGGCGCTGACAGCCGCCCGAGCGCTGAGGCCGCGGACGCGCTCCGATTCAAGGTGGGTTCGAGCTCGTCGTCGTCGCCACCCCCTTCGAACACCGCGGTCTTATTGGCTTCTGGACCACCCGCTGGCGCCGCGTTCGGCCGCGAGGTCGCTGCGGACGGAGGGCGTGACGGCGCCGCCAACATGAGCGTCGCGCCGCCGTCGTCCTCGGCGACCGGAGGCGGGGGCGCCGCCGACGGCGTGCCGGGCAGGTCGATGAGCCGATCGTCGCCGATCGCGACGAGGTACTCGGCGACGAGGCTCGCGCGGGACGGCCGATGTTCGGGGCTCTTGGCGAGCATCGACGCCACGAGCCGCGATGCGCTCACCGCGCCGTTCGATGCGCCAATGGCGAGGACCGGCGGCGGCTCCTTGATGTGCTTCATGACGATGCCGATCGGCGTCGCGGCGCTGTAGACGGGCTGCCCGGACAGCATCTCGTAGAGGAGCACCCCGAGGGCGTAGAGGTCGCTGCGCGGGTCGACGGTCTTCCCCATCGCTTGTTCGGGCGACAGATAACGGGGCGTGCCGCAGATGAAGCCCGTCTGTGTCAGAGATTCTTGTTCCGGCCCCTCCGTCGACTTGGCGATGCCGAAGTCGAGCACCTTCACGAAGTCTCGTTCGCCGAAGATCTCGGTGATGAAGATGTTGTCGGGCTTGAGATCGCGGTGGACGAGCCCCATTTGGTGGGCCTCGGCGAGCGACTTACAGACTTGCTTGATGATGTGACAGGTGCGGGGAAGCGGGATCCGCTTCTCGCGACGCATGAGGTCGGCGAGTGTCTCGCCCTTCAGGAGCTCCATCGCCAGGTAGAGGCGACCGTCCTCCGCTCGCCCGAAGTCATAGACCCGAATGGTATTGGGGTGTTGCAGGCGGCTGGAGGAGCGCGCCTCCTGGTGGAAGCGCTGCACCTGCCGGTCGGAGTCGGCGATGCCATGGTCGAGAACCTTGAGGGCGACCTCGCGCGACATCTCGAGGTGGGTGGCTCTATAGACCGAGCCCATCCCGCCCGAGCCGATGAGCTCGTTGACACGGTACTTACGGTCGAAAATGCGACCGATCAGCTCGCCTTGGGGGGTAGTGGCCACGCCTCGGGTCCCGTCGTGCTCCGCGTCTGGTGCTTTCGCCCTGAAAGCCCGGGGAGCATAACCGAGTCACGCGGTGGACGCCATCGGCCGGAGCGGCGCGACGGGGTGACCGAGTCACGCCGACGCGAGCACGACGCCCGCGCCAGCGAGGGCTCAGGGGTTGCCGCCGGCAGCGGGCTTCTCGCCAGCCGCCGGAGCCGCCGCCGGAGCAGCCGGGGCCGCCGGAGCGGCGCCTTCCGGAGCGGCCGCGGGAGCCGGGGCCGGAGCCGCGCCTTCCGGAGCCGGAGCGGCGCCTTCCGGAGCGGACACGCCGAGCACGTCACGAGCACGCTTGCTCACGCGCTCGTCGGTGTCCTTGGCGGCGAGCTCGAGGAGCTCCTTCACGGGTGCCTCGGTCTTGAGGGGGGTGAGGTAGTTCACCGCGGCGAGGCGGATGTGGTACTTCTCCTCCTTCGAGAGCACTTCCTTGACGACCGGCACGCCATCCTTGGCCTTGCCGAGCTCGATGAGGCCGACCGCCGAGTCGAGGCGAACGTACACGTTCTCGTTCTTCACGCCGTCCTTGAAGAAGCCGAGCGCGTTGTCGTCGTAGGTCGGCTTGCCCTTGTCGTAGCCGGTCTGGAACGCGCGACGGAGCGCGACGCCCTGCGACCGGAGGTCCTTCAGGACCGGCAGCGCGAACGCCGCCTCGCCCCACTGGTAGAGCTTGATGGCCGCTTCGATCTTCACGGCGGTGGCGGGGTCTTCGATGAGCTTCTTCAGGTCCTCGATGACGTCCGGCCGCTTCTCCTTGCCGAGCGCACGGATGGCGGAGGCGCGCTCGTAGACCGGGCCCGCACCCACGATGATGGCCTTGAGCGAGTCCTTGTCGGACTGCTCGGCCGACCGGCCCAGCGTGTAGATCTCCTGGATGCGCTTGCGGCGCTGTTCCATCTCCTCCTGGAGCTTCTTGGCCTGCGCTTCCGGCGAATCGGCGGCCGGCTCGGCGGGCTTCACTTCGGCCGCGGGAGCCGCGCCTTCGGCAGCCGGCGCCGCACCTTCCGCGGCAGGAGCTGCGGGGGCCGCACCTTCGGCCGCAGGGGCCGCACCTTCGGCCGGCTTGGCCTCAGCGGCGGGAGCTTCGGGAGGCTTGGCCTCGGCGGCGGGAGCGCCTTCTGCGGGCTTCTCCGCGGGGGCCGGCTCGGCCGGGGCGGCCGGAGCGGCCGGTGCAGCGGGAGCCGGAGCGGCGGACGGACCACCTTGGGCCCCAGCGGCCGGAGCGTCCTTCTTGCAGCCCACCAGCGCGAGGGCAGCGGCGGTCAGCGCGAGCGAGATGGTACGATTCAACATGCGGGTTCCTTCCTTTCGGGAGCGTGACAGCGATATCAACGCGGGCTTGAGTACCAGGGTTCTCTAGGGAGTGCGATCTGTCCTGCCAATCGTCAGGTTCGCCTTGCCCAGTCGGTCGAGGTCCGTGATGGTCACGGCGTACGGGGGTCCGGGACGGGTACGGCTGTCCCGGGGGCCGCGGCATCCGGCGGCCAACGCATGGGTGCCGGGCCCTGACTACGCAGGCGATGGTAATCCGCTTCGGGGATCCGGGGAACCCCCGGCGGACGCATGGCCCCACTACCAAAGCGGGTGTAGGTCGACGGCGGCAAGTCATTAGCGGCCGCGGCGCGATCGTAGCCGTAGACGTCCAGATAGAAGTCGAGCTCGCCCGCCTCGTCCACACCGACCGAGTTGTACTCGACGTAGACCGCGATGGGCCGGTCGAGCAGAACCTCCGTGGTATCGCCACGTTCGAGGATCGCGTCGACCTTCTCACGCGAGATGTTCCCACGGGTGTCGGCCATCAAGTAGGCGAAGTCGCGGGCTTGGTCGAGGCGCATGCACCCATGGCTCATCGCCCGCTCGGACTTCGCGAACAGCTTCCGCTTGTTGGTGTCATGGAGGTAGACCGCGTCGGTCTTCTTCAACATGAACTTCACCTGTCCGAGGACGTTGTGGTCTCCGGCGGACTGCACGAACTTCTCGGAGCCGTCTTTCATGGTCCGGACGTGAATACCCTGCTTCTTCATGTAGCTGGGGTTCTTGCCCGCCTCGACGAGGATCTCGCCGTCGCGGATACGGGGCGGCACGATCCACGTCGGGTTCAGGATGAGCTTATAGAGGACGGTCTCAAGCAGCGGCGTCCGGTTGATGAAACCTTGCTTCCAGTCCTCCTGATTGAAGTCGAGCTTGTTGGCGCCCACGATGACGCGGTGGCGTCGCTGCACGGCGCCGTTTTCGACGAGTTCGAGCTGAAAACCAGGGATGTTGACGCGAATGTACTCCGAGGCGCCGTCCCGAACGACCTCGGACTCCCGCCAACGCTGCAGGCTGAGCTCGATCGCTTTGACCTTGGTCTGGTTGGTCTCACGGAAGCGGCGCAGTGTGTCGAGGCCGGGCATGCCATCGACAGTGAGGTTGTGACGAGCCTGAAACGCGCTCACAGCCGCCATCGTCGCCTCATCGACGAAGCCCGTCGACTCACCCGTGTAGTACCCATCGAAGCGGAGACGGTCCTGAAGCGCGACGACGACCTTGTTCTTCTTCTTCGACGGCTCGATTCGCTTCATCGGCACCGCAGGCGGTCGCCCCTTCTGCTTCTCTTCAGCGGCCTTCTGCCGCCAGATGGGCAACGCGGCGCGCAGGACCGAATACTCGGGCCGGTTGGGCCAGAGGCGTTCAAGCCCTTGCGCGACATCCGGGAAGACCTTCGCGGCGAGCTCGGCGACGCGGTCCGCTTCGGTGCGAAAGAACTTCGGAAGGTCCTCGGGGCCCGTGAATCGGAACGGGTGGATACGGCGGAGGACTCGGAAGTCCGCGACGTAGCGCACGAGCATCGATGCGAGTCGAGCTTCGGCGGCGACAGCCGCGTCCAGCGTGGGCAGCGCGCCGAGCGCGACCTTGTCGACGTGATAGTCGGCGATGTCGACCGCATGGGTCGGCAGGTCTTTGACCATCGCCACGAGCGTCGCGGCGTCGGGGTTCGTGGCCCACGTACCGTCGACCGCTGAGCCGACGAACGCCGAACGCCCATCGCGGAGGCGATAGAAGGCTTCGGCCGCCGGCCCCGTGATGTCCTTCCGCAGCGCCTTGTCGAGGCCCGGTAGGACTACTGCCGCCGTTGTGGGGGCGGGTGCGCTGCTCCCATCCGACCGGACTTGATTGACCGGCGGCATGGCGGCGGGCGGGGCGCCGGGACGAATGGGCTCACTCGGCGCCGTGCCACCCGTCGGCGGGGCGAGGGCGGCGACAGGCACCGGGGCCCCACCTGCGGCGGCGGCGGTCGGCTCCCCTGCGGGGGCGGCGGGGGTCGGCTCACCTGCGGCGGCCAGAGCGCCGTCGAGCTTAGGACCTTCGGCGCCAGCCGCGTCGGTCTCGCTGCCTGGAAGCAGCTCGGGCTCCGCGCCCGGAACATCTTCGGGGAGTCGAGCCGCCATCGCGGCAGAGTCGTCTTCAATCCGGGCGACGGCTGGCTCGGCAGCGGCTGGCTCGGCGGAGGCTGGCTCGGTAGCGGCCGCACTCGGCGGCGCGGACGGCTCCGAGCCGACCGAAGCCGTCGACGGGAGGCCCGTCTGTGCCGGTTCCGGCGTCGGGTCGCTCGCTGGCGACTCCGTGGCGCCCGCAGCCGGCTGGGCTGATGGGCGCGGGAGGCTCTCAGTGCGCGACTCGGTGGCGAGCGCGGCCGGAGCGCGCTCACCGGGTAGCTCGCGTTCGGGGGCATCTTTGCAGCCGGCAACGAAGAGCGCCGTAGCGACGAGCCACGGCGCGAAGGTCGGCGCTGAACTCGACGACACGATGCGTCCTCGCGAACGACGACGACTAGACGAGATGGTGCGTTCCGAACGGGACTCCGGCGACATGGCCGCGAAACATGGTGGTCAGGGTGCTGGTTGTCAACTGTTTGACGACGAGGACGTCACTATCCGGGAGACGCAGCTCTCCGCGCGGGGTATGCCCGCCGTCACAAGGTGAGTCGGTCGACTTGAGTCTCGAGAGCGATGTTCGCCCCGGCGCTCGACGGCGTGGCGTAACGCCCGCCCACGAGCCAGATCCCTTCGATAGTCGACAGGGCCCCGTGAAAGGACCGTGGTCGCGGCATCGTCTGACCAGCCGCGAAGCCGAGCGCGGGGTCCCACACCCAGATGGTATCGCGGACGAGACCACTCTCATCCGTGCCGCCGAAGGTCCAGATCCGTCCGTTCCACGTCGCCACCGCCAGCCCATAACGAGCGAAGGGAGCCTCCCCGGCCTCTACCCACGTCCCCGTCTCTAGGGAATACCGCTCCACGGTGGTCACGAGGGGCTCCCCCGAGGCTGGGGCCGACGTGGACGCGCCCCCGAACACGACGAGCTCGCCGCCGAAGCCGTCAGGCCCTGGCAGATGGGCTACTGCCGGGTAGCTGCGGCCGTGGGCCATCGGGGCTTCGGTGCTCCAGACGCCTTCGGCGGGTTCGAACGAGCGGACGGTTGTGGCGCCCGCCTCGCCGCCGACGGCCCAGAGCGCCTTCCCGACGCCCGCGGCCGCAGCACAACAGCCGGCGGTTGGGAGCTGTGGCAGTGGCGGCGAGACCCAGCTCTGGTCGCCCGGGTTGTAGCGCTCGACGACCTGCAGCGACGTCCCGAGCGTCTCCTTGCCGCCCGCGACATAGAGCCGACCGCTAGCGACAGCCGCGATGGGCGACTGACGCGCCGTAGGCAGCGGCTTTCCCGTGCCCCAAACGCCGCCGCTCACGGAGTAGACGTAGAAGTCCTGCTTGGAGGCGCCCAACGTGTCCGAACCGCCAGCGACCCAGATGGCGCCACCATGCGTCGCGAACGCGGCGCGCTCCCGGCCAGCGGGGAGCGCCGCGGCCGTGGACCAGATGCCGAGGGGTGCGTCGTAAAGCGGCCCGACGTCGATCGGGGGCCCTTCGTCGGGCGGCTCGATGGTATCGGGCGCGCTCGCGTCATCAGCAGCGCCATCGACGTCCTCAAGGGTGTCCGCCAGTGTGTCCCCGTCGATATCGGCGCCGTCGGTCGCATCGGCGCCATCGGTGTCGTCGCCGGAACTTTGGCCGTCGTCGGGGTTGCCCACCTCCGCGTCGCCCTCGACCCCGCCGTCGCTGGCGGCGACATCGCCGTCGCTCAACGTCGCGTCGGCGCCGACCGTGTCCTGGAGTCCCGTGTCAGGGAGCTCCTCCGCGTCGGAGTCTGTCGCATCGCTCGCGTCCGTGACGTCGGCCCCCCCATCGACGTCTGCAGTGACGACGACCGCGTCGGAGGAGTCGGCACACCCCGCCACCGTGTTGCCGAAAACGACGGCCGTGCAGGCGGCCAAACTGAGACGATGGAGGAGGCGTGCGTGCGTGATCACGGAGTCAGGATGGGTAAACACGACCCGATTGTCGAGCGACTGGCGCTCTCGAATCCGGCCACCGACCTCAGAACAGGAACGCCACTGCGACACCCAACGCGATGCACGCCGCGACGATGATGAACATCATCATGGTCCGGCTGCCCGGGGGAGCGGCGGCGGGGATCAGGTCCGATGGGTCACGGCGCGTCGAGACCGCCAGCGATTCGGGCACGACGGGCGCCGCCGGGAGCTGCTTCATCGCGGTGACCGGTGCGCTCTCTTTGTCGACGTCGGCGCTGGCGGCGTCGAAGTACGCGAGCACCGTCTCTTCGGTGTCCAGGTTGGCCGGGACACCCACGCCGTACTCGACGAAGCGCTCGATGTCGCGGAACAGCGCGAGCGCGTCGCCCTGGCGCTTCTTCGGGTCCGGATCGAGTGACCGAGCGATGATGCTCCAGAGCGCCTGCGAGGTCCCGGGAGGGCACTCGGGCCGTTCACCGCTGGCGCGGCGTCCGAGATACTCCTTGATCGAATGACGGTAGGCCTCGGGATCTCGGCTGTCGGGTTCGAAGGGCCACGGCACGACACCCGTGATGAGCTGATAGAAGACGACACCGAGTCCGAATACGTCCGACGGCGTGTCCGTCAGCGCCGGCTCGTGTTCTTCGCGACGGGCGTCGATGAGCTGCTCCGGCGCGATGTACTCCGGCGTTCCGGCGAGCATGCCGACGTCGAGCTCCTCGGCAAAGTCCTTGCCCGGCAGCATCTCGTGTTGCTCGAGGAGCTTCAGAAGCCCTTGCGCGTCGCGCACGAGCCCGAAATCGAGCAGCTTGATGCGAAGCGAGCTCCGCTCCACCTGGGCGAGATGGATGACCTCCTTGCCAGCCTTGTTCGGTGCGGGCAGCGACGGTGCCGATGCCGATTTCGCGAGCATGATGTTGTTCGGCTTGATGTCGCCGTGCGTGACGCCAAGCGCGTGGAGCCCCGCGAAGGAACGGCAGAGCTGCAACATCAACGAACAAGCGGCCTGCTCTGAGAAACGGCGACCGGTGCTGAGGAGCTGCCCCAGGGTGAAGCCGACGACGAACTCAAGGACAAGAAAAGGTGAGCCATCCGGGAGGACGCCGTGGTCGACGTACTGAACAACGTGCTCGTTCGCCGGGAGGGAGCGGACAACTTTGATCTCACGAAGGAAGCGCTTGTTCGCCTGGGGGTGTGAAGAATGGAGGATCTTCACAGCGACACGCTCACCGCGTGCGTCGGTCGCTTCCCAGACCTTGGCAAAGTTGCCTCGGCCGACGAGGCGTATCAGCTTGTAACCGCCGGTGATGGTGGTGTTCGGTTCGAGGGACTTCGCATCGCCGCGGGACGCCGGTGGCGCGTTCGAGGGCGCCGCTCCCACTCGCGATGTCGCTCGCTGTGGGGCCGGTGGCGCGGTGCCTCCGGCCTGAGCGTTCGCGAGTGGGAAGTCGGCAGCCGGAAAATTGGCAGCATGAGCCATGTGAAAAACCTCCTACTACTCGGATGATCGGGGGCGGCCCGGTCTGCAAACGCAACCCCAAGCGGGTAATCGTGACGACCCGAAGAAAGCTTGAGTTGAAAATTTAGGGCTTGCGATCGATTGTTGCGCTCGTTCCGCCCCCTGCCCGCGTTCCCTACCGAGACCAGCCCGTGACCCAGACCACCCGGACCATCCCACTCAGCGCCTCGCAGGCCCGAGACGTCAGGGCCCGGCTCGCAGCGGCGGGCTTCTCGTTCACAACGGCACCCTACGCGTTCTTTCAGGCGCGGGCACCGGGGGTCACCATCACCTTCTATGAGAAGGGTAAGGTCCTTCTGCAAGGTACGGCCGTCAAGGACTACGTCGGGCTCGTGCTCGACGAAGACGAGGAGGGCGACGACGACGACGGTACGGACTCGGACGAGTCCGATGGCGACGACTCGAACGACGATCGGGAGCCCAAGCCGGCCGCGCGGGGCAGCGCCGCGAGCTGGGCGACCTTCCACCCCGCGCCGCCACCCGCCGCGTGGGCCGGGCTCGATGAGACGGGCAAAGGCGACTACTTCGGTCCCCTCGTCGTCGTCGCGGCCGCACTTCGTCGCAGCGACCTACCGCTGCTCATCGAGCTCGGGGTCACGGACTCCAAGTCTTTGACCGACAAACGGATTCTGGAGATTGCGAAGGAGCTGGGCGCCGTCTGTACGCATCATAAAGTCGTCATTGGCCCAGAGAAATACAACGAGCTCTACGACCGTGCCCGCAACCTCAACAAGCTACTCGGCTGGGCGCACGCGAGGGCCCTCGAAGGCGTCCTCGAGAAGACGTCGGAGCCGACCTGGGCGCTATCGGACCAGTTCTCGGCCGATCCGCGCGTCATCACCACCCACTTCGGTCCCTTGGCACGCGCGATTACGTGGACACAGCGGCCCAAGGCCGAAGCCGACCCTGCGGTTGCCGCCGCCTCGATCTTGGCACGCGCCGAGTTCGTCTATCGCATGAAGGCCCTCTCGCGGGAGATCGGCCGAGAGCTCCCCAAAGGCGCGGGGCCTCCGGTGCTGGCGGCTGCCCGGGCGCTGGTCGCGAGCGATGGCCCGGACGCGCTGCGCAAGGTCGCCAAGCTGCACTTCAAGACGACACAGGACGTCGCCCCGGGGTGGCGACCGTGACGTCTCGCCGCACCGGCCTCCCGCCGCTGACCGCCATGGCGGCGAGCGTGCTCGGGGCAGCTCTCCTTGGCGCGTGTCGCAGCAGCGACCCGGCGGCGACGCCAACCGCGCCGCGGGTCATCTGCGGCACCTTGACCTGCGCGGAGGTCGCGCTCGACCTCGGCGCCGACAACGTCATCGCGTGGACCCCGATCGCGCTCGATGAACGCTACAGCCTCATCGCCGACCGACTCGTCGGACGCGACATCGCCCCACCGGACGCCGAGGGGATGGCCGCGTTCCGCCCCACACTGGTGGTGACCGCCTCTTTCAGCCGCCCCGAGACCCTGACGCAGCTCGAGCGTCTCGGCATTCCCAGTGTGAGGCTGCCATCACCGGAGACATTGGACGACATCTGGGACGCAGTCGGGGTGCTCGGCGACGTCCTCGAGCGGAAAGCCGACGCGGCAGCCCTGATCGGGCGCGCCAAGAGCCGCCTCGACGCGCTGACTCGCCAAGTGCCGCTCATCGGCGGCCGAAAACCGCGTGTTCTCGCCTGGTTCGACGGCACCGCCCCCGCAGCACGGACCACGGTCGACCTCGCGATCTCCGCCGCTGGGTTTCAGAACGCGACCTCCGGTGACGGGTGGGTCACCCTGGATGCGGAGCGCGTCGTCGCGGCGGCGCCCGACGTCGTGGTGCTCTCGAAGAGTCCGGGGGCCATCGAGCGCCTGCGCGAGAATCCGGCGCTCGCCCGATGGGTGGACGGGGGTGGCAAGGTCATCCTCATTCCGGGTCCCCTGCTCGGGACGACGTCACACCAACTGGTGGACCTCGCCGAGAACCTGCAGGCGGAGCTCCGAAGCGCCCTGTCCACCCAAGCGCCGCCATGACCCGCGAGCCGCGCGCACGGCCTATCGACGTAGCGCCACCCGAAGACACACGACGGACCTGGCGTCTCAGGTCGGCAGCGTTCCTCGGCATCGCGCTTGGCACGGCGGTGCTCGTGGCCGGCGTCGCGATCGGCACCTCGCGACTCCCCCTCGGCGACGCGCTCGATGGGCTGCTCGGCCGAGGCGATCCGCTCATTATTACGGTGGTCCGTGAGCTTCGGCTCCCTCGCGCCCTCCTCGGCCTCGGGGTTGGAGCCGCCTTGGCCGTCGCCGGCGTATTGATGCAGGCCGTCTTTCGAAACCCGCTCGCGTCACCCGACCTGCTCGGCGCGAGCAGTGGCGCGTCATTTGGGGCCATTCTGGCGTTCTCCTTTGGGCTAGCGACCTCCGTGCCACTCACCGTCCCGTTCTTCGCGGTCGGTGGCGCCATGGCAGTCCTGCTTTTGGTGCTGTGGTTCTCGCGCGAGACCGGGCGCCTCGATTCCGCCGGCCTGCTCCTCGCCGGGATCGCGCTCACGTCGTTCATCAGCGCCCTCAATTCGGCGCTACTGGCCACCACCCTCCCCTACTGGGATCTCTCCCGCGCCCTCACGACCTGGCTCCTCGGCGGCCTCACCGACCGGACTTGGCAACACGTGGGCCTGTTGGCGCCTGGCCTTGTCGCCGGGATCGCGGTCGCGATCGCGTGCCGACGTGCCCTCGACCTCATGACCCAAGGCGACGAGGTCGCCACCGCACTCGGCGTGAACGTCGCGCAGGTGCGGCGACTCGCGCTCGTCGCGGCGGCGCTCCTGGCCGGCTCCGCCGTCGCCGTCAGTGGCCTCATCGGCTTCGTCGGCCTCGTGGTCCCACACGCACTCCGCCTCGTCGTTGGCCCGACCCACGGGAGCCTGCTGCCGCTCGCCGCGCTCTGGGGCGCTTGTTTCTTGGGAGCCATGGACGTCGGCACACGCCTCATCGGGCGCTCGGTCGAGCTCCCACTCGGCGTGATCACGGCCCTGGTCGGTGCGCCCCTCTTCGCCTGGCTCATCGCCCGTTCCCGAGGACGCGCCTCATGACGCCGCTCTCGCCGCCACGCCTCGCCGTCTCGGGAGCGACCGTGACCCTCGGCGGACGCGTCATCGTCGGTCCCATCACGCTCGAAGCGACTCCGGGGCTCGCGCTCGTCGTCGTGGGACCGAACGGCGCCGGCAAGAGCACCCTCCTATCGCTTCTGGCTGGCGTACGGTCGCCGAGCTCCGGCGATGTCGTCCTCGGAGACCGCCCGCTCGCGACCGTGCCGCCGCGCGAACGTGCACGCACCATCGCCTACCTCCCACAGGGGACGCGCTTCGACTTCCCCTATTCGGTCGCCGACGTCGTGTCGATGGGCCGCTTCCCACACGGCGATGAACACACGGCCACCGGACGGAACGCCGTCGCGGCGGCCATCGACGCCATGCAGCTCGGCGACTTGCGTCATCGCCGGGTCGACACGCTCTCCGGTGGCGAACAGCAGCGCGTCGTCCTGGCTCGTACCTTGGCCGTTCAGGCGCCGATCTGGCTCCTCGACGAACCGATGACTGGGCTCGATCTCGAAGTGATGGTGCTCGTCCGCGGCCAGATCGCCGCACACGTGGCGGCCGGCGGCACGGTGGCCCTATCACACCACGCGCTATCGGAGGTGTCGGAGCTCGGTCGCCGAGTCGCGGTCATCGAGGGCGGCCAATTGGCGGTGGAGGGGACGCCCGACGAAGTACTCACGCCAGCCCGACTGGAGGCGACGTTCCGCGTCGCAGCGGCGCGCGCGCCGGGCTGGCACTTCGACTCGCTGAGGCGTTGACGGAGCCCGAACGCTCTCGTCGGCCGGGTAATGTGGTTCTGCGCACCAGCGAGTCTCGCGCGCCGGCCAGCGATCTCAACGGGTGAGTCGGATCCGCCAACGGCGGAAGTGGCGGGAACACGGACGGCTTAAAGACGAACGCCCCCGCCGCGCTGCGTTTCGGCAGTGCGACGGGGGCG
>JADMJS010000337.1 GCA_018780435.1 Myxococcales bacterium
CGGAGGAGAACCCGCCCAAGATGGCCATGCGGACGTGGATGCTCGAGACCTTCACGAGCGACGTCATCTTCGACCTCCAGGACATCGAGACCCTCGACGAAGGCGCTCGTTGCGAGAGCGGCGGCGTGTGGTTCATCTGTCAGGCGAACCGGTCGACTGACGCATGCCCGTCCAAGAGCCAGGGCATCGACGGCGACGGCGCGGGGCATCTCTGCGAGACCAAAGCCGCCGGGTTCGCCAAGGCGCTCCTCTACGCCTACTACCGAGCGGGCCGATGACGCGGCGTCTCTGCGTCCTGGCCGCGCTCGCCGCGGTCGCCTGTTCGGACGGCAAGTCCTCGTCGTCTGGCGGCGATGACGGCAGCGTTGATGGCACGAGCGATGGCACGTCCGACGGGACGAGCGACGGCACGTCCGACGGGACCAGCGACGGCACATCCGACGGGACCAGCGACGGCCTCGTCCCGGAGACGCTCTCGGAGGCGCCCGCGGTCGTCACGGAGGGTCTGTACGTGGCTCCGGAGGGTAGCGACGAGAGCGGCGACGGC
This sequence comes from Myxococcales bacterium, assembly GCA_018780435.1. Taxonomy (GTDB): domain Bacteria; phylum Myxococcota_A; class UBA9042; genus SXOO01. The sequence continues at coordinate 548 of JADMJS010000337.1, forward strand.
ACCCCCGGAAACCCCTACCGCACCGTTCAGCACGTGCTCGACAACGTCGCGAGCGATGACAGCGTCATCCTGCTGCAACCCGGCGAGTATCCGGAGCAGATCCGGATCCGCTGGAACCGGGTGATGCTCGCCTCCGCCACGGCTGAGAAAGCACACATCTCGTGCCCCGTGTCGATCGACGAGAACGACCCGGTGCTGTGCATCGAGGTCGACGCCGAGACCACGGGCGTCACCCTGCGTGGGCTCGAGGTCTCGGGCGGCTTCTACGCCATCTACCTCGGCTCTCAGTGGGACTATGACGACACGCCGCTCGACAACCTCGCCACGAGCCACGTCACCATCGAGGACTGCGAGCTCCACGATACGGGCCGCGACACGGTGAAGATCCCCGCGGGCGTCGACGACGTCACCATTCGGCGCTGCGAGATCCATCACTCCGGCGTCGGCTACCCAGACGGCACGTCCGTCGACGACAAGAACGCGGAAGGCATCGACGCCGTGAACTCGGATCGACTGCTGGTTCAAGACACCTGGATCCACGACGCTGCGACAACCTGCGCCTACTCGAAAGGCGGCGCCATCGGCACTGTCTTCGAGCGCGTCCGCGCCGAGAACTGCGGCGGGCTCGGCCTCGTGCTCGGCTTCGACACGAGCCCGGAGTTCTTCGATCTGCAGGCCAACCCCGAGTACTACGAGAGCATCGGCGGGGTCATTCGCAACTGCGTCGTGTCGGACACGGCGCTCGCCGGCATCGCCATCTACGCAGCCGACTCGGCCCACGTGCTGAACAATACCGTCATGCGCGCCGGCAAAGACGGCCACGCTGGTCTCTACTTCGGCATCACGCTCCAGGACTACGACCTCGGCGCCGGACGGCCTGCGAGCCGCAACCCTGTCGTCATCGGCAACATCGTCGACCAAAGCGGTCTCCCTGGCGCCGCGTGCGCTGGGATCCGCTACACCGTCGAGGACGACGTGGGCGTCGTGAGCGCGCTCGAAGGCGCTGCAGTAATGCGGAACAACCTGTATTGGGGCGACGGCGGCGCCTGCGCCTTCGACGACAACCGCCCGGACAGCCTACTCGAATCCGGTGATCTGGCCGCTTGGCAGGCGCACGTCGCCGGCTTTGACGAAGGCTCGCTCATGGCGAACCCCATGCTCGACGAGTCGGGCCACCTCACGGACGGTAGCCCGGCCATCGACGCGCTCAGCGAGAACCCGGGGGTCACCTATGACATAGACCGCTCCCAGCGCTCAGCCCCCTTCGACCTCGGGGCCGACGAGCACTGAGGCGATATTCCATTTGTGATCAGATGGGCTGGTAGAACCAGATATTGAAGAAGTTGGTGTCGCGACCCGCCGTGATGGGGATCCAACTCCGGGCGGCGCTCGCCAGCATGTCGGGGACCGGGACGGCGGAGATCGAGCTCGTCCTCGACGCTGCCGGCAAGGTCGTCCCCGTGAAGCCGGTGGCCGATGACTCGCTCACCCGGGTTGCGTGGAGGCGCTGCGGCGGGTGGCATTCCCGACTGGGGCGCGGTGGGGACGACTCGCCTCAACGTGATTCGAATGTGAGCGAACGACGGCGATGCGCAGAGGTCTCGGTGGACGGGCCTTGCTATCGCGCTCCTTGGACCACTACGCTGCGATCACGATGGCCTCCACCGAACCCCTGGTCATGAGCTACGTCAATAACGGGTTCCGAGAGCCGATCACGACGGACACTCTCGCGGCCTGCCTGAGGGACGCGTCGCTAGCCCCTCACTTCCGAGATCACCTCGCCTCCCTCTTCCTCGAAGTTCCCATCTCGCGCATCGACTCCTTCGCGGTGGCTCAGGCCATCACCTACGCGGAGCTACTCTGCGTTTGGCGTTGGTTCAGCGCTCACGGGCGTGAGACTAGGCCCGAGCTCGACCACTGGCTCTCGGAGATGGCGACGTGAGCCTCGACCACGCGCTCCTCAACCGCGCTCTCGATGGTCTCGACAGCCTTCGTCCTCTCGGTGGACCACCGCCGTGGACACTCGGCGGCGGCGTCGCCCTGGCTCTGACGTGGCACCACCGCAGAACCTTGGACGTCGACATCTTCATGAACGATGCCCAATGGTTGACCTCGCTCTCGCCGCGGCTGAACGATCGCGTAGCGCAATCGTCCACCGATTACGAAGAGGGCTCGGCAAACCTACGCGTCATCTACCCGGAGGGCGCGGTCGACTTCGTCATCGCCCCGACGTTGACAGCGACCACGCCGCGGAGTCTCGACCTCGCTCGACGCCTCGTCCGGGTCGACGACGCCGGTGAGATTCTCGCCAAAAAGATCCACTACCGGCATGCGACCTTCCTCGTCCGCAGCGGAGAGTGTCGTTCGGTGCAGCTGCACAAAACGAAACCATGGGGATTGGCCCCGAACCGGCTCTCAGGCCCCTGCGGGTGCCGTGTCTGGAGGAGAGCGGTGCCTTCGATTGGCGGGTTCGCTCGCGGGTCTTTCTTGGCTTCTGCGGTGAGGGGGGGCGGTGAAAGGAGCAGGTCTTCTTCTCCTCCTCGGCAGGCCTGGCGGCGCAGTGTGCCGAGGGAGGTGGCAGAGGCGAGCCTTCTCCGGCCGAGATCCCGAGAGACATGTGCTAGATAGGCTGATAGAACCAGATCTTGAACAGGTTGATGTCGCGACCCGCCGTGATGGGGATCTGCTTCAGCTTGAAGTTCGGCTCCGTGACGTACTCGCCCGGGATGACGAAGGGCCAGTTGCGCCAGCGGAAGCGGCGGTCGTTGCCCGGGCAGACCGAGTTGCCGACCTTCTTGCCGTTCACATACATCTCGGTCTCGTGGTCGCCGTGGACGTAGTCCATGCGGATGACCATGATGACGTCCTTCTTCGGCGTCGCGCCGCTGATCTCCCACTCGGCGTAGCCGCCTTCGTAGGCGACGCCGACGTCCTCGACCGTGACCCCGTCCGGGTACTTCAGGCGCTGACGGGTGCGGTAGCGGTCGCGGGCCTGCTCGATGGTGAACTTGTGGGCCTTCTCGCTGCCGTCGTCGATGAGGTCGATCATGTCGATGAGCTTGAACTTCGACTCCTCGATCTCGAGGACCTTGCCGAAGTCCGCGCTGCGCACCTTGATGGCCTCGAAGATCTTGTCGGTCGGCGCGCCGGCGTCCGAGACGGGGGCGGCCTGCGCCAGCTTGTGCGCGAAGAGATCCTGTAGAGATTCACAGGACTTGCGCTGGTAGCCGATACAGTTGATGAGGTAGTCGAGGTCGCCTTCCCGGCCCATGCCGCGCACGATCTCGATGTTCTTCTTGAACGCGCCGAACTCCTTGCGCGACCCGAACTGCGGGTAGTTCGCGTCGACGTCTTGGATCATGTTCCACTGGAGCTGGAAGATGAGCCGGAACAGCTCCACGAGCGAGTCGCGGCTGACCGAACGCGCACGCAGCATCATCTCGAGCGAGATGAGGGCGTGCAGCACGTCGGACGCCGTCAGGATTCGGAGGTCGTGGAAGAGGTAGCTGTACGTGATGCGGCCAATCGCGATGAGCTCGAGCAGGTCGCGGATGAGCTTCGGCGAGAGGTTCGAGCCGACGACGCCCGCGATGGGCACGAAGCGGCGGTCGATCTCGTTGGCCTTCGGGTTCTCCGGGTCCTTCGGCTCGGTGATGCGGCGAACGCCCGGCTCGAGGTAGATACGAGCGAGCTCGATCTCCTTGGTGACGTCCGGCTCCATCACGTCGATGTCGATGCGGCAACGCTCGGCGACGCGGCGGTGGCCCTTGAACTCGAGGTTCTCCTTGTACGCGATGAAGTCCGTGAACTCCTCGATGTACTTGGCCACGATGTAGATGGTGTTCGGGAGCTTGTAGTCCGACGGGTTGACCGCTTTGATCTCGGTCTCGCGCAGCAGGATGTCGTTGCCCTGGCCGTCGACCGCATAGCCCGGCGAGATCTCGACCGCCAGCTCGCCCTTACCGCGCGCGCTCACCCGGAAGCCGCCTTCGTGGCTCGGAACCACACCCGCCGCGTGCAAGAGGCGGTTGTGCAGCTTGCGCTTGTCGATGTGGTAGGTCTCGGCGTCGTTCCAGTCCTTCTCCGTGGTCATGAACCCCCGGAAGAAGTTGATCCGCTTGAACATTGCGAGCTTCTGGTCGGACATCAGCCGTTCTCCTCGGAACCGCCAGGGGCGTTTCGGTCTTCATCGCTGGTCGGTGCGCCTTCCCCGCGAGGGGGAGCGGCGCTGCCGGACTTCTTCTTGGTAGCCGGCGCGGCGGGATCGGCGCCACCGGTTCGGGCGGCCCGCGCGGTCGGGACCGCAGGCGGGGGGATCACGGGCGTCTCGACCACGCTCGATTCGGGGAGCATGGGCGCCGAGTCGCCGGACGTCTCGTCGTCGTCGTACCGAAGGTCCGGTACGCCGAGGCTCGAGACGCCGATCTGCATGAAGACCTGCGGGGTCGCGCGCCGTTCTTCCGTCTGGAACTGAAGGAAGTAGGTCGCGTGCGCCGGCTTCTCCATGTTGATGAGGTTGTGGATCTTCACGACCATCTCTTCGGTGACCT
>JADMJS010000623.1 GCA_018780435.1 Myxococcales bacterium
AGTCGAGGCGGTGGGTCTCGGGGTGGACCTCGTAGCGCTCGGACTTGTAGAACTGACCGGTCGCGGACACGGACCAGCCGTGCGTGAGATGCCCGCCGTGCGGCAACGAGAGGCCCATGATGGTGTCGCCGGGCGCACACAAGGCCACGTAGGCCGCGAGGTTGGCCGGTGACCCGCTGTAGGGCTGGACGTTCACGTGCTCGGCGCCGAAGAGGGACTTGGCCCGCGCGATGGCGATGAGCTCGATCTGATCGATGAACTCCTGGCCTTCGTAGTAGCGCTTCTCCGGGTAGCCCTCGGAGTACTTGTTCGTGAGCGACGAGCCGGTGGCTTCCATCACGGCGGCGCTCGTGTAGTTCTCACTCGGGATCAGGCGAATTTGGCGGGCCTGCCGGTGATCTTCATGGGCGATGAGAGAGGCGATCTCGGGGTCGACGTGCTCGAGTGTGCTCATGGTCGGTCCTTGCGGTGGTCGGCCCGGCGTCGCGAGAGGGGGCCGTCGTTCAGGTGGGTGGGGCTCGGCGAATGGCGGGGGCTCCGGGCGACGGAGCCGCGCTCAGGGTGTGGCAGGCGCCGTCGTCGGCTCTTTGGCAAGGCGTTCGAGCAGAACGACGGCGTTGTGATGCTCGGGCGTGTCGCCGGGGTCGATGACGAGGTAGCGGGTCAATAGCTCTGTGGCGAGCGCCTTGTTTCCCTTCTCCATGGCGAAGAGGGCTCGGTTGTAGACGGCAGCGAGCTCGACGCCGGTCCCCACTGCGGCCGTTACGGCGCGCTCATAGGCCGTGGCCGCTTCTGGCTTTTCAGCGAAGTCGAGCGACATCGCCACGCACAAAAGGGCGGACGGCGAGCCAGGGGCGAGCGCGAGGGCCTTCTCGGATTGCACGAGCGCCTCCGGGCCACGCCCGAGCCCACGGAGTGCGGCGGCGAGCGTCGTCAGGCCTTCCGGCGTCTCCCCGAAGGTCTGCATCGCCGACTCGAGGGTCTCGACCGCCTGCTCATGGCCACCGGACCGAATCAGGACGCCAGCGTGTGCGATCGCCAGCGTCTGGTCTTGAGGATCTCGAAAAAGCGCCTCGTCGTAGGCCTCTCTGGCGTCGGCGTACCGGCCGCTACGAGCGTAGAGATTGCCGAGGTTCACCCACGGCGTCGGGTCCTCGGCCCGAAGGCCGGCCGCTTTCCGGAAGCTGGCCTCGGCCGCCTTCCGCTCGTGGAGCTCGGTCTGAGCGATCCCGAGGTTGTTCCAAGCGCCTGCGTTGTCGGGTTCGATGGCGGCGGCACGGGCGAGCGCGTCGCGCGCGTCCGCCCAACGCCCCTGGCCGAGCAGCAAGGTCCCCCGGGTGTAGTGCGCGGAGGGGTCCTCGGGGGAGGCGAGCAGGTGTTCTTCGGTGACGCGCATGGCGCCGTCGAGATCGCCCACGTCGAGGCGCTCTTTGGCGGCGGGCAGCCCACCTTTGAACGGCACCGACGGGATCACCGCGTTCCAGGGCCGTGCCTCCGTCGTGGTCGCGCACGCGCTGAGGAGACAGAGGAGTGCAAGTGAAACGCCGACCGTGAGTGAACGACGTGGGGCGGAGGAGGGGCGATGCGTCATGTTCAAGGCAACTCGAAACTGCGGAACAACGTCGGGACGAAGGGGACGCTCGACTCGTCGAACCAGAGAGCGTGGTAGAGCCCACCATCGTCGACGGCTTCATACACCAGGAACGCGGCGGTGGGGACGGTCACACAGGCGTTTGGATCACCGAGGCGGCACACCGTCCATTCGCTCGTGAAGGAGGAGCGGCCACGGTAGCCCCATGCGAGACCGTCGGCCCCGCGGAGCGAGACCAGCTCCGTGAAGTCCGGCGTAACGACGAGCGTGCCGTCCGATCGGACGAGGGCGTGACTCAGCTTCTGACCACTCTCGAAGACGAAGGCCTTCCCGTCGGTCGTGGGGTCGACGGAGAGCGGCGGCGCCACGAGCCCAGTGAGCACCGCGGTGGACGTCTTGGTGGCGGGATCGATATCGAAGAGCGACCACGAGCCGCCCTGCGAGGTCTGGAGGAATACGAGCGCGTGGCCGGTGCTGGTGTCGCCGAGGACGACCGGGCGGGCGGCCGAGCCGTCGACGAAGGCGGATTGGACCAGGGTGGCTGAGCTTCCAATCACGAGATAGAGCCCCGGTCCGTCCGCGCCATTATGGGCCAGGAGAGTGCTCAACTCGGTCTCGAAGATCTCGGCGTAGCCTTTGGTCGTCGCGATTCGGGTCCCTACCGACGGGCCCGCCGACACGAGGACGGTCGAGTTCAGGCTCGGGTTGGCCGGATCGAAGCGGCCGAGGATCTGGGCGAAGACGTGCCCCTCGCGCGTCACCCAGAGCCCTTGGATGGTCGGCTTGTCCATCGAAGCGACGTGGGTGAGCACGATGGTCTGGATGCCGTCGCCGACGAGGCGCGCTTCGACCGGGCTGGCTAGCGACTTATTGGTGCGGAAGGCGGCGACGAAGCGGCCGCTCTTGGTGTTTCGTGCGACGGTGAGGCCATAGCCGTTGATGTTCGCAAAGGTCCAGGTGTCACTGAAGGTACCGGCCGGTGCATCGACGAGGTCGTAGAGTTCATTGCCGCAATCGGCGACCACGGCGGCGCCCTTTCCGATGAGGTAGACGGTCGGGTCGCACGCGAAGTAGCGTCGCGCCAGCGGGACGACGCCGCTCGGGTCGATGCGCCCGACCTCATACTCCACTGCGCTCTTGGTCGCGTCGTACCAGACGTCGCCGGTGTCCGCTTGACCTGACCAGAGCGCCCCGCAATCGGACGCGGGCACGGTCTGACTGAACTTCGGCGTCGCCGCCGCCGTCGTATGGACCAGCTCGGTCTGGCCGCTGCGACGCACGCACCACCACGGCGTCCCGAGCTGACGGTCGATGAACTCGAAGCCCAGACTCGTGGCGTTGGGGACGGTGCTCCCTGTCGGGAGGAGGGGTTCCGTCTTGGCTCCTTCGGGTCCGAACACCATCACCGAGAACTTGGACCCGGACGCCGATACCTCGTAGGGGACGAAGACGAGGCCGTTGTCGGCGACGAACGGGGTATCGTTCAGCGACGTACGGAACGCGAGGGCGGTCTTGTGGGTCACGGCGGGCTTGTCGGAGAAGACCTGCGTCACCTTGGCGTTGGCGCCTTCGTTCGTGAGCTGAAGGACGCTGCCGTCGAGGACGTCGAGGAGCGTCGGCAAGCTCTGAGTCGCCGTGATGAATGGTGTCGACGAGTCGCCCGACACAACTCGGGTGATGGTGACGTTGCCGAGGGCTCCCGTCGCGGAGAAGTAGGCAGCACGGTCACCCGAGACGTGGGCGTCGCCGAGGCCGGTCATGCCGGCGACCCAGTCCGGGACGATCGCCGCGTAGTCGGCCAGATCGATGACGGCGTAGCCCGCAGTGCCGCAGGCGGGTGAAGCCCCGCACGGGAGTGGACCACCGAATGCGAGCGCGGTGACGCCCCCTCGGGAGTGGGCCCTCACCGACTCATTGGACGAGGCGACCGACGACGGGATGCGCAGGACAGCGTCACACACGTCGCCGACCGCGTCCTGGTCGAGGTCGGTCTGATTCGGATTGGCGACTCGCCGACAGTTGTCCACGTCGTCGCCTCGACCGTCGCCATCGTCGTCGGGGTCGCAGGCGTCGCCAGCGCCGTCGAGGTCGAGGTCGGCCTGGTCGACGTTGTCGACGGTCCTGCAATTGTCGTCCCCGTCCTCGCGCCCGTCCTCGTCATCGTCGAGGTCACACTCGTCGCCGTCCGGGTCTTCGTCAGAGTTCGTCTGGTCTGGGTTCTTGCGGAACGGGCAATTGTCATCGACGTCGGGCACGAGATCGCCGTCGTCGTCGAGGTCGCAGTAGTCCCCTTGATCGTCCTGGTCGGTGTCCTGCTGGTCGGGATTCGGATTGCACCCCGGGCAGTTGTCGAGGCTGTCAGGCACCGCGTCGCCATCGATGTCGGGGTCACATGCGTCGCCAATGCCGTCCTGCTCGCAGTCTGCCTGGTCGGGGTTCGGGATGCAGATGCAATTGTCCTGCTCGTCTGGGCGACCATCGTCGTCGTCGTCGACTTCACAGGCATCCCCCACGTCGTCTCCGTCGCAGTCGGTCTGAGTCGTGTTGACGACGAGGTCGCAGTTGTCGACGACATCGAGCACGGTGTCGTCGTCGTCATCGGTGTCACACGGGTTGCCCTGGCCGTCACCGTCGGTGTCGGTCTGGTCCCCGCTCTGGAGCCCGAGGCAATTGTCGTCGTCGTCGCAGACCCCGTCGGAGTCGGCGTCGACATTCGACACGCTGCTCACGCAGACGTCACATTCGTCGCCGAGGAGGTCGCCATCGGTGTCCTTCTGGTTGGCCTGGAAGACCAGTGGACAGTTGTCGGTGTCGTCGGCGACGCCGTCGTTGTCGTCGTCGGGATCGCAGATGTCACCGAGGGAATCGACATCGTTGTTTCCTTGATCGGCGTTGGTGATGGCGGGGCAATTGTCGGTGACGTCCGGTACCAAGTCGCCGTCGTCATCGGGGTCACACGCGTCGCCCTCGCCATCGCCGTTGATGTCGGATTGGCCGTTCGGACCGCCTGGATTGTGAAGGCCAGGGCAGTTGTCGTCCTCATCGACGACGTCGTCGCCGTCCGCGTCCGGATCGCAGGCGTCGCCGAGTCCGTCTTCGTCGAGATCGGTCTGAGCGTCGTCCCCCGCCGGAACCGCGACCGGTGGGTTGGCTACGAGCGCGCAATTGTCCGCGGAATCGAGGACGCCGTCATCATCGTCGTCCGGATCACACGCATCGCCGAGGTCGTCGCCGTCGGTGTCCTTCTGCTCCTTGTCCGCGGTCGTCGGGCACACGTCCTGGGCGTCGCCGATCGTGTCGCCATCGGTGTCCGGCAGCGTGGGATCGGTCTTCTTCACTCCCTCCTGCACGTCGGTCAGGCCGTCGTTGTCGTCGTCGTCATCGAGGTAGTCGGGCTGGTCATCGTCATCCGAGTTGTTCAGGACCGTGACGTCGAGGGTCAAGGTCCCCTTCAGGCCGGCGGCGTTGGTCGCGGCGACCGTGACCGAGACGGTTTGGTCGGCCGCCGGCGTCGAGACCTCGACCCCGGGCGTCCAGGTGAAACGTCCCTGGGGTGACACCGACGCATCGTCGGGTCCGCCCGTGAGCGAGTACGTGAGACTGCCGCCGCCGGGATCGGTCGCGCCGAGCTGCAGCGCGAAAGACACGCCCTCGATCGCCTCTTGCGGTCCGGGGTTCGTGAAGACGGGCTCATCGCCGCTGCTCGAGGTGTCTGGGTCGGCCGGGACGATGATCTCGCCGCAGCCGAGCACCAGCAGGGCGAATCCGACGGGGCCGAAACCCGACCCTCGCAGAGCCCAGGCGGCGAACTGGGACGGAGCCAGGGGGACGGCGTGACGGGGACGGTGGTGTCGGATCATCCGCCCACGTTAACAGAAGGCCGGGTTCGAGCGCCAGTGCGCGGGCATCGAACGAGAGCGCTGATGACGCGGCGTAGGTGTGGGCGTTCGAAGCGACGGCGCGAGGACCGAGTTCAGCTCGGTTGCGCGTTGTTGAATGCCTCGACGTACGACGCGTACGTGCCCGGCTTGCCGCGTTCGTTGATGTTGTTGACCTTGCAGTGGATCACGACCCCGTCGGGGGCTTCTTTGATCCGGGTCACGGTCGCGTTCACGTCGACGTTCTCGCCCTTGTGGCCAGCGGGCGGTTTGAGCGTGACGACCAGCCTTGACCACACCTCTGGAGGTTTGGCGCCGACCTGCGCGGTGAGCACGACCCAACCCGTGCCGATGCGCGAGAGGGTCGCGGGGCTGGCCTTCTTTCCGATCAGATACTCGACGGTCGGGAGCCCCGGCGCGCGAACGCGTGCGCCGGACGCAGGCGACGCGTCGGTCTTGTCACGCGAGCGAAGCCCGCTGAAGCGGCCGACGATGGCGTTCCACGCGCTCGATTTCTCGGTCGGGACGGCGTCGACCCGAGGGGGCTCGACCTCGTCCGACACGTCGGCGAAGAAGACGCCTGTGTTGCTCCCGACGGAGGCCGGTACGGGCGCGATGTCATCGATCTCGTCTGCCGTTGGCAAGTCGTAGCCGCGGTCTCCCCCGGGATCGCCACCTCGAGCTCGGGTCGACGCGGCGCTCCCGCGGGCGGCCGCCCGAGCGTCGGCCGCCCGGGTGCTCGCTGCGGACGCCTTGATGGTAGTGTCGAGGCCTGGAGAGGAGCCTGGCGCCGCCGCGAGCGAGACGGGCCTACGGGGAGGGGGCCGCTCGCGACCCGCCCACCAGGGGATGTCCGAGAGCTCGGCGCCATCGTAGATGTCTGGGAATCGGTAGACGTGGACGACGGCGCCGCCATGGGGAGGCGTCATCGGGCGAATGATCGCCTGCCCAATGCCGAGGACGTCACGTAGGAAGGAGGAGAGGGGCTCTTCGCCGTGTCGCGACGACGCGTGTAGCCAGAAGCCGCCGAAGCCGGACGTAGGGACTGAGCCGCTGCCGTCCGACCCGCCGCCCGACATGTCGGTGCTGACCCAGGTCACCCGGAGATCGAGCCATACCGACGGTTGGGTGCGGTCGACCTGCGCCGCCATCTGAACTCGGGTTCCGACCGTCGGAGGCGCCTTGGTCGCGACGAAGCCGCCTCCGGCGCCCACGTTCACAATCATGCCGCGAAAGCCGGTGCCACCGATTCTAAAGGCTGCGCGGAGCCCTGACGGATAGCGATGGAAGAGGCGCTTCTCTTCGTAACTCACGGCGGCGACCGTAACAGACCCGTTTCAGAAGCTCCAGAGCACGCCGAAGCGGAGCTGAAACTGATGGCCTTCGTAGTCGTATTCGACCTTCTCGAAGCCCTGCGCCTCGTAGTCGTAGGAACCGCCGTGGCCTTGCCAGCCGAGCTCCGCTTCGACGGCGAGGCCGCTCCAGACGAAGTAGCGCGCGCCGGCCATGAGGCCGACGGTCCAGCCCACTCCCGTGCTGACGTCTTTCAGATCATCGCTCGGGACGTAGATGGAGAGCCCGAAGGGCATCTTCAGGAAGGGCTCAAGGCGGCCACCGAGGAGTGGGTATTTGCCTTCGATGACCGGGGCGATGTCGATGAGGGCGTTGCGATCCTGGTCGAGCCGGTCCATGGCCTCGGTCTTGGTGAAGAGCACACCGAACTCCAGCCCGACCGTGATGTAGGTCCAGATCGGATATTGGCCGGTAATGACGAAGCCCGCGGTGGCTTCGTTGTCCGAGTCCGCTTTCAAGCCCCCTGTGGCTTTGGCTTCGGTCTCACCGCCGAAGCCGAAACTGCCAAGGAAACCAAGGCGAAAGCCGTCATAGGGGCCCGCGCTGGCCACGGACGACGCGAGGATGGTGGAGGTGAACAACGTGGCGAGTCGGGCTGAACTCATAGCGGCTCCTCGGGCCCGTGACGTGGGCCGTTCTCGTGCGGTGAGCTACCCCCGATCCCGTATGGAGTCCAATTCCGGCCTTTTAGATCGAGGTGGCCGAGTCTCAGAGATCGGCGAACCGAGCTCGCAAAACGGCGCCCTGAAGGCCCAGCACCAAGACGCGACCGTCCATCAGTCGGACGCCGTCTGGGAGGGAGGTCGCGTCCGACTCCGGAAAAGCGAGGGTGTCACCGACCAAGGCCCCGGACGGAAGGACGCGTCGGCCGACGAGGGCCCCCGTATCGGGGAGGAGGCCCAGGAGGAAGGCGCCGTCAGGGAAACAGATGAGTCGAGGCGAGATCAGGCCCGCGAGCTCGGTCTGCCATTGCGCCGCGATCGGCTGCACGCCCGCGTCGAAGGTGGCAATGCCCACGCCGAGAACGGCGGACCCGAAAGACCGCTCCGCGGACACGAGCCAAGTGGCCCCATAGGAGCAGATCGAGAGAGAGGACAGCGCCTCGGGGAAGTCCACCTGCCGGATCGGATCGATGGTCCCTCCGGTCAGGTCGACCCGGCGCAGGGCTAGGGTCGACGAGGTCTCCGCGCCGCTCGCCCACGCCGAGACGAACCCGGAGGCGCCGTCCGGGGCCGTCGTGAGTCCGCGGAAGGTCCCGCCGGTGGTCTGCCCGAACTCCACGCTGTAGGCGACGCTGGTGGCGTCGACTTGGCTCGCAAAGAGTCGTGCGCCGTCGGGTCCGTCTTCCTCGTGGCGGAGGGCGAGTGCTCCCGAGGGATCCCCGAGCGCCGCGAGGCTGGTGCTCGGTGGCAAGTCATATTTGACCGGGAGAGCGAAGGCGGCCGGGGCCACGCCTGTTGTGGAGACGACTCGGACGCGGACGGCGCTTCCCGCCGGGTCGAACCACACCACTACGGCCTGACCGGCGAGGGGCCCAAGGGCCGGGACCGAGACAGCGGGTCGCGCGCCGAGGCCGGCGTTCCCGATGGGCACCACGGGCGCTATGGGGAGACCGTCCCCCGCGTAACGACCGAGCTCGAGCGCGCCATTTGCGTTCCAGACCACGACGGCGCCGCCATCGGGCGCGGCCGCGAGTGCGTACTGGTCGACGCCGCTCGCTATCGAGAACGGTCCATCGAACGCGCATTCGGCGCCGCCTTCTTGCGCGGCGCACACCATGCCGGCCGCGGGACACGGCTCGGGGCCAACGACGGCGAAGAAGCCGTCCTGGCCGAGTTCGCACCGCTCGATCTCGCCGCTCGGGGTACAGGTGGGCGGTCCACCGGCGCACGCATCGGCGCCACAGAGCCCATCACGACATTGAAGCCCCTGCGCGCAATCGTCGCCCGGGCCCCACGTGAGGAACGGGTCGCCGTCATAGGTGCAGACCCGCGTCGTGGCCTCGGTGAGGCACCCGACGAGCCCTTCGGCGTCGCACGAGTCCTTGCCGCAAACGCCCGCGGCTCGGCACACCGACCCTTCCCCCGGGCACGGGATGAGCGGCCCCCACGCGAACGACCCATCGGGTTGTTTCTGGCAAAGCGAGACGTGCGTCTCGTCGGCGCACTTCGATGCCCCGAGCCCCGGACACTGGTTCAAGACGCACGCGCCGTTGAAGCAGACGCCCCCTTGGCAGGGCGCAGGCGCACTCCACGCCAGGAAGGTCCCACCGGCCTCGCAAACGCGAAGGCCCCCGTCGATGCACTCGGTCGCGTCCGCCGCGGGGCACTGGTCCGCCCCACACTGGCCGTCGCGGCAGAGCTCGCCGTCGGTGCAGGCGACACCACCGCTCCACGCGAGGAAGCCGTCTGCCGTGAGCCCACACTCCGTGAGCAGGCCTTCCGGAGTGCAGTCGTTCTGACCGGCAGCCGGGCACATGTCCACGCCACATCGCCCGTCTCGGCAGACGCTCCCGTCGCCTGGGCACGGCACGCCATCGCCGTAGTCCAGAAAACCAGCCGCATCTTGGACGCAGGTCTCGAGCCCGGCGTCGCCGCAGCGCAGGTCGCCGAGACCGCACCGGTCTGCGCCACAGATCCCATCGCCACGGCACGACTCGCCGTCCGGGCACGCCTTCGCGGGACCGAAAGCCAGCACCCCGTCGATGAGGGCGCACGTCTGCACGAGCCCCGAGTGACACCGGCTGAGCCCGACGCTCGGACATTCGGGCTCGGACGTGACGCACTCACCGTCGCCCGTGCAGGAGGTGCCTGCGGGGCAGGCTTCGAAGCCCCCCCATCCGAGGAACCCACTCGGTTCGAGCCGGCACTGGTCGTACCCGCCAGCACCGCGGCATACGCGGAGCCCGTCGGTGCCGCACCCATCCGCGCCACAGCTCCCGGCGTCGCGGCACGTGGTCCCCGTAGGACATGCAGACGCGGGCTGCCATTCGAGGCACCCCGACGCGGCCTCGACGCACACGCGACGCTGAGCGTCCGTCGAACATTCCAGTAGTCCTACGGTGCTGCACGTAGACGTACACGCGGCCGAGGTGTCGACCCCGGCGTCAGGGACTCGGTCTACGAACTCGGAGCAGCTCGCGCTGACGGCGAGGCCGCAGGACCAGAGAAAGCAGCGGATGAGGCGTGGTGCGGAGGCGGGCGACATCGGCCGAAGCGTAGCACAACGGGGCGGCACGTGAGCGCGCCCCTGCGGGGGAGGCTACCTGCCGTTCGTAGCGACAATCGCCGCGAAGGCCGGATCGTCGATGATGAGCCCGTGCTCAGTGGTGAAGGCGAGAAGGCGGCGGTGTATCGCCGCCATTCGGGCGTCGGACCAGCGCCGTCGCGCGTCCGGAAACTTCCCGAGCGCCTTGTTGAACCCGACGAAGGGCTTCTTGTCCGAAAGCCCCGCCGTGAGCGCCTGGCCGACTTCGCTGTCCCGCCCTTCGGAGGCGATGAACGAATCGATCTCGGCGTAGGCATCGGCCTCGGTCGGGCGGGGGATCTCCAGCCAGCCCGGCGCAGAGACCTTGTCGAGGATCCGCTTCCGGACGGTCTCGTCGTCGAAGTGGCTCGAGTGAGTGACCTCGCCGGTGTCGGTGCTGACGAAGTAGCGCGAGTCGGGGGACCCGATGATGAAGGCGGACTCGAAGTCTTCGAAGCGAAGGGAGATGGTCTTCAAGCTGCTTGCCTCTCGATGCCGGTGTGGTCCCGGGCGCGTCGCCTCCCGTGGCCGCAGGGAGGCTACCACGGGGTCCGCCGCGCGACACGCTGGAATCCTAGGGTGCGAGCCGGTACAAGGTCTCGCGGAGGTTCCTACCCATGGCCGTACGCTCGACTCGACTTTGGTACTGCGTGGTGCTCGGCGCCGCGTTGGCCTGCACCGAAGACGCCGCGGTGACGGCGCCGAACGATACGACGACACTGGAGCTCCCCGAGTTCGACTTCGGCCCAAGCGACGGCAGCGACGGCAGCGACGGTAGCGATGGCAGCGACGGTAGCGATGGCAGCGACGGCCTTGGCCCAGACGCCGGCCCGACGAACGAGGTCATCGAACCCGACGTCGTGAACCCGGAGAGTCCGTGTATCCCGAACCCGTGCACCACGCCGCCTCCTCGCTGCGATGGCGACATGCTTCGGCTCTACACCACCCCCGGCAATTGCATTGAGCCGGAGCCCGGGGCCGACCTCACCGGCCCTCCCGAATGCGACTACGTTCTGGCGAGCGCCACTGACTGCAGCGCCGTGGGCAAGCGATGTTTGGATTCGGTGTCCCTCTGCGTGGACTGCATAGGCGACGCCGACTGCGACGATGACGAGCGCTGCGATCTCGCCATACACGCGTGTCTTCCAATCTGCACTTCGGACCCCTTCGAGGACAATGACTCTGTCGAGACCGCCGCCAACATTGCGGTCCCGGCGACCGTCACCGGCCTGCACGCGTGCGACTCGGATCCGGACTTCTATGCGATCCCGCTGCCGCTCGGAGGCGACCTCTTCGTGACGGTGTCTCCCTCCGCCGGAAGTGAGCTCGACGTCGGCCTGCTCCGGGCCGACGGCTCCGTCGTCGTGACGGCGACGGCGAACGCGGGCAACTACGAGATAGCCGCCAAGGACCTCGCTCCCGGTGGTTACGTCGTCGCTGTCGCCTCGTCTGCGCTCGGGCTCGTGATGGACTACGCGCTCTCTTTGACCACGCTCGAAGACGACCCGTGTGTACCGAACCCGTGCACCTCACCGCCCCCGACCACATGCGAAGGCCAAGGCATCGTCACGTACGCGCCGGCCGGGCAATGTTCGCTCGTCGACGGCGGCTTTGAGTGTGCCTACGCGGCCGCCTTGCCGGTCGATTGCGCGCCCGGCTATTGCCTCTCGGGCGCGTGTTCACCGTACCGGCACCCGGTGGCGGGCGAGCTGATCGTGTCGGAGGTCATGATCACGCCGAACGGCGTCGGGGCGCTCGACGGGCAATGGTTCGAGGTCCGAAACGTCGGCGTCGAATCGGTGACCTTGCAGGGCGTGACCATCACCTTGACGGGTTCGTCACCGTTGGATGGCGGCGACACGGTGACCAGCTTCGAACAGGCGAGTCCACTTTACGTCGCGCCGGGCGGTGCCCTGCTCTTCGGACGCAACGTCGATCCCAAAGCCAATGGCGGCGTCACGGTCGACCGGGTGTACGACGGCGCGCTCTTCACGACGACGAGTGGTATCACCCTCAGTCTCGAGGGAGCGACGCTCGACATCGCGTCCTGGAATGCGACCTACGCGCACTGGCCCGGACGGTCCCTGATGTTGTCCCCTGCCCTGTCGAGTGCCGTGGACAATGATCTCTCGACGTCGTGGTGCGCCTCCGCTCTGAGCTACGGCCCCGGCGGGGCTGGGTCGCCTGGAAAGAAGAACGATCCGTGTCCATATCTCATCGAGCGTTGTCGCCTGACGACACCGACGTCCGACACGATCTCGAAGGATTCATCGTTTACGGTGTCGAGCGCGGTTCGGGCGCCGGGCCTGACCGATACGTCCGCGCAGTTGGACATCCATCCCCTCCTTCGTGGTGAAGCTGGGTACGGTCCGGTCGGGACCACACCCGCCACGTGGACCTCGTGGGCCCCGCAGAAGGGCGTCGCCGGCCTGAGCGACTCGGACGACGGCTACGGCGTTACGCTCACGGCGCCCGTCGGGGACTACGACGTCGCAGCCCGCTTCTCGGGCGACGCGGGGACGACTTGGACCTACTGCGACCGCGACGTCGGCCCGGGGCAGGACGGCTCGGAAGACGGCTACGCCTCCGCGAATGCCGGCAAGATCACGGTGCTCCCCGATCCGTGCGAGCCGAACCCGTGTGTGACGCCCCCAGACGCGTGCGAGGCGGGGCAGCTCCGGCTCTACCCGGCCGACTCCGGATCCTGCATCGTCGTCTCGGACGCGGTCCAGTGCGCCTATGCCCCGACACTGACCGAAGATTGCGCCGCCGCCGGCACGATCTGCGACCCCATCGCCCTCTCCTGTCGCGGCTGCCTGAGCGACGCGGAATGTGGCGCACCCCTTGGGACCTGTGGCGCCGAGGGCACCTGTACGGACTTGTGTCTCGACGATGACGCCGAACCCGACGACACGTCCGACACGAGCCCGATCGTCGCGACGCCCTTCGAAGCCGAGCACGTCCTCTGCAGCGGTGACGACGACTTCCGTCGTGTCGCCGTAGCGCCGGGCGATCTGATCACGTTGTCGGCCACGCGGCTGAAGGGCGATCCCCTCCTCGTCGAAGTACTCGATGGCCAAGGAGCCGGGGTGGCCGGCTTCATCATTGATGGGACGACCGAGACCAAGGAGCTGAGCGTCCCAGAGTCCTCCGTTTCCGGAACGTGGGTGATATCGGTCCGAGGCCTGGTCCCGACCTCCAAGGCCGTCTACTCGATCCGCATCGACGTCACCGACGATCCGTGCGTTCCGAACCCTTGCACTCCGACGCGTACCGAGTGCGACGGCGGCGCTCGGGTGGTCTACGTCAATGACGTCTGCACACGAGCCGGCATGTCGACGACGTGCGGCGGACCCGAATCGGACCGAAGCGCTTGCCCCGAACACTGCAACGACGGCGAATGCACGGCATGGCGCCGCCCCGGCACGGGTGAGCTCCTGATCACGGAGGTGGCGGCGGAGGAGCGCGGTAACTTCGTGGAAGTGATGAACTTCACTGAGGATCTCCTGAACCTCGACGGCGTGATGCTCGAAGGCCCGTCGGGGACGATGGCCCTGGTGACGGGGACGACGTTGGTCCCAGCGGGTTCGTTCATCGTGTTCACGGACACGACCTCCGCGGCGTTCATCTCGGGCAGCACGATCACGTCGTCCGACCTCGCCGTTCCGCTCGCCGGGACGCTTCGGCTCACGGCCTTTGGCCTGCTGCTCGACCAGGCCACCGTCGACGGCACGGGCGCTCCCGGCGCCATCGGCCTCGATCCCACCGTACTCCCGTCGGCGAGCGCCAACGACGACCCAACCGCCTTCTGCGGTCAACGCACGGCGTGGCCCGGGGGCGTCGGCACGCCGAACGCCGCCAACGATGCGTGTGCCCTCGCCGTGACGTTCTGCCGGACGCAGTTCCCCGACCTCGTGTCGGTGTATCCGGGTGACCCGGTGACCATCTACGCCCGCTGGTACAACGCGTCCTTGACGTCGCAAAGCTCGGCGACGGACCTCGACCCGGAGGGCCGCGTCCGCGCCGAGTGGGGCGTGGCTCCCGCCGGGGCGGACGAGAGCGCGGTGCTGGCGTGGTCACCGATGGCGCCGAACGTGCTCTACGATGGCGCGTCGGCGCCCATTCCCGAGCCGAACAACGATGAATGGGTCGGTATCGTGGCGGCCCCCACCGTTGCCGGGGAATACGCCATCATCGTGCGCTTCAGTGGCGACGACGGCGTGAGCTGGACTTCGTGCGACCTCGGGCCCGGATCGTCGGACGGCTGGAGCGCGAGCAGCACGACGCGGCTCACCGTCTCGAGCTGCCCGAATGATCTCCTCGAGCCGTCGAGTACAGCAGCCCCGGGAGCCTGGCCGACGTCAGCGACGGGAGAACCGACGGACGCGGCGCTCACCGTCTGCGGTGACGACACGGACGCGCTGCAGTTCGTCCTCAGCGCGGGCGAGAAGGCGAACATCGTCGCGACGGCGGTCACCGGAAGCGGGACCGTCACCGTCCGACGTGACGGCGCCCTCGAACGCGTGTTGCCCCTCGACACGCCGGGGACGGGCGCCTACATCGCCAACACGGCGGGGACGTACGTCGTCTCGTTCGAGCACGACCTCGGTGTTGCGTCGGTCGCGCTCACGCTCACCGTCACGGACGCGTGCGACGCCGCCCCCTGCCCGGCCAAAGGCCCGGCCTGCACGTTGGGGGTACTCGCGGTCTACGGCGACCCTACTTGCGATGCGAGCACGGGGGCGGCCGTCTGCGACTACGACACGACGGAGACGGCGTGCCCCGATGGGTGCGCCCCCTCCGCGACCGCGTGCCTCGCCACGACGCCGGCGGCTACCGCTCGACCCATCATCACTGAGTTCTACATCGCCGCGGGGACGGTGGGTGCACCTCCGGAGTTCGTCGAGATCCACAACCATTCCGGCGACATCGTGAGCCTGAACGGCGCGACGCTGTGGTCGGGCATTCGGAGTGTGGCGCTCGACGGCCTCGTCATCCCGCCCAAGGGATACGTGGTGGTCGGTGAAAACCAAGCTGACCTCACATGGCCTCCCGACTTCGAACTCACTCCGGGGGCGATCTTGGCCCTCAAGGTCGGCGATGGGACGGTGGTGGAGCATGACACCGGGGCGATGCCGTCCGGTGGCGTCACCTCGGTGAGCCTGGACGCACAGAAGCTCCCGTCAACGTGGGCTCAAACGCCCCCAGACGCTTGGTGCCATGGCGAGCCGTCCTCCCCGGGCGCAGCGAACCCGGCTTGCCCAGTTCTCGTGGGCTGGTGCCGACTTCAGTTCCCCACGGAGACGACACTCTCCCCCGGCGCGACCGCGGCCGCCTACGGACGAATCTGGGTCGCCGGGGTCACGTCGGTGACGCCCGGGGTCGACCTCCATCCGCGTCTCGGGGTCGAGCTCGGCATCGGCCCGATCGGCAGCGAGCCTTCGGAGGCGAGCTGGTCCTGGGTCCCGGCCCATCCGACGCCCGGCTGGAACGGCCCGGCCGCCATCCCATTCCCGGAGCCCAATAACGACGAGTACACGGCATCGCTGGTCGCCCCATCGGCGTCCGGGCAGCATCAGTTCGCGTTCCGCGTCAGCGGGAACTCGGGTGCGTCCTGGCTCTACTGCGACCAGAGCCGCGGCATCGGAGCAGACGGCGCCGAGAATGGGTATTCGCCAGCGGACGGCGGCGTCTTGACCGTCCCGTGAGAGCGATCCCCCCGCTCAGTGCCCCGACGGCATGGACGAGGCGCACCATGGCTTTCGTGATCGCGAAAACGACACGATGCGCTTGACAGCGCCGAAAGCGGCGCGGTAGACGCCGCGGCACTCAACGAGGGAGCTCGATGGCACTTTCAGTCGTAAGCGAGGGCTCGATGGGCACGGGACAAGAAAAGCGCGATGCGTTCGAACGGATGCTGGACCTCGGCAAGGTCATGCTTCATCTCGACGGCCGACGTTTTGGTGTCGACGTGCCGGACGACCATCGCGATCAACATCACCTTCGCCTCGATTTCTCCTACCGGTTTCGGCTCGACGTCTTTCAGGTCAATGAGCGGGGAGTCACGGCGAGCCTGAGCTTCAAGGGTCGCAACTACCTCTGCAAGATTCCCTGGACCGCCGTCTTCGGCATGTACGGGCACGTGAACGGTCAGTTCTTGCTATGGCCGGAGGATGCACCCGCCGAGCTGCTGCCCACAGGCACGGACGACGAGAACGCCGACGACGACCTGTCGGACGACTCGGGGATCGAGGACGCCAGCGCGGAGTCGGATCACGACGACTCGCAGTCGGTAACGCTCTCGAGTGGCACGACCAGCGACACGGATGACGGATCGGTCGTCACGGCGCTTCGGCCCCGGGCCGGCGGGCTGCGCAGCGTGCCGTCCAAAGCGGCCTCGCCCAAAGACGATGCTGACGAGCCCGAGGTCGGCGCCTCCGTACGCCGAATCGGCCACTTGCGGGTCATCAAGTAGCCGACGGCCGCCGAGACGCGGACGGCGCACACCTCTTTTTTGGAACACGGCGTCGCAACCCGTAAGGTCGCCCCGTGACTCAAGACAAAATCGGACTCGTTCTCTCTGGTGGCGGCGCTCGTGGCGCCTACGAAGCGGGCGTCATGGCTGGAATCGTGGAGGCGCTCGCACTGCGCCCGCGTGACCGGGCCCCGTTCCAGATCTTCGCCGGGACCTCCGTCGGCGCCATCAACACCACTTACTTGGCCTCGAAAGCGGACCGAGGGGACTTGGGGGTAGACGAGCTGCTCCGACTTTGGACCGATCTGCGCATCGAACGGCACCTCCGGATCGACCTCCTCGGCGTACTCGGGATCGACCGCTCTGGGCCGCTGAGGCGCATCATGGGCCGAGGAGAGCCGACGCGTTTCGGCCACTACTTCCTCGATCCACGTCCACTCGAGCGGCTCGTGGCGGACGCGGTCCCATGGAACCGCCTGCACCACAACGTCAGCTCGGGGACCGTCCACGCCCTGATCATCGCGGCGCTGCACATCTCCTCCGGCCGAACGACGATGTTCATCGAGAAGGCGCCCGAAGCGGAGTTCCGCGCCACCCGTGACCCGCGGCGCGTCGCCCGATATGAACGAATCGGGGCCGATCACGTCCTCGGCTCGGCCGCGATCCCCCTGCTCTTCCCGGCCCGCCGAATTGGCAACGGCTACTACGCCGACGGCGGTCTTCGCTTCAACACGCCGATCTCACCGGCGATCCGAGCGGGCTCGGACAAGCTCGTGATCGTCTCGGTCATGCATCGCCCCTACGGGATTGCCTCGGCTGTGGGGGAGTCAGACGCCGAAGCGCAGTACCCCCACCCGGCGTTCCTGCTGGGCAAGCTGATGAACGCCCTCATTCTCGACCCGGTGGCCTACGACCTCTACGTCCTCGAGCGTTTCAACAAGCTCCTCGAGGTCATGGAGGCGGGCCTCGGCATGGACGGCCAGAACGCACTCGCCACGGTGCTGGAAGAGACCCGCGGAGCGGGTTACCGCCAGATCCAAGCGTTGGTCTTCAATCCGTCACAGGACATCGGTCAGCTCGCCGGCCAACATCTCATTGACCGCAAACACCGCTTCGGCCTCGACCGGCTCGAGGATTGGCTCCTCGGCCGCGGCGCCGCGACCAACGGTGGGGCGTGGGAAGCCGACCTCGCGTCCTACCTGCTCTTCGACGGCTCCTTTGCGCAGAAGCTCATCAAGCTCGGCCTTGAGGACGCCCTCGCGCGGAAAGACGAGATCCGAGCGTTCTTCGGCGACACGCGTTCGCAGGTCCGCGCGGCCTGAGGTGCGGCGCCCAGGTCGTCCTGGGCGCCACCCACGTTCACGGACCGGCGTCTTCCTCTGGAGCCGGGCCCGCGTCTTCGGCCGGAACGCCGCCATCCGTGCTGTCCGTGGCGTCGGTGCCCGTCGAGCCGTCGACGTCGTCTGTGCCGGCCGCCCCATCGGCCCCGTCGGTGCCGACCACATCGTCAGTGCCGACCACGTCCTCGGTTCCGTCCGTGGCGTCGAAACCGCCCGCGTCTTCGGGTCCGCTCGTGTCCCCGTTGTCATCCCCCGTGCCCGCGGGCCAGCCGACCCATTGGTAGATGTAGATCGTGTTCGTGCTCGCACAGGCGACGACCGCCTCCGGCATGCCATCGTCGTTGAGATCGGCGACGCGGACGCCGCCCGTCTTCGGGACGTTGGGATCGAGGACGTGGGTGACGAAGGAGCCAGGCGCGGTCTGCTCGAGCCAGAACATGCGCGGGTCGCCGTCGCCGCTCACGATGAGGTCGATGTCGGCATCACCGTCGACGTCGCCGAAGTCGAAGAGCCCGGGCGCTTTCGGGGCGGAGAAGAAGTCACCCGCGCCGGGCACGATCCCGGCGGAGACGAGCGAGCCCGTCCAGAGCGCCGTGGGATCGCCATCGGGCATGGTGTAGGCGTAGACGCCGGGAGTCCATGGGTCGCCTTCGACGATGGGCGGCATCCCGTTCGGGTTCGAGTGGTTGGTGCCAATGGCCACGACGGTACCGTCGGCGTAGAGGTCGGGGATGACACGCATCTGCCACGACGGTCCGACGTCGCCGCCGATGACGTGACGGGCCCAGACGCCCGCTGGAAAGTCCTCGTAGGGCGGTTCGACCTGCTCGAACCAGGCGAACGACGCGGTCGCGCCCATGCCGAACTCGGCGCTCACGAAGTCCATGTCACCGTCGAAGTCGACGTCGATGGCCTGGAGTGACGCACCGAGACCACTTCCGATGACGTTCGGGGTCTTGTCGAAGCGGTCGACCTCGGGGTTACCTTTGAACCACTGCGTGATGGCTTCGCCGGTGCCGTCGCCACCGAGGCCGCCGAAGCCGCCTTCGAACTTCTCGGCGACGGTGACCAGATCCTTGAACCCGTCGCCATCGAGATCGACGAGCTCGACCCGGGAGAAGTAATACTCGTTGCCCTTGGGTACGATCTCGTGGGGGATCCACGTGGTTGGCGTCCCCGACGTGTCCTGCTCGTACCAGATGAGCGCACCGCAGGGGCCGCCGCCGAGGCCCGGGATCGGGATGCCGAGAGACGCACAGGCGGAGGAGCCCGCCGGAAGGATGACGTCGGTGTCGCCGTCTTCGTCTACGTCGGCGAGGTTCGGCTCGTTCGGGTACGAGATCCCGGCCGTGTCCGGGACGACGATGGACGCCGACCAGGAGTCGAGCGCGTCGCTCGCGTCGCGGCGGTAGAGGACGACCCGACCGATAGGGGGCGCGGAGAAGCCAGGGATCGGCCCAGCCGCCGCGAAGCCGACCTCGGAGGCGACGACGTCGACCACCTCGTCATCGTCGACGAGGCCCACGGCCACGAACGCCGCGGCGGGCGCTTCCGTCGACAGGTTCAGCCGAACGAAGGGGTTCGGGTCGACGGGCCCGGTGTCGTCCGTGCCGGACGTGTCCTGGCCGATGAACACGTCGGGGAAGTTCGTGTCGGGGCCCAGGGTGTCCTTGAGCTCGGCGCCGGTATCGGGGTGGATGTCCGGCTGAACGAGGTCGGGCGTGAGCACGTCGGTGAGACCGTCCGAGCCGTCGCTGCCGTCGGTCGAGACCACGTCGGAGAGGCCATCGACCCCATCGGCGCCCGTGTCATCGGATTCGACGACGTCTGAGAGTCCGCTCGTGTCGCCGGGAGCCACCGTGTCCGCCCCGGACGTATCCGAGCTCACGGTCCCCGTGGACTCCGACTCACACCCGCCTGCCGCCACGGCGAAGAACGCCGCCGAGATCGCACCCACTCGAGTCATCCGCCGCATCGTAACCCACTCCCGAGCGGCCACTCAGAGGACCGCGCTCAACCAATCGGGCGTGATAGCGGGACTGCGGCTCCGAAGCAAGCTGGAAGCGCGAAAGTCAGCGCCACCACCACGCTCTGGAAGAACTAGGCCGCGCGGCGCATCCGGTCCCCGGTGGCGAGCGGTGTCATCTCGTCGGTGATGGTCGGGACGAGCTCGTGGTCAACCGCGGACGGTCGCCCGTGTCGGATGATGTCCGTGACGGACTTGAGCCGATTCCAGAGGTTCCCCGCGTTGGAGGACGCCGGGAGGGTGAGCTCAGTGACGGCATCGGCATACCGGTCGAGGATGACCGTCGGGTAGCTGGCGGTCACGTCGAGCGACTCGAGGACGGCCTCCATCGCCTTGATCTGCTTGGCCTTTCCGACCTCGATCAGAGCGCGTGGGTCGACGCCGAGGACCGAGAGATCTCGCATCAGCCAGAAGTTGGTGGCGATCTCGTAGCTGAGCAGCTCGAACTGAAAAGCGAAGAGGGAGAGCCTCTCAGTGACCGACATCTTCGACATCATCGCGGGCAGGTACTGCACCCCGAGCGCCACGTGGCGAGACTCGTCGCGCTCGTAGTAGGGCAGGAGATGGGTCAGGACCGGTTCGACGTTCAGGCCCTTCACGATGTGGAAGAGCGTGAGCGCGACGGGCTCCACCATGAGCTGCATGCCGAGCAGCTTCTTGGCGAGATGGTCTGCGTTCATGACCTTCTCGAGAAGGCGCCGGGCCCCCCAATGGATGGCATTGGGCCGCACGCCGAGCGCTTCGAGGTAGTCGTGCATGACATAGAAGTGGCGCGATTCGTCGAAGGCCTGGCTCGTCGCGGCCATCTTCGGCTCGAGGGGCTCGATCTCGTCAGCGAGCTCCGCGCTGATTCGCCACGCCGCGAGCTCTCCCCAGAGGATGATGGAGAAGACCCGGCCGAGGGCCTGCTTCTGAGTCTCGTTCATGGTCGGGGTGCCGTGTTCGGCGATGAGGCTTGAGAGCACCTCCTTGCCGTCCCAGCCCTGAGCGTGCCCCTTGTGGTAGACGCGCTCCAGGATCTTCGCGTTCTTGGCGGCCAGTCCGTACGACTCCCGGTCGAACATCGAGTAAGGGATGCTGCGTTTCTGTGCCATGGCGTCCTCCTCAGGTAGGCCGAGCGGGGATGAGCGCGTTTACGAGCAACGCTTTCGCGTCGGTGAAAGTCTCTCGGATACGGGCGTGGGCCTCTTCGCCGGGCGCGAAGGCCAGCTCCAGGATGAGGCCGTTGAAGAGGGTACGGAGTAGCCGCACCACGCGTTCGAGGGGCAGGCTCAAGCGGCTCGCCGCCGGACCGAGGACCTCGGCGAGCCCGCGAGCGACGAGCGACTCGACCGCCTCGTTGAACTCCGTGATTCGGGCTGCCAACTCCGGTCGCGTCGCCGCGGCGTTATGGAGCTCGAGCATCACGCGCAAGTGGGCGATGTCGGACTCCACGAAGGCCATGACCTCGTCCATCGCGCGGCCGAGCTCGAGGGGCGTCCCCCCGGGCGGCGTGACGGACCGGATGCGGTCGAGGACGGAGCCCAGCAGATCGAGCTGCACCGCGACGAAGAGGTGCTCCTTGCTCTCGAAGTGGTAGAGCACGAGCGACTTGGACACGCCGGCTTCGAGCGCGATCGCGGACATCGACGCCCCTTTGAAGCCGAGCTGGCCGAAGCAGCTCGACGCCGCCCGGATGATGCGGTGGCGCGAGTCCGCGACGGCCGAATCGGCCACGAGAGGGTTGGCGGCGGTTCCGGGGACGTCGGACGTGACGAGCTTGGGGCGGGTCAAAGCGGCTCCAGACACGGTCGGGTGTCGGAGCGAGACGCCCTGACTGACCGGTCAGTCAGGAGCATACCCAGACGGATGAGGCCCTGTCCAGTCGGTCAGGATGTCGAGCGGCAGAAAGCCGCCCGACGCGATGCGGCGGACGCTACTCGGCGGGCGGGCGCGCTTCGCCGGACGACCAGTCGTAGAAGCCGAGCCCGGCCTTCTTGCCGTGACGACCGGCGGCGACGAGGCGGCGAAGCAGCTCGGGCGGCCGGAAGACCTCACCCAGCTCTCGGTGCAGGTGTTCGGCGATGGCGAGGCGGACGTCGAGGCCGACGAGGTCGGTGAGTTCGAGTGGGCCCATGGGGTGCCGGTAGCCGGACTTCATGGCGAGGTCGATCTCCGCGGCCGACGCGACCCCCTGTTCGAGCATGCGGATGGCCTCAAGGCCGATGACGAGACCGAGGCGACTCGTCGCGAACCCGGCCGTGTCGGAGACCACGATGAGCTCACGACCGAGCGCGAGTCCAAGCGCGCGGGTCGCGCCCACGACCTCCGGCGCCGTGTCGCGGCCGCGGACGATCTCGAGCAGCTTCATGACGTGGGGTGGGTTGAAGAAGTGCATGCCCACGACGCGCTCCGGGTGCGGCGACGCGGCCGCAATACCCGTCACGCTGAGCGACGAGGTGTTGGTGCCGAAGATGGCGCTCGGCGAGACGGCGTGGACGGCGGCGAGGATCTGCTGCTTGAGCTCAGCGCGTTCGGGTGCCGCTTCAATGACGATATCTGCGCCCCGAACTGCGGTCGCGAGGTCGGTGGCCACGGAGAGCCGGGCGATGGCGGCGTCACGCGCCTCGGGCGTGGACTTGCCGCGCGAGACGCCGCCGTCGAGAACCGCGACGATCCGCCCCCGACCGCGCTCTAGTGCAGCCTCCGAGATGTCCTGGAGGCGGGTCTGAAAACCCGCGGCGATGGCGATCTGCGCAATGCCATGGCCCATGGTGCCAGCCCCGAGGACGGCGAGGACGGTGCTTTCGGGTGAGATGGTGTAGGTCACTCGGTGCTCCCTTTCGACTTTGGGCTGCCTGCGCGGCGTTCGAGGAAGGCAGACATTCGGGCACGCTTGTCTTCGGTCTCGAAGAGGACGGCCTGGGCCGTCGACTCATAGGCCATTGCGCCGTCCACCGTGAGCTCCTGGCTGAGGTTCAAGAGGCTCTTCGAGAAGCGGACGGCGAGGCCGCTATTACGGCCGATGGTTCGGGCGAGCTCCAATGCACCGGCTAACGCGCCGCCGTCGGGGGTGACCCGGTTGAGCAGTCCGATGCGGTGAGCGTGTTCGGCGCTGATGAGTGTTCCCGTGAAGATGAGCTCTCGTGCGTTGCCGAGGCCAACGACGCGCGGCAAGCGGTAGGTAGCGCCAGCGCCTGGGATGATGCCGAGGCCAACCTCAGGCTGTCCATAACGCGACGAGGTCGTGCCCACGCGAAGATCACACGCGAGCGCGAGTTCGAGGCCGCCGCCGAGCGCGTAGGCTTCGATGGCGGCGATGGTCGGGAAGGGCAAGGTCTCGATGGCTCGGAAGAGGCTCGTATTGATGCGCCGCAGGGCGTCGGCGCGCGTCCTCTCCTTGAGCTCGGCGATATCGGCCCCCGAGACGAAGACGCCACCCGCCCCCGTGAGGATCAGGGCGCGGATGGTGTCGTCGGCGGCCGCCTGCGCGACCTCGGCGCGCAAGGCTTCAACCACTTCGAGCGAGAGCGCGTTTCGGTGGGATGGCCGCGAGACCGTGACGACGACGATGTCCTCTGGAGTGCGATGGGCGACGACGACGGGGGACGAGTCGGACATGGGCGCGGAGTCTAGCCGCTCGCCGCAGGCCCGTCGACCGAGGCGCGACGCGTGGAACTTCCCCAAGACGGCCTTTCCTGATAGTCCGCCCGCATGGCAGCTGACCGAAACGACCCGCCGAAGTCCTCCACGAGTCGCCCACTACGCGGCCTCATGGGCATGGTCATCGGCGCGCTCTTCGCAGCGAGCGGCTTCCTCGTCCTCGCGTACGGGGAAGCACGAATGAACCAGGGCGCCGCCGTCGGCCGGTCACTCGACGCCAACGAACACGCCGCTCGTTTTGGGGCACAGGTCACGGCCACCGGCGCACTCGACGCGGTACGCCCCGCGGCTGACCCGCTCTTGCGTGGGGCCTACGCTTACGTCCAGCGAATCGTAGAGACGTGCGCGTGGGTCGAGTCGCCCGGCAAGAACGAGTCGGCGCCGCCCGTGTACAAGAAGCGCTGGGTTCGGGAAGTACCGGACTCCCGTCAGTTCAAAGTGCGTGGCCACGACAACCCAGGGCGTACGACCAGCGGCGAAGGGGGCTCGCTCGTGATGAGTGGAGAGTCTTTCGGTGAAGGGCTCCTCATCGACAAGCGCCTACTTCGAGAGCCGGTGGCCGTCCTCGGTGCGGAGACCCTCGCGCCGAACCGCGCGGACGTCTACGGTGCGCGCCTCGTCCAGGAACAATGGGCGTACCTCGCGTCCTCGAAAGAGTGCCGGGACGGTGGCGCCGGTGTGGGCGATCAGCGGGTCGGCTTCCGAGTGCTGCGCAAGGGAGATCTGGTGACGGCGTTCGGGGTACTGCGTGGAGCGCACATCGAGGCGCCCCAAGGAGCCACAGTCCTGCTCACCAAGGGTTCGAGACAGTCTCTCGTGGACGCCGTCAATCACACGAAGTCGCCCTACGCGTGGCTCTTCCGAGGCGGCGGCGGCCTCCTCCTCTGGATTGGCCTCTCGATGGTACTCGGGCCGCTGATACGACTCGTCGCGTGGATCCCGCTCCTCGGCGGGTTCGCACGCGGAGCCGCTCGGCTCGCCACCCTCGGGATCGCGCTGCTCATCACGCTCGGCGTGGTCTACGAGGGCTATGGGCTCGGGCTGGTTCAACGCCTGGCCATTGGCCCCTGACGCCACTACCGTGACTCACTCTGAAATCGCTTCCCCGGCCTTCGAGGCTCTATGACTGACTATTTCACGACACCCATCTACTACGTCAATGACCGCCCACACATTGGCCACGCCTACACGACGGTGCTCGCCGACGTCGCGACCCGTTATGTTCGACTCTTCGGGTCGAACGCGTTCTTGCTGACGGGCACCGATGAACACGGGCAGAAGGTGCAGCAAGCGGCGCAGAAGCGCGGCGTCCCGGCGCGACAGCACGTCGATGAGCTCCACCTCGCCTTCAAGGCGATGTGCGCCGATCTCGGGATCGAATACGACCGCTTCATCCGGACGACCGACGCCGACCATGTGGCGGTCGTGCAGGGCGCGCTGGCACGGCTGAAGGACGAAGGGCTCATCGAGAAACGCCAGTACGGCGGGTGGTACTCCGTCGGCGAGGAGCGCTTCTTCGACGAGAAGGAGCTCGTGGACGGCAAGGACCCGGTCAGCGGTAGGGCGGTCGAGTGGGTCGAAGAGGTCAACTACTTCTTCAAGATGAGCCTCTATCAGACGCGGCTCATCGAGCACATCGAGCAGAACCCCGGCGCCATCCTCCCCAGCTTCCGCCGTCAGGAAGTGCTGGGCTTCCTCCGGCAACCGCTCGCAGACCTCTGCATCTCCCGCCCGAAGTCACGACTCGAGTGGGGCATCGAGCTGCCCTTCGATCGTGACTTCGTGACCTACGTCTGGTTCGACGCGCTACTGAACTACCTGACCGGCATCGGCTACCCCGACGCGCCCGGGTGGCATGAGCGCTGGGCCGACGCGACTCACTTCATCGGCAAGGACATCCTGACCACCCACACCGTGTACTGGTGGTCGATGC
>JADMJS010000611.1 GCA_018780435.1 Myxococcales bacterium
GCCAAGCGCCACGGCATGCCCTACGACCTCGTCCGCTACGTGCACGAGCACGGCAAGCTCCCCGTCCCGAACTTCGCTGCCGGCGGCATCGCGACGCCCGCCGACGCCGCGCTCTGCATGAGCCTCGGAGCCGAAGCCGTGTTCGTGGGCTCCGGCATCTTCCTCAGCGAGGAGCCGGCCAAGCGAGCGCGCGCCGTCGTCCAGGCCACGACCTACTGGAACGACGCCAAGAAGCTCGTCGAGATCTCGCGCGGCATCGGCGCCGCCATGCGGGGCATCGAGATGGACAAAATCCCTGAGAATGAGCGCCTCGCGAAGCGGGGCTGGTGAGTCGGAGCCAGGAGCGATGGTCATGACGAAGGACGCCGATTCCGTCACGAAACGCCGCATCGGCGTCCTCGCGTTGCAAGGCGGCTTCGAGGCGCACGAGCGACGGCTAACTGAGCTCGGGCACGAGCCGCTTCGGGTGCGTTATGCCGCGCAGTTCAGCGAACTCGATGGCCTCATCCTCCCGGGCGGCGAGAGCACGACGCACCTGAAGCTCATCGCTCTCGAGGGTCTCGGGCCAGCGCTCGAAGCCTTCGTGGCGACACGAAAGCCGGTCCTCGCGACGTGCGCGGGCCTGATCCTGTCGGCGAAGACGGTCACCGGGCCGGCGCAAGCGTCGTTCGGCTTCCTCGACGTCGCGGTGCGCCGCAACGCGTGGGGCCGGCAGCTCGACAGCTTCGAGGCCGTCGCCGACGACAGCGACGTGCCGCTGACCTTCATCCGGGCGCCACGGATCGAGAGCGTGGGGCCCGGGGTCGAGGTCGTGCTCCGGTACCACGGCGAGCCGGTGCTCGTCCGCTCGGGCGTTTTCTTCGGTGCGACCTTCCACCCGGAGCTGACGACCGACGTGCGCGTGCATCGGCAGGTCTTCGGCGGCGCGCTCAACGCCGCCACATCGGCGCGTTGACGAACCTATGCCTGCGATCCTGCTACTCGTTCGCCACGGCGAGACCACCGGGGAGTCGTCGATACGGCTGAATGGCAGCACCGACGTGCCGCTGTCTGACCTCGGGCGGGCTCAGATGGCTGCCGTCGGGGCACACCTCGCCAGCTTCGCCGTGCGCGACGTCGTCACGACGCCGCTTCAACGCGCCCGAGAGTCGGCTCGCATCGCACTCCCGGCTTTCGAACCGATCTCCGTGCCTGAGCTGCGGGAGATCGACTTCGGGGCGTGGGAGCGTCTGACGTACGCCGAAGTGCGCGAGAGGGATCAGGAGCGATACGCCGAGATGCTGCGGGGCCTACCGGGGTTCACGTTCCCGGGCGGCGAGTCCCGGGAGGGCTTCTCGAAGCGGGTCGGCGACGCGGTCCACTCGTGGATAGGCACGTCGGTGCCTCGCTTCGATGGGATCCGTGTCGTCGTCGCTCACAAGGGCACCTTGAAGACCATCCGAAAGAGCCTGGAAGCGGCGGGCGCCCTCGTGTCAGCGCCGGGCCCCATCGCCTCGGAGGGCGCGCCGGCTATCCCGTCGTGTCACCTGGGGAGCGTCTCCGAGCTCGTGTGGGGCCCTTCGGGTTGGGAGCTCGTTCGCTGGGACGACACTCGGCATCTCGGCGAGCACTTTCAGCCCGACCACCCCGTCACGCGCTGACCGACTCGGGAGTGGGCCGTACGCCGTAGTCCCATTTTGGGACGTCCCTGTCCGGAAATGGGACACGACTTGGGACACCCGCAGGGCCAGGATCCTGACGAAAGCAGAGCGAGCCATCGTGGCCCGGTCCATGCTAAGCTCCCCGCCATGCTCGTGCGTTCCTTCACTCTCCTCCTGTCGGTCGTCAGCGTGCTCAGCGCATGTGATGGTGGCTCGACCATCTCCACGATCCCTATCCCTGACGTCGCTACCACCGACCTGAGCGGCGACGGCGGCGACACGACCGTCGACGATTCGACCGTTGGTGATTCGACCGTCGGTGATTCGACCGTCGACGACACGGGCGAGCCCGACACCGGCTCAGCAGACGATGTACCGCCGCCCGACGATGTCGACGACACCGACGAAACCCGTGAGCCGGATGCGACCGTTCCCGAGGATGTGCCCGAGCTCCCGGACGGCGCTGCGTGCTTCCCGGGCAGCGGCTTCTGCGACGGCCAGAACCTCTATTACTGCCTCGCCGATGGCAGTGGCTACCTTGGCAAGAAGTGCAACACGGAGTGCAAGGACGGCAAATGCACGGGCGAGCAGGTCGTCTGTAAACCGAAGGCGCTCTTCTGCGACAAGGCGAACAACCGGCTCCTCAGTTGCGACGAGAGCGGCCAGAGCGCCACCTTCGTTCAGATCTGCGAGTTCGGCTGCAATGAGCTCACCGCCGATTGTAAGTCCGAGACCGATTGCACCAAAGGTGAAAAGCGCTGCAAACCCGGCGCTGATGCCGTCGAGGTGTGCGACGCGAGCGAGACCAAGTGGCTCCCAGTCGAGAGCTGCGCCACTGGCTGCTTCGATGGCGCCTGTCTCCCACCCGCCTGCCAGAAGGGCGAGAAGACCTGCGGCAGCAACAAGGTCCTCACCTGTAACGACAAGGGCACCGACTTCGTCGAGACCGAACAATGCCCCTACGGCTGCGTGGTCGCCGACGATGGCGCCACGTGCGCCAACTGCAAGCCTGGGTCCTTCGCGTGCGATGTCTACACGGTGACCGAGTGCAAGAAGGCGCCTGGCGGCAACTACAGCTTCGACTATGTCGAGGAGTGCGAACTCGTCGACACCTGCGCCGGCGGCAAGTGCATCCCGATGCTCTACCTCGACGGCACGCCGCAGAACGCCATGTTCTACCTCGCCGAGTCCTTCCTCGCCTGTATCGGCACGGGCGTCATCGGACCGTGTGCGGGGCTCTATACCGTCGACCTGCAGACGAGCTTCAGCCTCGACGACATGCGCTCGTGGGCCTGCGACGACGCCGGCCCATCGGGCTTCTCGGAGGACGACGTGGTGACGCTCAAGGACCTCTTCGGTTGCGGGACGCTCGACCAGATCGAGGTCGCCTTCAAGGCGGGCGTCACCGCCGGGGTCGATGGCCTCGAGTGCTTCAAGTACACGGGCGGCGGCGGCTTCGTCAGTGACGACATCGTGGTGGACCAGTGCAAGAACCTGTGACTCACGTTCGCCCCAGGCGCCCGCCGACCGCTCTGGGTGGTGTGAACGCCAAGGCGGGCTCGCTCGCCGCGACGATGGTCGCGCTCTCGCTCGCAAGCTGCGCCGAATCCGTCGTGCGTGATCCAGCGCCACCGGCCCCGTGCACGCCGGAGCGCTGCCCCTTCGGAGGCTGCAACGTGGTGGTGAACATCGACGCTGCGTGCGACGCGGCGCTCGCGGCTGAAGTCCTGCTCGAGGACGGGCTCGAGCCTGAGCGGGCCGTCCCCGGGACCCCGTTCCGCACCCTCGGCGCTATCCCCGAAGGCACTGTCGGCACGCTCTACGTCCGGTCGGACGCCACGCTGTGGTCGGCGAGGGTCGAGTGTGAAGTGCCGGGTGACCTCGGGATCGATCTGTCCTGCGACCCGTGAGTCCGCGAACCATTCGGGCGGGCGCCCACACGCTTCGACGCCCGCACCCGTGAACACAGCCCGTCACATCGCGCGCCTCCATGCCTTGCGCGCCATCGCCCGACTGCTCGAAGACCGGGTACGTGCCGGGCTCCTGGTGGTCGGTCCGGAGGGGGCGCCGTCCTTCATCAAGGACGAGTCCGACGGCCCTTGGCGCGTCCTCAGCAAAGTCTACCTCGAGTCGCCGACGCTCCTCGCGGAGCTGGAGAAGGCCGTAAGATCGGCCCCCTTCGAGCGACCATTCCGGCTCCCCCTCGGCGTACTCGGGATCGCGGGTCCGGTCGAGCTGCCGGCAGGCTCAGGCCGCGTGGTCGCCCTCCCCTTCCTGGCCTCGGATCGGGAACGCCGGCAAACCCTCGAGCCCCTTCGTGCCGCAGGGCTGAAGCCCGCCGCCGCCGACCGGCTGGCGCGTGGGCTCATGGTCCTCGATCCCGCCGCCGAGGGCCTGACGACGGGGGCCCTGCGCGTCTTGGAGGTCGAGACTCGGCGCTACACGGACGCCTACACCCGGTCGCTGTCCCACGAACGCAAGTCAGGCAGCGCCCGCTTCCCGACGATCATCGGTAACTCCCCGCCGATGCTGGCGATGTACGCGCTGATGGAGCGTTATGCCCGGAGTGACGCGACAGTCTACATTCATGGCGAAAACGGCACGGGGAAGGAGCTGGTCGCCGCAGAGCTTCACCGACATTCGGGCCGTGCCGACCGCCCTTTCGTGGTGCAAAACTGCTCGGCGTTGAACGACAACCTGCTCGAGAGCGAGCTCTTCGGACATCGCCGGGGCGCGTTCACGGGCGCAGTAGCCGACAAGCCGGGGCTCTTCGAGATGGCCGATACGGGCACCTTCTTCCTCGACGAGGTGGGTGACATGAGCCCGTCGCTGCAGGTGAAGCTCCTTCGCGTCGTCCAAGAGGGCACCTTCACGCCGGTCGGTGACAACGTGACGCGGCGCGTCGACGTGCGCCTCGTCTGCGCCACTCACCACGACCTCGAACGCCGCGTCGCCGAGGGCCTCTTTCGGCAGGATCTGTATTTTCGACTCAACGTGCTCTCGCTGAAGGTGCCCCCACTGCGGGAGCGTCGAGAAGACATCCCGATCCTCGCCGAGGCGCTCCTCGACCGTGCCGAACGAGAGTCAGGACAGCCCGACGGGAAGAAGCGCTTCACCGATGACGCGATGGTCGCCTTGAGAGCGCACGACTGGCCGGGCAACGTGCGCGAGCTGGAGAACGAGATCGAGCGTGTCGTCGTGATGGCTGGGCCCTTCGTCTCACGCCTCGGCCCCGAGGCCCTCTCGCCTCATATTCTGAGGCGCCCCCTTCGACTTGCAGACACCGCTACACTGCCCGAAGGCTCGCTTCCGGATGCAGTGGAGCGGCTCGAACGTGCGATGATCAGCCGCGCTCTCGCTGCTCATCGTGGAAATAAATCGAAGGTGGCTGCCGTCTTGGGCGTCAGCCGCCGGAACCTCATCCGCA
>JADMJS010000466.1 GCA_018780435.1 Myxococcales bacterium
GAGGTGAACGCGTTGTTGGAGCCACCGGCGGCCTCCATGACGCGGTCGAACTCGCCGGGGCCGTACTTCTTCGCGCCGTTGAACATCATGTGTTCGAAGAAGTGCGAGACCCCTGTGATTCCCGGGGCTTCGTTGCGTGAGCCGACCTTGAACCAGAAATAGAGCGCGGCGTTCGGAATGTCCTTGTCGGGCCAGATCAGCACCTTCATGCCGTTCTTCAGCGTCGCTTCGGTCACCAGAGACGCGTCGGGGCCGGCGGCGCGGGCGAGCGGCGTGAGGGCCAATGGCGCGACGATGAGGGACAGGAACAGAGTACGTAGCGTCACTTGAACACCGTGTTGTTGAGGATGGCGACCACGACGCCCATGAGCGCCGCCCCCGCGATGATGCCGGCCGCGACCGGGACCAGGAAGCGCTCGGCCGACTTCGCGGAGCTCTTCTGCCAAGCCCAGGCGGCGACGGCGCCGATGAACATCGAGATCGGGTAGAAGCACGGCAGGATGAGCCCGAGGCCGATGCCGGACGCAGAGGGGACCCACTTCTTCAGCTTTTGCGGGAGGTTGGCTTCGAGGAGGACCAGGAAGACGCCCGCAGCGAGGCCGTAGTAGATGAGCGACTGATGGGTCGGGTGCATGTGGTCGAGGCCGTTCTTGAAGACCTCGGCGACGGCCTTCCACGAGGTCGCGGCGGGCGCTGGGAAGGCCGGGTTGTCGCCGGTGACGGCCGTGGCGTCCGGGACGAGCAAGTAAAAGCCGAAGGTCGATGCCACGGTGCCGGTGAAGACGCCGAGGAACTGCGCGATGAACTGGCGGCGCGGGTTGGCGCCGAGGAGGTAACCCGCTTTGAGGTCGTTCAGGAGGTCCGCCGCCGAGCCCGCCGACGACGAGGTGATGGACGCCGTCATGAGGTTGGCCGTGGCGTTCTGCGGGATGAGGACGCCGTAGGTGAGCTGCATGAGCTTGCCCATGGCGCCGATGGGCGTGATGTCCGTCTCGCCGGTGGCGCGGCAGGCGACGAGCGAGAGGATGAAGGTCATGCCGACGGCGAGTAGGCCCAGGTGCGCCGGGATGTGGAAGTGGAAGTGGCCGATGAGGATGACGCCGGTGCCGCCGAAGATGCCGCCCCACCACATCCACGCCATCGGGACTTCGGTGTCCTTCACGATCTGGCTCTCGCTGACGACCTGGCCGCCGCTTGCGCCTCGAATGGCCGCGACGATCGTGCGCCACTGGAGGACGAAGTACATGAGGCCCGACGCGACCAGGAGCGGGGCGCCGAACCACAGGCCCGACTGCCGCCACGCGCCGGCGGGCGCGGTCACGGCAGCGATGACCTTGCCGTCCGGGTTGGTCCAGAGCTGGTCGAGGCTCCACGGTCCGAGGCCGTACGCGAGCCCGAGGCCGGCGATGAGCATCCACGTCGTCGTGCGCAGGCCCATGATGGCGCCCGCGGCCATCATGACCGGGCTGGTCTCGAGCGAGACGAGCCAGTCCGACGGCTTCAGCGCCGTGACGGCACCGTCCGCGCCCTTGGTGACGCCGCGGCCGGGGATGAAGTCGAAGAGCTCGACCGTCTCGTGGATGAGGGCTTTTCGGGCCGGCTTGCCCTCCTCGTCAGTGTACTTCACGACGTTGAGCGCGTTCAGCAGCGGGAAGACGGCGCCAAATACGGCGGAGGTGACGAGGGCTTTGGCCTTCGCGAGCGCCTCTTTGCCCTCCGAGTAGAGCGACTGCAGGGTCGTCGCGGCGGCGAGGCCGGACGGGAAGGGCAGTCGTTCGCGATTGATCATGTTTCGCTTCATCGGGATCGCGAGCACGGTCCCGAGGATGCCGAGGAAGAAGGTCCAGCCGGCGAGGATGTACCAGGGCAGGTGCTCGCCCTTCGGGTTGTCCGCCGTGGGCGAGAGCATCAGCAGCGCCGTGATGGCCGAGACCACGGTGCCGCCCGTCGCGTAGCCGGCCGACGACGCGGTCGACTGCATGCAGTTGTTCTCGAGGATCGTCATCGGCGACTTGGCGAAGCGGAACGCCAGCAGCACGCTCCAGATCGCGTAGCTGAGGATGCACGCCGTGATGGCGACGCCGAGCCCCCAGCCCGTCTTCAGGCCGATGTAGAGGTTCGTGAACGCGAGGAAGAAGCCGAGGATCGACCCCATGAGAATGGCGCGCCACGTGAGCTGCGGCGCCTCCGGGCCCCGATAGACCCGCGCGTACCACTGCTCTTCGGTGAAGTCCTTGACCTGCTCGGGCCCAACCTCGAGCGGCCCCCACTTGGAGGCTTCGGCTTCATCTCGCGGCGCTTTCTGAAACAGACCCATGCTTCTCCCTCACCTTGGCATTCGAGCAAGCGCGCATCGTGCGTCCGGGAGCGGCTGGGCGCAAGCTTGAGAGGCGCGAGGAAGCGGCCAGTGGCATGATGGCCGGATGCGACGCCTCATCCTCCTCCTGAGAGCCATCAACGTCGGCGGCACGAACGTCCTTCCCATGGCCCGCTTGCGCGCTCTGCTTGAGGGGCTCGGGTACTCGTCCGTCGCGACCTACCTCCTGTTGCGTTGCAAGCCCCTGGACACGGCTCGTCGCGCGCGGCGTGGCAAACGCGCGACTGCGCTCCGGTCGAACGGGCAACAAAAACGGGTTACGAGAAAAGGCAAGCGTGCCCAGCCTTTTTCAAAACTCGTTTTGGCTCGCAACCCCTTGAAATCACGAGAGCGCGGTATGCAACGTTTGCGTAGTGGTCGATTTGCGTCCCAACGGTGGAGGGGTTGCCTGACACCTCCAGCGCAACGAGAGGGCCAGATTCCGCGTCATTGGGCACGCCACGTAACACCTCCAGAGCGGCAATGCGGTCGTCTCTACTGACGAAGCGCCGGCCGAAGTCGCGCGCCGCGCCCTTGAGGCTCTGCTCGCCATCGGGATCGCAGCGCCGGTCATTGTGCGGACGGCGGAGGAGTTGGCCGAGGTAATGCGGCTCAAGCCGTCGGCTGCGGACGACCCCGAGACCGGGAAGCAACACCTGCTCGGCTTCTTCGACCGGGAGCCGACGCTGGATCCCGATCTGAGCCGCTACGCGCCCGAGACGGCCAGCCGAGTCGGCCGCGAGCTCCTACTTCACTTCCCGAACGGAGCGGGGAAGTCGAAGCTGGCCATCACGGTGCTCGAACGGGCTTACGGGGCGCGGCTCACGATGCGGAACTGGGTCACGGTGAAGTCGCTCGCTGAGATGGCGTGATCAAACCGCGGGGTTGTGGTGCCGGCGAGTCACCGCGTCCCGCCGATGGTTCAAAGGACGAGCTAGACTTCACCACGGATTTGGATCGTACTCATGAAATAAAGTTAATAAAACTGCGAAAGTATTGATTGTAATCAAGGACACTACCAAGTGCCTCAGGACGTGAGAGACGTCAGTAGTCTTCGCAATCCGTATCAACGGTTGACGAGCAATTCGTAACATCGATTCTATTCCGGAAGTGGCATGTGGCGGGACCACAGCTACCTAGCGGAGGGTAGGCGAGATAAACTAGGCAATCTAGCCGATCTTGAGAACGAATCGATACGACATAGCCTCTGAACCCAGAGTCGGTCAGAATGCATGGCGAAATCCACTCTGGTGTGACTAGATGTGAGAGAGCAGTCTCCACAGGGCCGGTCCATATCTCAATGGAATTGCAGTCAAATTCGGCCGAAAGGCTTGTTAGCTCAACCTGGGATGGCATCGGTTGCGATAGTGAATTGCATGTGGTCGAGGCTTCGCAGCTTGTGAGTACCAGGAATGCGAAGGCAAGAGAAGCGACGGGGCTACCAAACATCTTTGGTGGCCCTAACCCATGTTGCTAGCGAATGCATCAACGGGCCTCCCACGCCCATCGCAGCATCAGGCTTCGATCGGATCCCCGACATGACTCCGACGATTTGAATCGAAGGCTTCCGTGGGTCCCCTGTCAACATGAATATTGGACCTCCAGGGATGCCTTTCGCGCTATCCCCATACACTCGAAGTGAGTAGCAGAGACCCACTCGACCATCACTTTTCAGCGCATCGACGACTCCGCTCTCACCGTCTTTGAATCCCACATTAGGTGGCGGGTTCCCGAATTCCGAGAACACGACTTCGGCCGCGGTCACCCCAAGCTGAAGATCCGGAGAGCCTCCTTGAGGTGTGTTGTTGTAGCACATGGTACCACACTCTTGGGTGATCCACTTGTAGAGGTCACCGTCGGAGTACTCCTTGAGGAGCACGATTCCAGCAAGTTCGATCTCGACCTCCTCTTGAAGAACTAGGCTCGCACGATTTCGACAGTCCCGAACCCGCGGAATCCTCGTACCGTCGGGTCGGCGCGAGGGATACCCAGCCACACTCCAACTTCGCTCGCTATCGTGGAGTCCCAGGGTGAATGGAATAGTTTCATAGAAAACTTGTTCTTTGTCAACCGCCTTCATCACCGAGTGTGAGCACGACCACGCTCCATTTGAGTCCTGCTTGCAGTTAATTGAGTTATCTTCGGCTTCATTCCAGGTATCTGGGTTATCCGATGTTTCAAGGACCAATGGTCCGCTGCACTTGTATGAGCCGTCGGGCTCGTAGTGGCACTCCCCGAACGCCACTCCAGTCTTTCCAGCGACCTTACCGTATGGACCGTTGCATACAATTCCATGCTTGTCGTAGATGCATTCGACACTAAGGCACTTCACACCCTCAATATGATCTGTGTAGCAGGTGTTAGCTTGGAACTTGCCGGTTCGTCTCTTTAGGGTGACGACGGCGAAGTCGACGTGGAAGTCGAGACCGGTAAAATCGAACCAATCTCCGTTGTCGACCTGCCGAATGCTGTAAACATCCTCAACTTCGTATCGGGCCTCCCACCCAAATTCGGGTCGTGTCCCCACACGGGGGCGATTCGTTGGGCCCACTTCGGTCAACTGCCCGTTTTCTTGACGTGATCGCCAGGCAAGGCGGACATGCTGCCTAACCACGGAGGGGCTCATGCCGCGCGCGAAAACAGGTCGAAAGAAGGGTCGTGTCCCTCTCACGGGGCACCTGCTCGCCGGAAGCGGCTACCAAAGCTCG
>JADMJS010000307.1 GCA_018780435.1 Myxococcales bacterium
CGATGATGACGAAGCTCGTGATCCCGGGATGCGACAGGAGCCACGCCAGGATCTCGTCCGCTCGAGTCCGTCGTTGCGCTCCCGTGGTGCCTTCGAGCGCGTGCGCGAAGGGCAGATGGTGGAACAGGTCTCGTAGTACGTGAAGGTCTGCCCGTAGCCGCCAGGTCGAGCTGACGACCAGCCGGGCGCCCGTGAGATAGACGAGCTCGCCGAGGTTCTTCACGGCTTCGACGTCGAAGGCCTTGACGCGCTCCTCGTCGCACGGCGTCGCGCGGCGTCGTTCGATCGCCTGCGCAAAGGCGAGACCGCTGCGCTTCGTGTAGAGCACACCGTCGATATCGAGGAAGATCACCTGCATCCGAGCGCCACACATTACGCGCTTTCGCCTGAAGTTGGCATCATCGAATCTCGCACCACGGCTCTCGGGAGGCGTTTCGCGACGAATCTTCAGGATTTCTCGCCGGCGGTAGATCCCTATCCGACGAGGCGCGTTTCAGCCCCCCACGCTCGAACAGGTGCCCTCCGGTGCCTCTCCCGAGTCACCCGAACACCACTCGTACCACTGGCCTTCGCTGCGTCGCGATGGGCCCCTTGGAGGCGTCCGTGCTTCACCGTGCCCTCATGTCCCTTCGTCTCGCCCTCAAGGCGTCCCTCCGCCCTGGCCGCTTCGCCGGCCCTCTGCTGGCCAGTGCCGTCCTCGCGTCGTCCGCCTGGGGCTGTTCGACGTACTCGACCCATGTCGGCGCCGATGATGGCTCGCTCGGCAAGGTGGTCGTCTACCGGAACGGTATCGCGTACTTCGAGCGCAAGGCGGACCCCTCGGGCAACGCCATCACACTCCGCGTCCCGCAGGACAAGGTCGACGACTTCTTGAAGTCGCTCACGGTCCGTGACGCGGCGACGGGCAAGACACACCCCGTCTCCTTCCCGACGCAAGCCGCCTCGAACGATGGCAACGTCGACATGGTCATTCAGCTCCCCGACTCGGTGACGGGCGAAGTCGTGCTGTCCTACATCACGGATTCCCCCTCCTGGAAGCCGAGCTACCGCTTGGTCGTCGGCGAGGGGGGCGAGATCGCGGTGCAGGGCTGGGCCGTCGTCGACAACACGTCCGGCGAAGACTGGAAGGCCGTTCGCCTCGGCGTGGGTTCGAGCTCGGCGCTGTCGTTCAAGTATGATTTGCGCACCATTCGCCTCGTCCACCGCGAGACCCTTCGAGACCAGCAGCAGTTCGCCCTCGCGCCGCCCGGCGGGGAGACCCTGATCCCGGGCACGGATACGAAGGAAGCCGTCCTGGCGGAGCTCGACGACCTCGAGATCCCTCGTCCCGCCGACCACCCGGACCTCGCCCAGGTGGCGAACGGGCCGAATGGCGACCTGTACCGGAGGGACGGACTCGCCTCCGGTGCACCGGCCGCGGCGCAGCCCCAGCGCACCTATGGAAACGCGAACTCCATCCGCCAGATGGCCGAGAGCCTGAAGAAGAGCAAGCAGAAGGTCGTCATCCAGGGTTACGCCGACAAGGGCGAGCGAGACGCCGACGCCCGGGGCCTCGACCGCGCGAACCTCCTGCGGAATCAGCTCATCGAGGAAGGTGTGGCGCCCGCGATGCTCGACGTCGCGACCGGTGGTGTGGCGGCGGGGCGAAAGGCGGGCGTCGTGCTCATCGCCAAAGACGACGGTGATCGCGACGAGGTGGCCGTGAGCGATGGCGGAAAGCCCATCGGTGAGAGCCACTTCGAGTCGTCGAGCACGATGACGGTCGAACGCGGGACGAGCGCCATGGTCGCCATCCTCGACCAGAAGGCCCAGGGCGAGATCGTCTACCTCTATGACGCGGACTCGCCGCGGGGCAACGCGAAGTTCGCCTTCAAGGCCGTGCGCTTCCAGAATCCGACCAATTCGACGCTCGAGACGGGCCCGGTGACGGTCTACGGTGAAGGGCGCTTCATCGGCGAGGGGCTCTCGGAGCCTATCCCGCCCGGCACCACCGCCTTCGTGCCCTTCGCGCTCGACCGCCAGGTCCTCATGGACAAGGAGGGATCGACGGGCGACCGGATCTCGCGCCTCATCACGCTCCAACGCGGCGTGCTCACGACCGAGCTCCAGCACACCAAGAAGTCGGTCTACAAGGTCACCAACCGCTCGACGGCGGACGCGACCGTCTACGTGAAGCACGCGGTCCCGAAGGGGTGGACGCTCCTGAATGCGCCCAAGAAGCTCGACCGCCTCGGGGACTCGGTCGTCTACGCGCTGACCGTCCCGGCGGGGGAGAACCAGACGCTGACCGTCGAAGAGGCGACGCCCATCACGCGCACCATCGACCTGCGGTCGCCGGCCGGGATTGAGCTCGTGCGGGCCCACCTCGAGGCCGGCTCGGCGGATCCGAAGT
The DNA here is from genome assembly GCA_018780435.1 of Myxococcales bacterium. Lineage (GTDB taxonomy): Bacteria > Myxococcota_A > UBA9042 > SXOO01. The sequence continues at coordinate 2,393 of JADMJS010000307.1, forward strand.
TCGCGGAATCGATGAAGAAGCTCCTGACCATCCACAAGGGGATCGCGAACGTCGAGCAGCAGATCTCGACCGTGCGGGAGCAGATGGACGACTACCGGGCGCGCCTCGACGAGCTCGAGGCCCAGATCGTCCACCTGAAGTCGGTCAAGACCGACGGCAAGCTGCTCCGGCACCTGCAGGACAAGATGGTCGAGGTCTCGGAGCGCATTCAGAAGTCGACGATTCAGGTGGTCGAGCTCCAACAGTCGCTCCTGCTCCAGCGGGTCGAGTTCCAGGACGGCGTCAGTGAGCTGACTCTCGACCGGGGCGTGGCGGCGCGCTGAGCCCGGGCGCATTCGGCAAGATGACCACACACCCAGACTGAACTACGGTCGCGACTTCGCCAGATTGCGTCGTTCGGGAGGCCCTCATCGCCCCGCGTGCGGCTGCAGGGGGTCGCGCCGTGGCACAGTCCTCTCCGAGTCAGTCTCCTTCCAAGTTCCAGCCTTACATCCCGGCGGGTGCACAGCTCCCCGAGTTCACCTTCCGGTCGGTGCTGGTCGGCACCCTCCTCGGCATCGTGTTCGGCGCCTCGTCGCTCTACCTGGTGCTCAAGGTCGGCCTCACGGTGAGCGCGTCCATCCCGGTCGCCGTCATCTCGCTGACCTTCTTCAAGCTGCTGAAACGATTCGGGTTCAAGGATGCCAGCATCCTGGAGAACAACATCGCGCAGACGGCCGGATCGGCGGGCGAGTCCATCGCCTTCGGCGTCGGCGTCACAATGCCGGCCATCCTGATCCTGGGCTTCGACCTTGAGATCGGGCGCGTGATGCTGGTCAGCATCCTCGGCGGGCTCCTCGGGATCCTCATGATGATCCCGCTCAGGCGAGCGCTCATCGACAAACAACACGGGATCTTGAAGTACCCCGAAGGCACCGCCTGCGCCGAAGTGCTGAAGGCGGGCGCGTCGGACGAGTCGCGTGAAGCCGCCGGCCTCGCGAAGGACGACAAGGCACAGGGGCTGTCGGCCGGCGCGATCACGGCCGGCTTCGGGATCGGGCTCGTCTACAAGCTCTGCATGAGCCTCTTCACGCTTTGGAAGGAGTCACCGGGCAAGGTCTTCGGCGCCCCGCTGAAGGGGGGCTCGGTCGGGATCGACGTGGCTCCCGAGCTGCTGGGGGTCGGCTACATCATCGGGCTCCGTATCGGCGCGGTCATGTGCGCCGGTGGTGTGCTCGCGTACCTCGTGCTCATCCCGCTCATCCAGTTCTTCGGCGAGGGGCTCACCACGGTCCTCTCGCCGGGCCAGAAGCTCATCTCGGAGATGGATCCGGACGAGATTCGCGGCGCCTACATCCTCTACATCGGCGCGGGCGCCGTGGCCGCCGGTGGCATCATCAGCTTGGTTCGGTCCCTCCCGCTGCTCTGGAGCGGCCTCAAGTCCGGCCTCGCCGACCTCCGCGGCACCGGTGGCGGCACGGGCGCGCGCACCGACCGCGACCTCCCCATCGGCTTCGTCCTCATCGGCATCCTCACGCTCATGGCGGCTATCCTGCTCGCCCCGACGCTCCACATGAACCTGCTCGGCGCCATCCTCATCGTGGTGTTCGGCTTCGTGTTCGTGACCGTGTCGTCGCGGCTCACCGGTGAGATCGGGAGCTCCTCGAACCCGATCTCCGGCATGACCGTCGCGACCCTGCTCCTCACCTGCCTCGCCTTCCTCGCCATCGGCTGGACCGGCAACGCCTATTACGTCACCGCGCTCTCGGTCGGCGCCGTGGTCTGCATCGCCGCGTCGAACGGCGGGACCACGTCGCAGGATCTCAAGACCGGCTTCCTCGTCGGAGGGACGCCGCGACTCCAGCAGATGGCCATCCTGATCGGCGCCGGCGCGTCCGCGATCGTGCTCGGCCCCATCCTCCTCGCCCTGAACGAGTCCGGTACCGTCTACGTGCCGCAGACCGCCCTCGTCATGAAAGAAGACGGCACGACGAGCAAGGAGGAGGCCTTCAAGGCCGGCCTCGCGGTCGACCTCACGACCATCCCCGAAGTGCGGGAGAAGCTCGTCGGCCCTGACTCGGGTCGCGACAGCGGCACCTACCGGGTGTGGTTCAAGGCGGATGACGTCGGCGGCCCGGCGGGCAAGTACCTCGTCGACGACGCGGGCAAGGCCGTCTACTTGTCCGACCCGGGCATCAACGGCAACCACACGCTCCGCGCTGACGGGTCCGAAGTGACCAAGTTCAGCGCGCCCAAGGCCACCCTGATGAGCTACATCATCAAGGGCATCCTGAACCAGGAGCTGCCGTGGGCGCTGGTGTTGCTCGGCGTCATGATCGCGCTCGTCCTTGAGCTGGCCGGCGTCCCGTCGCTGGCCTTCGCCGTCGGGGTCTATCTCCCGCTCAGCGCGTCGACGCCCATCTTGGTCGGGGGCCTCGTCCGCCACCTGGTCGACCGACGCACGGCACGTAACCTCGTGGCCGCGGGGCGTCCGGCCCCAACCGACGAAGAGCTCGCCGCCGAGGGCGACAAGAGCCCCGGTGTCCTCCTCTCGTCCGGTTACATCGCCGGCAGCGCGCTCGCGGGGATCGGGATCGCCATCGCGGCGGGCTTCTTCCTCAACGGCATGAACGCGATGCAGGCGTGGTCGGCCGAACACAGCCCGGCCATGACGGGCGAGTGGGCGCAGATCCTGTCGCTCATCCCCTTCGCGCTCATCACGGCGCTCCTGGTGCGCGTCGGCCTCAAGGGCGCCCGCCAAGCCGCCTGACGTCGTGAAGAAGAGCGAGCACTTGGACTCGTGGCTCGCCCAGGGCACGAGCCGGCTGGACGTGCGGCACGGTCGCCTCACCTTCGAGGGCGCCATGTCGAGAGTCGCCGCCGCCCTCGACGCTGAGGCCTCCCCCGCTCGGCGCGGGCCTTTTCGCCCTATCGCCATCGGGCCGGAATCGCTATCGGTCGAGGCCGCGTGGCTGTCCACCGTCTTCGTGGACGGGCCGACTCGCCAGGGCCGCCTTCGGCGGGCCCTCGAGGCTCTCGTCGCGCCCCATCGCCTCGACGAAGCCGTTCGACACCTCGAATGGGTCTGCGATCCCGTGGGACAATGGAGCGAGAAGGAGAAACGCGCCGCGCTCCGGACTGCCCACAACTTCATGCGGTTCGACGCGGCGAGGACACCGACCCTCGTCGTCATCGACGCCAGTCAGCTCACCGGGCGCCGCGCGGACGCCTTGAGCGCGGCCTTTGCCGCACTCGAAGACGCCCCGGTGCGGGTGCTCCTGGCGCACGACGGGCCGCTCATCGACGTGCTCGAGCCTATCGCCGCGTCGGTCTCCGTCGCGCTGACGCCGTCCTTGGCGGCATCGGGGAGCACGGGGTCCACGCAGCCGACGGTCGGCTCTGCTAGCCAGGGCAATGGGGAGGCGTCGAGCGATGCGCGACGCGGGCGTCGAGGAGACGAAGCGACCCGCGCGGTCCGGGTTGGCGCCGAACACGCCGCCCCGACTTCGCCGACGGCGCGCCTCGTCGCCACGCCGGACTCGCCGCCACGCGGGGAGCCCTATCTGGAGTCGAAGAGTCCGATTTTGACGACTCAAAGTGAGACTCGGGAGACGACTGAGCGTTCGTTGCCTCCGTGGAGCGCTTCGGGTCCGAATGTGTCTTGGGCGGCAGTGGTCTGGGCGACGGGCGGCGTGAGCTGGCCACCGCTCATCGATGACGTCACAGGCTCCCCCGGCCTCACGGCCTCGCTGGTCGCGTCGGGAGCGCTGGTGAGTCGGGCAGCTCACGTGCTGGCGGGAGAGGCGGCGGTTGCGTTCTCCGGGGGCGGCGACGGGGCATCCCCCCAGGCGACGAGCCCCGCGATTCACGCGGCAGTGGCGACCTTCATCGGGGCGAACGCGCCGATCGACGCGGCAGAGTGGCTCGTCGAGCTCGAACGACAGTGGCGGTGGGCGGGTGACGACGCACGCGCGAGCGCTGCTGCGGCGGCGAGGGCGTTGCTGCCTCGCTGACGTCGGGCGGATGCGGAACGCGCGGACCGCCTGATGCGGACGCGGCCTGAACGCCAGACTCAGAGTCAATGAAAGTATGAAATAGGGAGGTCGCCCCAGCGGGGTGCTGGGTGAGGTGCGTCATCGTGGGGATGCGCGAAGTACGTCGAAGGGGAGGGGAGGGGAGGAGGGGGTAGTTGGAGGCCGGGACCGCCCGCGTGGGCCCGGTCCTCCAGGGGAGGGACGAGACGATGCGTCTCGCGTTGAGATGGGAGAGATTGAGGGAGAATCAGATTGAGACGGGCTGAGGGATTTTCAGAGGCTCGAGGCGCCTAAACTAGCGCGCATCGAGTGACGTCCGAAGACGCCGGAATACCTTAGCAGGTTCCGTGCCAAGGTCTGGGGGGCCTCGTTGTCCGATGGAAATAGTCGTCTCGGCGGGAGTGGAGGATGTCAGTCGAGGGTGGCGGGCGGCGTAGCCCCGGCGGTCGTGAAGGACCACTCGCGAAGGCTCTCCTCGCCGTCGATGAGGCCGCTCACCGTGACCGTGAACGTGGTACTGGGCTCCAGCGGCGCGAGCGGGACCAGCAGGACCGCGTTCCCTTGGTATTCGGACCAGGGATCGTCCTTGGACTCGGGCAGGCGGAGCAGATGGTCGATCGGGTCGTTCGGATCAGCGCCGACCAGCGACGAGACGAGGCCGCCGCCGACGAGCGTAACCCTCGGAAACATAATGGAGATAATGGGGCCAGTGGGGCCATCGACGTCGTTTGGGATCGGCGTGACCCCTTGGACCGGTTCGAAGGTGGTGGGGACGTTCTCTTGCTCGACGCCGGGCCACAGGATCGGGCTGTGACGGCCGGGATCGACGTAGGCCGAATACACGTCGAGGCAGGCGAAACCGCGATCGTAGGCGAATCCGACCGACTGGACGCCGGGATCGAGGAGGGCGAGGCGATGGTAAACCGAGTCGATCCAATGGACGGCGGCATCGCTGGCGCGGGGCATCCCGGAGGCCAGGACCCCGTTTCGGGCCGCCGTCGCGCCCGCTTCGGAGTAGCCGGGGGCGGCCGGATCCTCTTCGCGGACGAGCTTTCCGGCGGCGATCATGTAGGCGACATGGGCTTCGCAGCCCTCGGACAGGGTCGGATCCACGTCGAGCACGGGGAGCGCGCTGGCGATTCGTTGGGCGTTCAAGAGGTCGAGCGCCGCGGGGCCGTCATCGATGAAGTCATTCCCGTCGCTGGGCAATTCGGAGCCTGAAATGTCCGTTATGAGACTATCTGCTGTCTCGGTTGTCTCATTTTGACTCGAAGCATCAAGGACGTCGCCAACCGCCGCTGTGTCCGCCGCCGCAGTCCCGCCGCCCACGTCTTCGGAACAGCCCAGGCTCGCCGCGGAGGCGATGACGAACGCGCACGGCGTGAGCGCACGAAGGGAGCTTTGGCGGAAGACGCTGGCCACGGCGAACCTCAAGTCGGTGATTCGGAACCACTCGGATGCGACGCGCCCGAGTGGCTTCACTGCATACGGGCCTGAGCGGAGAATTTCCAGTGGGGCGGGAGTGGACGCCATGCTCCGTCATCCTGGAGCGGACGTCTCCTCGTCGCACAAGCGGACGAGACGCGACACGCAGGGTTGACCATCGTGCGCCCACCACATCGATGGCAGGCCCATGAGGCCCGGTGGGCAGAGTCGCGTTACGCCTCGTCGGGCGAGACGGAGACGGTCGTCGTCCGAGAGCCCCGCGACCGCGGCGCACTGCAGCACCCCGGAGGGCGGAAGGCGTGCGATCGCGTCGTCGAGGCCATCGACCGGGACCACCCACGCCGTCCGGTCCCCGGGAGTGGGGCGAAGCGCCTCGGCTGAGAGCAGCGCGACCCAGGGGGGCGGTTGGGGCGAAGCGACCCATTCGGGCGAAATGTCCCGAATCGGCTCCCCGAGGGCCGCTCGCAGCCGATAGGTCTCGTAGACGCTTCGCCTTTGGGCGAGGTCCGAGGCCGAGGCGTGCCGCACGGGCAGGGTGCGGGCCGCGTCGAGGAGGGCCGCCGAGAGCGCGACGGCGAGCGCCTCGGGGCTCACGGTCCCGCCGGTCTCGATGTAGAGGGCCTGGGGCGCGAGGCAGGCGTGTTGGTCGAATACGGTGACGTCATACGCGAGCCCTCGTACGAGCGCGTCGAGCGCCGGACCCGGCTCGAGCGCCGCCTTGCCGATGAATGCGAAGCCGAGACGGTGCCCGTGCCAGGTGGCCGGGAGCCCGGGGGGCGCGCGGCCCTCGATGGCGGCCAGCGCCACGTCGCCACCATAGGCGATGAGGTGATCGACGCCGTTCAGGAAGGCGGCTTCGGTGGCGTGGTCGTCCGGAGGCCACCAGGTCACGAAGAGGCAGTCGGCGAGGTCGGGATCGAGCGCCGCGAGGGTGCGGGCGTACGCGGCGAGGAAGATGGGCTCGCCTCGGCTCACCCGGCCGAGGCACGCCGATTTGACCAAGAAGGCGCGCAGCACGGTCAAGTGGGGGAGGGCGGGGATATTGGCGCTGAAGATGCCGCCCACGAGCGCCGGCCCTACGGCGGTTGTGCGGAGGCTCTCCCGGCCGCGTACGGGGACGAACCCGTCGAGGGCGCGGTGGTCGCCGAGCTCGCGGTCGAGGACGCCGAGGAGGTCCGGTAGTCGGCTCGACCGTTGTTCGAGATCGATCGCGTGGCCGACCATCGCGGGCGAGAAGCCGGTCACGACCGAGATGGCGTGGATGGCCGCGATACGCTCGGGCCGCATCGCGTCGAGCCAGATGGCCGCGGCGGCGTCGAGGGTCTCGGCGATCGCGCGCACGGGGCGCCCCGCGAGGTATCTCTGGGCGTCGCGTAGGCCGGCGCAGGCGCGTTCGAGGTCGACCGGGCCGAGCGTCGGGAACGCGAGGTCGACGCGATCCTGGCCGCGGGTGACGGGCACGATGTGCGGCGGTGACGACGGGGGCGTGAACCAGCGGGGGAACCACGCGGTGTCGATGAGGTCTGTCATTTCGAGGCCCTCGCACGTGGGGCGGCTCCCCGGGCCAGGACGTCGTCGAGGCTGATGGAGCAGCCTTTGGCGTCGGCGTCGCTGACGCGTCCCAGGATCTCGTAGCCGCCGTCGCGGGTAACGCCGAGGTCGTCGGTGAGGACGGCGAGAGGGCGCTCGACGTTGGCGAGGTCCCAGTGGGCGATGAGGCCGGTCTCGCCGGGAGCGGCGGGGAGGAGGGTGGCCGGGTCCAACACGCGGGTTCGGGTCCAGGGGCAGTCCGCTTTGATGAGCCCAGGCCGCAGGTGGCCCTTCGAATCGCGCTCCGGGCGATCGTAGAACTGCGAGGCGTGTTCGGTGAGGCCGAGCAAGTTCCAGGAGCGCGCGATGCCGAAGGTCTCGCGGATGGCGTGGTGGAGCGCGCTCCTCTCCACGACGCGGCTGCGGCCCTTGAAGCCACCGGCGTCGAGGCTCTGACTGCCGGGCGCGCTCCTGAGGCGGACGCCGCTTGCGGTGAGACTGTCGAGGAGGTGGACGAAGCCGAAGCTGGCGCCGATGAGCGTGACCGGCACCCCGTACGCTGACGAAGCGCGCAGAACCTGAAGGAGCCGCGGGACGTCGAGCCCGGACTTGCCGATGAAGAAGTCCGAGCCGGCGAGGCCGTACTCGTCGACGAGCCGCCGCATGCCCCACGCCATGATGAGCCCCGGGGCGACCTCCGGCGGCGGCGCGAGTACGAGGACGCGGGACTGTCGGCCGTCGGGGAAGAGGTGGCGTTCGGCGGCGGCGTCGATGGCGGCCTTCATGAGCGCGAGCCCACGGTCGCTGAAGTGGCTGCGGCTCTTCGCCGCCTTCGAGGTGCCGGACGATTCGAAGGTCCGGACGACGGGGTGGGCGGCGTCATGGAGGTCCGTGAGCTTGAAGGCCGCGATCGGCAGGGGCGAGATGGCGAGGAAGCCGTCGCCGCGGGCCGGTCGCGCGGCGCTGTAGGCGCCCACGGCGCGGATGGTGTGGCGCTGGTGCTCGTGGACGGCGAGGGCGAGCGTGTCGAACTCGCTCGGTGGGCCTCCGCGGCGGATGAAGTCCGTCACGGCGTCGTGGAGCGCGGCGCTGCGGGCGGTCTGAGTCATGAGCGGGGCGACCGATGGACGGTGAGGGTGCGCTCCTCGACGTGGCGGGCGAGCTCAGCCGCCAGCTCGGCGTGGGAGCGGCCGAGGCGTTCGGCGAGGACGCGTAGGGTCGAGTGGCCGTCAACCCAATCGGGTGGCGGCGCCACGCCGTCACGGCCGAGCGCCACCGGGACGGCGTCACCGGGCAGTGGCGGCAGGTCGACGGGAGCGATCCCCAGGGGCTCGTCGAGGGGAGCGTAGGCGAAGAGGCGGGGCGGGAGGCCGAGCTTCCGTTCAAACGCGTAGGCGTAGGCGCTGAGCCCGGCGTTCACGCCGTCGCCGAACGCGGGGAGGGTGGCGGCGTAGCGGCCGCCGATATCGCCCGCCGCGAAGACGCCCTCCTCCGAGGTGCGGCCCCAGCCGTCAAAGCGGAGAAAGCCGCGCTCATCCTGAGCGAGCGGCAGGCCGGCGAGTCGAAAGTCCGGCTGCAGCTCGAAGCCGTTGTAGTCCATGAACACGGCGCCGCAGGGCAGGGTGCGTCCGCCGCTCCCGGGTTCGAGCGGCTCGAGGCGCACGCCGGTGACGCCGTCGTCGTCGGTCATGACCTCGATGAGCCGCTCCGACGTGATGACGTGAACCGGTCCCGCATGGCCCGTGTGGGCCTCCACCAAGGCTTGCAGGTGGACTGTCTTGGCGTTGCCGATAATGACGAGCCCTCGGCCGCGGGCGTCGTCCGCCGAATGGCGAAGGAGGGCAGGGAAGTGCTCGTAACCCTTGAAGGTAATCCGCACACCCTTCAGGTAGAGCTCGGATTCATTCGCGAGCGGCCGCAGCCCCGTGGCGACGATCACGGCGAGGGAGCGGAGGACACGGCCGTCGTCGAGCGTCGTCAGCAGGAGCGGACCACGGCGTTCGAGGGCCACGGCGCGCCCGTTCACGACGGGGATAGCGAGGCGCTCGATGTCGCCCATGAGCTGGTCGCCGAGCTTCTCGCCCGAGAAGGCCCAACCCGGGCCGGTGAGGACGCACGAGCCCCAGCGGAGGAGCCCGCCCGGGCGCCCACATTCGACGAGGCACACGGAGCCGGCCAGCGCGTGGTAGCCCTTCACCCAGCGTACTCGCGTGGCGGCGGCGAGGCCCGCCGGACCGGCGCCGATCACGACGACATCGGCATCGTAGGGACCGCGGCCGTCGAGCGGCGGCGTCTGCAGAGGCGCCGGGTTCATCGAAGGGGGCTCGTGAGCCCGAGAAAGGCCTCGAGGCCGCCGGCACGCGAGACGGCTTCCCAGTAGGGATCGAGCGGCGTGACGACGAGGGAGTTCGGGGCCTCGCCTACTCGGAGACGGACGCCGCCCGCGGTGTCGCCGATGACGACGGGCGCGCCGTCGGCGATACCACCGAGGGCGCCCTCGAGCTCAGGGCACGTGAAGGCGGGGAGGCCGAGGTTCATGACGTTACGGTAAAAGATGCGGGCGAAGGACACGGCGACTACGGCCACGATGCCGTGGAGGAGGAAGACGCGCGCGCCGGTCTCGCGACTCGAGCCGATCCCGAAGTTGCGGCCCGCGACGACGACGCGCCCACCCAGATTCGTGTCGGCGCGGCGCTCGTGGCCTTCGGCGGCTCTCAGGAAGCCGGAGCGCACGGTCTTGTCGTCCAGGCTGTAGAAGCGGCTCGGATGGAGCTCGTCCGTGTTGACGTCGTCCCCGAAACGGAGGGCGGGGCCGGTCAGGCGTGGCGTCCACACCAAGGCGTCGTCACTCAGGGGCGTGTCGGTCATGTCGAGTCCTTGGTGCGCCCCGTCGTCGCGCTGACGCTCCCGGCCTCTACCGAAGGATGGGGGCCGCGGTTCCGATTCGGTGTCCGGTCCGATAGTCTCCGATCGAGTGTCGCTGGGGCCGACTCGGTGGCGCGTTCGTCCGGGGCCTGAACGCGAGCACCGTATGAGGGAACGTGTACGACGACGAAGACGAGTTTCGCCGCCTCCTGGGCGAGCGTGGGCTCACCCCCACGTCCCGAGTGACCAAGGGCACCCCGAAGACCGACGCACGGCTGACGGCGCCCGCGGCGCGTCCAGCGGCACCGTCGCCCCCGCCTGAGCACGCGCCGGTGGCCTCGAACGCGCTCGCGGGCGAGGTCGCTCGACTTCGTGCCGAGCTCGACGCGGTCCGAGCGGCTGGAGTGGTCCGTGCGCAGACTTTCGCGACGGAACGAGCGGCCGTGACTGCGGCGCTCGAGACGGCTCGGAACACGACGGCCTCGCTTGAGTTGGCGCTCGCGAGCGCGACGTCCGAGCGTGACACGGTGCGAGCCGAGCGTGACCAGGTGCGAGCCGAGCGTGACACGGTGCGAGCCGAGCGTGACCAGGTGCGAGCCGAGCGTCGGACCGCGGACCGGCGCTACGGCGAGTCCCAGCAAGCCCTCGTGGAGCTGAAGTCGAAGGTCGACCGACTCGCTCGGGTACGCTCCTTGGACCGGATCAGCGCTGAGGTGGGCGAGAAGGCCCTCGCTTTGCGGGCGCTGCTCGAGCGTTTCCCCAGCCAGACCTTGGCCGCGCTCGCAGGGGACGACGAGAACGTGCTCTCGGCGATGCTGCAGCGTGTGGTGTTCACCTGTGAACAGCCCTCCTGCCGCTTGAAGAGCGACGTCGCGCGGGTGTCCGTGCCGCGAGAGCGATGTGACATTTGTGGTGGTTCCGTGCTCGCGCAACACTTCGTCGAGTTCGCCGCCGCCTGTCGCCGCGCATCCATCGACTCCGTGCTGGTCGTCGGTGGCTCTCCCGCCTACCGAGAGACCCTTCGGGACCTCGGGCGAGACCATCGCGCGACGCTGAAGCTTGAGCTGACGCAAGAGCTGGCGCCAAACGACGCCGAGCGCGCGAAGAAGGTGAAGGGCCTTGTCATCATTTGGGGCGCGACCGAGGTGGATCACACCAAGACGGGCATCTTCGCGGCGGCGGGGGACCGGCGTATGACCGTGGCCCACCGCGGTCTCACTGGGATGCTCCGAGAGGTGATCGGGCGGCTCAACGGCCTGCCGCCGACGCCGAGCGGCACGCGTAGCTAGGACGGCGCTGCATTTCTCCCGTCGCATGCCTTCGCGCTTCCCCACGGGTGCGGCGTCAGATGTCTGCGATACGTCCTCACGTAGCTTTGGCTACGCTCCGGGCGTTTCTCGACATCTTCCTTGCCCCCGCGGGGAATCGCTTCGGCCTCCTAGGCCGAATCAACCCGGCGACGAGACCGCGGCAGCGGGGTCCGGGTGGCTCGCGAGGAGTCGGTTCGCATACCGCGTGATCTTCTCGCGGTCCTTCTTCGGGACGTCTTCGGCGACGGCGGGGTGGAGCCCCCCGACGACAGCCTTGGCCGTGCGGACGCCGACGCCGCCCGCCAATGGGAGCGCCGCCGTAACGAGCCGAGCCGCCACCTTCGGGCTCGCCGTGAAGGCCGCTTCGAGGACCGTCTGGGCTGTGACTTCGGTGGTCAGGGCGACGAGCGCGTCTTCAGCCGCTGTCCGGACCTTCTCGTCGGCGTCATTCAGGAGCGGGAGAATGTCCGGCACCGCCGGGCCGACGCCACGCGACGCCAGCGTGTGAAGCGCCGCTAGGCGGGCCGCGGGGTCGGCGCTCACGAGGCCCGGCACGACTTCCCGCTTCAGCGTCTCGAGCGCCGACGCCATTCGGGTCGCCCAGGGCCAGACGGGGCCGCCATTGTCGCACTTCTCGGCCCAGTCTTCGGGCGTGCAGAGGACGCGCGTGTGGATGTGGTTGTCGTGGAGCTTCGCCCAGCTCGGCAGCATCATCACTTGCTCGGCGCGCCGGATCAGCTCGGGATCCTTGCCATTGGCCTTGGCCCATTCGAGGAGCATCGTCTCGATGTATGGCGCCACGATGAAGTACTGAAGCTCCGCTTCCGTGCTGGTCATCATCAGCTCGTACACGGCCCAGTTGCGCGCGAGGTCGAGGCGGAAGCGCCTCGGCGCTTCGATGCTGCGTCCGTCCTTGCCGAAGCGGTGGTAGTACGACGGTGCCGGCGCGCCATCCGTCGTCTCGACGATGTAAGCGAGATCCACGTCTCGGCCGGTGTTGTGGCTGCGGCTCATGGAGATGTTGCCGCCCGACTCTAGGCTCAGGTTGCCGACCGAGAGCGCGGCGCCGCCGGGCATGGTCTCGCTCAAACGGCGGGCGGTGTCCGACAAGAAGCGGACCAGGTAGTCGGTGCCGTAGTAGATGCGGCCACGGCGCGTCGACGACTGAGTCACGTGATGGGGGCTGGTCGCGGGGAAGGCCACGGGACGCTTGAGCCGCCCGCTGTAGGGGTGACCGATCGACTGCGCCGCCTGAACCGGCTGCGGATCTTGAGCGGTCAAAATGGCGAGCGCGACAGCGGCGATCTCGATGGCGGTGAACATGGGGCTCTCTTCCTCGCTCGGCCTCGACCGTCTGCGCCTCGTGTCGGTGCAGGCCGTCGCGCCGTCGTAACGGCTACGCGACTGGCGCCGCGTGCGGCGTCGCCAGGAATCCTCCGTGCGCCGCCTCGTGGGCCTCGCTTGCCATGCAGGGGGGGCTCCGTCAAGGAAGTTGATCCCGACGCCGTAAGGCGAGACGAACGCCGCCGGGACGATCGGATTTTTTGGTCACCGATTTCTTTCCCGCCCTGTTTCCTCCCCACCCTGAGCTTCCCGAATCGGACGGCCTTCGTTATGCTGCGTCGCCACTGCGGTGCCGAGTCGTTCTCACGAGCGAAGCGCCGTGGTCAGACCCCAAGTGAGGCCAGCTCGTGCCGATCCGTCGAAACTTCCTCTTCGTGGTCCTCGCGGTTGCGCTGACGACCGTCGCGTCGGCTGCGCCGCCCGGAAAAGTCCTGGTGTTGAAGCCGCAGTCGGAGTCCGTGGGTGAGCCCGAGAAAGAGGCGGCGCTCACCCACCTTCGGGGCACGCTCGCGAAGTATCCGGGGACGACGTTGGTCGAGACCCCGAAGTCCGATCTTCTCGACGACATGATGGAGCTCGAGTGCACTGACGTCGACGAGGACTGCTTCGTTCGAATCGGGAAGAAGTACGGCGCCGACCAGGTCGTCTACACCGAGCTCGCCCCCGCCGGCGGCGGAATCGCCGTGAAGCTCCGCCTCGTCGATGTCGCGTCCAAGACCACGCTGAAGTCGCACGAAGGCACCGCGAAGGTGAAGGCCGACCTCTCCCCGACACTGGTGGACGCCCTCGCAGTCGCCTTTGGCGCTCTCCCAGCGGAGAAGCCACCCGAGAAGCCGAAAGACGAGAAGTTTCCAGTCGACTTCACGTCGAGCCCGGCGGGCGCCACCGTCCTGCTCAACGGCGTCAAGATCGGCGTCGTGCCGCTCTCCGTCCGGCTCAAGCCCGGGAAGTACAAGGCGACGGTCAGCCTCGAAGGCCACGAGACCATTTCGGATCGCGAGATCGTCGTGACCGCGGCCGGACCGAACACGGCGGCCTTCGACCTCTCTCCAATCGCGAAGGTCCCGGAGCTGCCGCCCGAGAAGCACGGGGATCCGGAGGAGGACACGGCGTCGGGCGCGCCCTTCTACAAGACGTGGTGGTTCTGGACGGCCATCGGCGTCGCGGTCGTCGGCACGACCGTTGGCCTCGCCGTGGGCCTGTCGGACGACGAGGAGGCGCCCGCGTCGGGCGTCCTGCAGTTTGGCTTCGGCAACCCCGATCTCGACCCGGCCGTCCGGGGGGTGCAACGATGAGACTCTCCCGTTCGATTCTCGCTCGTCTCGGCGCTCCCGCCGCCTTCGTCCTCTCGGCGGCGTCGTGTGGTGAGGCCCCGGTCGAGGCCGGCAATCGCCTTCAGCTCCAGTTCAGCCCGCTCTACCTCTCGGGCTTCGGCGTGTCGCACTTCGACGTGACGCTCTATTCGGGCCCTTGGACCACAGGACGTCCGCCGGTGCTCTTCGAAGCGAAGTGCGCGGGTTACGCGACCGACGCACCGTCGATCGGGCCACTCGGGACGGGCAGCGGCCTTACCCTTGAGGTCGCGTTCTACGCCGACGCGGCGTGCACCCAGCCCGTTCTCCGCGGCGGACGCGGGGGTATCGACGTCGTCGATGGTTCGCCGAGCGGGACCTACTTTGTCCCTGTGTTCCCCACTGGGGGCTTCCGCGCCTTCCCGCAGTTCGACCCGGCACTCCGCGACGCGGCTGCCGCAGTGACGTGCAGCGCCGATTCGGACTGCCGGATCGCGAACCCCGACGGCAGCTACCAGCTCAGTGCCGTCGCGTATTGCGACGCCGGCAGTTGCGCGCTGCCCGAGACCGCTTACCCGCTCGACATGGTGAGCCCGCGCGCTTTCCACACCGCGACGGCGCTCCCCGATGGGCGTATCGCGTTCGTCGGCGGCGTCGCGCGACAGTTCCCAGACAGCCCCGGCGCGCTGCTCGGCACCGACGAGACGGTCGAGGTCTTCTCCCCGGGCTCGATGACCTTCGAGGCCGTGGACGTCCAGGGCCTGCAGGGACAGCGGATGGCGATGCACGACGCCGTGCTCGCGAAGGACGGCTCGATCGCCGTCTTCGGCGGTGCGACCCAGCTCGACCTCTCGTTCAATGCAGGCGGGGCGACGGCAGGGCTCGTCATCTCGATCCCCGAGAAGAACCTGACCAGCACGGAGAACGTCCTCCAGCTCGCCAGCCGCATCGATCTCGCGACCGAACGCGCGGAAGTCGGGGCCCTCCCGAAGCCGCTCGTCGGCGCCCGCGCGGTGACGATGGGCGACGGCAAGGTGCTTCTCACGGGCGGGCACACGCTCGCGGACGGGAACCTCGAGACCACCGCGACAGCGCTTGAGTGTACTGTGAGCGCAGGGGCACCGCCTGCGTGCGATAGCCTTGGCGCCCTGAAGCACCCGCGCGCCAGCCACTGCGCCTTCTGTGAAGACGCGGGCTGCGACTCGGTCGTGCTCCTCGGTGGCGCGGCCACCGAGGGTGGCACGGCGTCTGACGTGATCGCCGAGCTCTACGACGGCGACAGCTTCACCAGCGTCGCGCTCGGCTCGGGTGATCTGCAGTCGAACCTCTTCCATCCGACCTGCGCGGGTGGTGTGGTCGCGGGCGGGACACCGGAGCTCGGCGCCCCGCCGGCGGCGCCGCCGCTGGTCCTGTCGGTCAGCGACGTCGTTTCGGGCGTCGCGGCATCCGGACTCGACGCCATCGACAGCCCCTTCCGCGCGTACTCGGCGGCGGTCGCGCTCGCCGACGGCAGCGTGCTCGTCACGGGCGGCCTCGACGAGACGGGCAAGGCGCAGAACACCGCGTATCGAATCGAGAATGGCGAGATCGTGGATGCCTACACCATGGCGGCAGCGCGTTTCGGTCACACGGCCACGCTCATCACGGCGGGCCCGCTGACCGGCGCCGTGATCGTCGCGGGCGGCCTCTCGACCACCGACGCCGGCGGTTTCGAGACCGCGACCGGCGCCGAGCTGTTCCTCCCCTGAGAGCGCGGTCGCCTTTCGAGGAGCGTACCCCCCTCGCCCTCGGCCTCATCGCCTTCTTGGTCTTCTTGTGGCGCGCGGCGCCCGGCCTCACCTGGTACGACGCCGGAGAGCTGGCGACGGCCGCATCCACCCTCGGGATTGCACATCCGACCGGCTTTCCTGGCTGGATCCTCCTCGGTAAGCTCTCGACCTTGTTGCCCTTTGGGCCTTCTGCCTTCCGCGTCGTGATCATGTCCTGCGCGGCAGGGGCGATCACGGTGGGGGTTGGGGCCGCCGTCTCCGGGCAGCTCGCGGCGCGCCTCGGGCTGCAAGTCCTGCCGACCATGGTCGTGGCGGCCCTCCTCCTGCTCGCACAACCGACGCTGGCGCTGCACTCCACGACGGTCGAGGTCTACTCGCCGACGGTGGCGCTGCTGTGCGTGCTTTGGCGGGTCGCCCCGTCTGCGCGTGCGGCCGTAGTCGGTGGGCTCGTGGGCGTCCTGGCCGGGCTGCATGGCGCGTCGGCGGCGCTGCCCGCCTTCGCGGCGTGGTGTGGCCACCTCCTCACCTTCCATTCGAGCGCGCCGTGGCGACGACGAGCGCTCGTCAGCGTGGCCTTCGCGCTCCTCGGCGCCCTGGTCCTCGCGTACCTCCCTGTGCGTGCCGCGGCCGATCCCTACTCGGGGTGGGGCGATCCCAGCTCGCTCGGCGGGCTCTGGGATCACCTGAGCGGGGCGCGTATTCGCGGCGCCTACGCGCAGGACATGGGCGCGACGGGGAAGACTTGGGTGCTGGCCCAGTGGGTCTTCTCTCAGCTCTGGGATCAGGTCGGTGTCGCGCTCCCGATGGCCGTGATCGGGCTCGTCGCGCTCCGCGTGGCCGCGCCGTCCGCCGCGCTCCCGCTCGGGGGCGCGGTCGTCGCCGATGTGGCCTACACCCTCTTCGTGAACCCGATGGGCATGCGCGACGCCCAGACCGGCGTCATCGCGGCCGTCGCCGCGGCCCTCCTGGCCGCCGTGGGGCTCGTCATGGTGGTCGAGCGGGCCATGAGGTCGCTCGAACACACGGGGCGCCCCTGGATCGATGGATCCCTCGCTGTCGTGGTCGCGCTGGCCATCACACATCATCTCCCGCCATGGCCCGAGGCCCACGCGCTGAGAGGCCCGACGCTCCTCGTCGATGGTGCGCTCGCCCAGATCCCTCCCGCCGGCGTCCTCTTCGTTGGGAGCGACGACTTCGCCGCGACGACGCTCTATGCCCAGGGCGTGGAACAAGCCCGCCCCGACGTGGTGCGCCTCGTGAAACAGCACCTCCACGATCCCCACGCCTGGCGCCGCGCCGTCCGCGACGACGGGCTCGGCCGCCTGCCGGACGCGCTCATCCCGCCCGCGGACCTGCTCGGCTACCTCGCTCGGCTCCATGTGAGCACTCAGTGGGAGCTCGGCGAGCCGGCGCTCGACGCGGTGCTCCGAAGCGCGAGCGCCGACTGGCGGGTGGTGTTCCGGCTGCCCTTCGTGGAGGTCGTTCCGGTCGGCGTTCCTACTCGTGAGCCGGATCTCATCGCGGAAGCCGAACGGTCGCGAGCCGCGCTGATCCGCCTCGGCGATGTCGGGCCTGAGAGCCGCGCCGTGGTGGCGCGGGCCTTGTCTCTCGCGGGGACGGCCGTGTTCTCGACGCGGCCGGGGGCGGCCGATCGCTGGATCCTGGCCGCGCACGCTCTGGCCCCGGACGACGTCAAAGTCGCCACCAACGCTTCGGCTCGGCTCCTCGAGCTCGGACGGCTCGACGAGGCCATCGCCGCCTCCGAACGTGTCGCGGCGACGCGGCCGGACGCCGTCCTGCCGCGCTACAACGCGGGCGTGGCCGCCGTCATGGCGACTCGGCTGGAGGAGGGACGACGGTGGTTCTTGGACGCGGCACCGCTCGGGCTGTCACGTCTGCGGGCGGCGCGCGCGCTCCATCTCTTGGCCGTGGGTGAAGCGAACCGGGGCAACGCGGCCCGTGCGGTAGCGCTCGGCTGGTTCGCTCGGGATGGGCTCGACGAGGGCGGTGCGCGCGCGGTGACGGCGATGATCGCCGTCCTCGGGGAGCGCCTAGTCGGCGCTCAGAAGTAGCGCTCAGAAGTAGCGCTCAGAAGTAGAGCTTGCCGTAGAGGTCCCACATCCCGACGGCGAGATCGATGACCTCCTTCTGGTAGCGCAGGAGCACCTTCAGGTACTCGGCGTCTTCGGGCGCCGCCGCGGCGGCTTGCGCGTCGAGATCCGCCGCACGCTTCACCATCTCGTAACCGACGCTGTAGAGGTTCGCGTCGGGATGTTTGACGGCCCGGTAGGTGCGCTGCGTCGTGGCGTCGAACCAGGTGGCGACCGAGTCGGCCTCGGGGTCGGGCAGCGACTGCCCAGCGCCCGAACCATCCCACCAAATGTGAATGAGATCATTGAAGGTATTGTCGAAGCCGGCCGCGTAGCCCGACATCGCCAGCCAGATGGCGTAGTACTGAACCGTGCTCCAGGTGTCGGGATCGACGGTCGTGTGGCCATCTGGCTTGGCCGTCGCGAAGGGATCCGGCGGGTAGTAGACGCCGTCTTTGGTCGTTCCGGCGAAGACGCCGACGCGGTCGTTGATGATGCCGCCCGACACACGAGCGAGGATCTCGGGGAAGTAGAGGAAGAAGCCAATCGCGAAGCCCTGGATGTCCTCGCCGGTGTTCACGCCGATGAAGGAGACCTCGGGGTCGGCCAGCGCCTGAAGGGCCAGCACTTTGTCGCTGAAGGCCCCAACCCACTTGGGCCGCTCGTAGAAGTAGTACCCATCCGCTGGATCGTAGGTCGTGAAGCTGTAGCGACCGACGCCGAGCTCGACATTGAGGTCGAGGCAGTCCACGTTCGGATCGTCTTTCTCTTTCACGCCCGTGCAGGTGTCGTAGAGCGTCGTGTCAGGCGTGTAGCGCCAATAGAGCTCATTGTCTGGATCGTAGACGTAGCCGCCCGGCTGCGGTGTAGCGAGGACTTCCACGAGGAACTTGAGCGCCTCCCGCGTCGCCGCGCTCCCTGGGGCGCCGCCGTCCCGCGCCAGCGCCCAGGACACGTCTTCGATGCCGAAGTCGTCGGCGCTCTCTCGCAAGAACTCCCACTCGTCTTCGGCGTCGTAACGTGCGTACGCCCAGTGCTGGTACTGCGTGAGCATGTGGCGGAAGTAGCGGTCCCAAAGGTGGCCGTCGTACTCGTAACCGTCCCAATCGGCGCGGTCGCCCTTGAAGGCCTCGAAGAAGTAGTAGTTGCGGTAGCGCGTGGCGGCGTCGACCACGATCTCGTAGGGGTCGGAGCCCGCGTCGTAAACCGCGCACCACTCGGTCGCGCCTTCATATTCGTCCGAGCAGAAGCGGTAGGGTACTTCCCAGTGGGTGTAGGGCGCCTTGCCTTCGAGCTGGTCGCGGACGGTCTGGAACGGAACGAACTCGCGGTCGAACATGGCGTCCACCCCGCCGAGGGAGTCGGGCAAGGCGCTGTAGTGGCGGTGTTGCTGCAGAGCGTAGCGGAGGTCGTAGACGCCGTAGAGCGATGTCGCCAGCGGATCGACCGGTGGCGCCTTGAAGACTTCGACCTGCTCAGCGTAGCCGAACATGATCGCGGCGCGGTCGTAATGGCCGAGACCTTGGATGTCGGCGTTGAAGCGGCCGGCGTACTCCATGATGGAGCTGTAGCGGTACTCGTCCATACGCCCTTCAATCTGCGCCTGCGTTCGCGGCGGCGCAGGGAAGCCGGCCTCGCCGCCGTGCAGATCCCAGTAAGTCTTCGGGAAGTTGAGCGCATCGTAGCTCCCGGCGAAGTTGTGCCGTAGCCCGAGGCTGTGACCGAGCTCGTGTTCGGCGGTCGACTTGGCGACCACGATCTGGATCTCGCGGAGGACCTCCTCCGGGCCGAGGCCCCGCTTCTGGAGGTCGAGCGCGAGCCCGAAGATGGCGTCGTCCGAGAAGGTGGCTTTGTCCATCGCGCGCTGAGCCATCTTCAGCTCGCGCCGCTTCTCGCGTTCTCGAGACGACTTCGACAGCCACGCGACCGGCGAGAGCTGCTCGCTCATTCTCGGGCTCAGGCTGTCGCCGGGGCCGACGACGCGCCGGCCCTTCAGAAGCTTCACCTCGTCGTTTATCAGCGTGGACTCGAACGCGGTCCCTCGGACCCGCTCGAGCTGGGCCTGGTAGTGCCCTGACGGTCGTTCGATCTGGGTCTTGCCGGCCTTCTTCACGGCCATGCCGCGCGGGGAATGTACGTGCTGATCGACAAAGGACTTGAGCTCGTCCTGCGAGACCGGCTTGTTCGCCGCGCCCCGTTGCTCCGCGGCGCCGAGGACGAGGGCTTGGGCGTCACGACCGAGCCCGATCTCTTCCGGGGTCAGCTCGCCATTTAGGACCTGGACGATCTGACGACCACGGCCCGCATACTCGGTCAGCGGCGCGCCGTAGACGTAGGCGGTCGCGCTGATGATCTCGCCCGTGAGGGGGTCGATTTGTGAGGGACCATAACCGAGGAGCCCGGCGCGGGTCGGTCGAGGCACGTAGAAGAGGAAGTTGTGTCGGATGTCGCCGATGCGCTGGCCCGAGTTCTCTCGGAGCTCGAACATCGGCCCCGAGGGCGTCTTGCCCTTGGCCTTCACGGCCGCGGTGAAGACCTCGTCGTATTGTTTGGCGATCGCCGCCGCGGCGGGCTTCAGCCACTCCGGGTAGTCGGCGTTCAGCCAATAGACGATAGGTTTCGGACTGCCGTCGGGCGCGAAGAGGTTGTGGCGGTTGATGAGGTAGACGCGACCTGACTCGGTCTCGCCAAAGACCGGATCGTAGCCGCGCCGCTCGACGCGGAAGTACCCGAAGCGGTCGAACCACTCGTGATGGACGAGGTCGCCGTCCGGGCTCTGCACGATGTTGCCGTCCTCGTCGTAGGTCACGCGGATGGGGCGGCCTTCGGCGTCGCGCGCGAGCTCGGCGTCCGGGAAGCGCAGCGGTTCGTAGCTCGACGCCTCGGGGACCTTCTGGAAGCTGAACCTGACAAGGACGTTCTGGTGCTCGCAGTCGGCGTTGGCGTAATACCAACAGGCGGGATCGTGGTAGACGGTGCCATACCAGTCCTCGATGTTGACGTACTCGGGGGTGACGGCCACGCGGATGGTCGCTTCGAGGTAGTCGGCGCTCTCGAGTCCGGCGATCTCCGAGTCCTTCCGATAGTCGGTCCAGCTCCCGTCTTGGCCTTGAACGCCCACGACCATGTGATGCGGGTGCTCCGGATCGTCCACCTTGTACGAGAGCGGCGCTTCCACCGCGTAGGTCGGGCCCTCCCAGTTGAGCAGGAACGTGAGCGACGGGAGCAGGTTCTGTGACCAGTCGACCCGCATGAACTCGCGTTCGTGCCACGGGCGATCTTCGGTGTTCTCCCGAAGGACGTTGGTCTGCTCGCCCGTCTGTGCGTTGTACTCGCGGTTGATGTCGAAGTGGCTCGTGATGCGGAACGCCGCGATAGGGGCGCCCTGATAGTCCGCTTCGGTGTAGGTCACGGCCTTGTCGGTGCCGTCGACGCGATCGTAGACGCGGAAGGCGATGAGGGTCTCCTCCTGGATCTCCCACCGCACGCGCTCAAGCTCCGCCGACTCGCCCGTGAAGGTGAACTCGGTCGTATAGGGCACGTCGATGACCGTGCGACCGAGGTACCACTCGCCATCGAACACACTCTTGCGAATGCGGTTCGGCTGGGTGCGGTCGATGTCACCGACCTCCTGCGCACAACCCGCGGCCAAGACCAGCGGGACCCCCAGGAGGGGCAGGGACGACAGGAGGGCGAACGCGCTCGGCAAGAGCCGGGCGGCAGAGCGACAAGAATGGCGGCGTTGCATGGCCTCGGAGCCTACGCTGGCCCGCGATCTCCTGTCATCCAATTCGTGCCTCCAGCGCCCACGGCGACTGGCCGACCCGCTCGTCGAGGGGCACACTCCCGGCACCGGGCGAGCGCCCGAGGATGCGAGGATCGATGAACGTCGCGCTGAAGGCCGTGTCGAACCCGCCGAACCCGTTCGTCCACGGGCACCTCGAGTGGGACGACGAGCCGCCGCCCGTGACGCTTGAGGTCTTCACCGACGCGTCTCGGTCCATCCTCTCGCGGAACGAGAGCCCGGACATCCCGTTCACCTGGCCCGTGAACCCGTATCGAGGGTGTGACGTGGGCGGAGGAGACACCATGACGGACGGCCGCTTCGGTCACCGAATGCGAGGACAGGGCACCTACTGGGAGTCCACCGAGCGGCTCCTCGAGACGACCTGTCGCCGGCTCGGGATGCGCATCGGGACCGTGGAGGTCCTCGTCCCGGAGGGCCTCAGGCGCGTTGCGAGTCCGGTAGCCCCGCTGGGGTCGTCGGTTGGGGGCGGGACGCAACTCGACTTTTTTCGGTCGCTCGAGACGCGAAAGCCGCCGTGACCGAGTGGCGTCGACGTCTCGGTGCTGTGCCCCGGTCCCCTGGCGCGACTCAGCCCCATTTCCTCCGAAAATTCCGGTGCGTATTCGTCAGCACGTGTCCGATATATCCGGCGCGTGTCCAGGCTGGCGCGCGACTCCGAACGCCGCGCGTCACCGCGTGGTCAGCCGTCGTCGATCCGAGGCCCACGATGTTGTCCTTCGCCCCCGAACTCACTCCAGACGGCGCGGTCGCGTCACCAAGCCTCTCGATGCTCCAGGCCGCCGACTTGCCGCACCCGGGGGTGACTGCTAGAACCCGCCCGATGCAGGCAGCCCTCCCCAGCGACGCCCTCCGCGTCGGTTTCTTCTCCTCGCGATCGGTCTCGCGCGGCACGTCGACGTCGCGTCGCGGCCTCACGTTCCTCGCTGTGCTCTTCGTCCTCCTCGGTCCGGCCGTCGCGTCGGCGCAGGTGCTCGAACCGGGTGACGAGCTCGAGCTACGCATTCCGGGCGCGAAGGCCAAGACCGTCATCCTCGGGGCCGACGGCACGCTCGATCTTGAGAGCTACGGCAGCGTCGCCATCGGCGGCAAGTCGGTCGAAGGCGCTCGCGACGCCCTCCGCAAGCACCTCGCTCAATACTTGAAGAACGCCGGCACCGTGCAGCTCAAGCTGATCGCCGCCGGTCGCCTCGTTCTCGTGACCGGCAAGGTCACGAAACCGGGGATGGTCAAGGTCGCCAAAACGGACGACCTCTGGCAGGCGATCAACAAAGCCGGTGGCCCCGCCGATGGCGCGGACCTGACCCGCGTCGTGGTCGCACGCAAGCTGCCCGGCGCGGAGCCTATCGAGACCTCCTATAACGTCGCGGCCTATCTCGCTGGCAGCCGCTCCGTCCAACTCCCGATCGTGCAGACTGGCGACACGGTCTTCGTGCCGTCGGGGGCGGGGCTCGACGCCTCGCCGGGGGCGGTCTTCCTCTCCGACGACGCCGTCTCGAACAAGGTCTTCGT
>JADMJS010000012.1 GCA_018780435.1 Myxococcales bacterium
TCAGGAGACGCCATGCTGATCGAACAGTTCGACACCAACTACGAAGCCCCGGACGACGACTACAAGCTGCACCGCCGCTTCGATCGCATCGGGCGACTGGTCGGCGACACCGGCATGAAGACGCTCCTCGGCGCGCACGTCATGGTCATGGGCGTCGGCGGAGTCGGCTCGTTCGCGGCCGAAGCGTTGATGCGCTCCGGCGTGGGCCGACTCACGCTGGTCGACTTCGACCTCGTCTGCATCACCAACACCAACCGTCAGCTCCACACGATGCGGGGGACGGTCGGCAAGGTGAAGGTCGAGGTCATGGCCGAACGCCTCCAGAAGGTGAACCCGCAAGGTCGCGTGGACGCCATCCGGGCCTTCTACAACGCCGAGACCAGCGACGAGCTCCTCGGCCACCGGCCGGATATCGTCATCGACGCCATCGACAACATCACGGCCAAGTGCCACCTCATCGCGACCTGCCGCGAGCGGCGCATCCCGCTCGTCTCGTCGACGGGCGCGGCGGCACGGCTCGATCCGACCCTCATCCGAACGGCGGACCTTGCCGACACGCGCATCGATCCGCTCGCCAAGGCCGTACGAAAGATCCTCCGGGAGAAGTACGGCTTCCCCGATAAGGGCCCTTACGGCGTCACGGCCGTCTACAGCGAGGAGGAGCCGATCGTACCGACGGACCTCGCCTACGACAACGGCGAGGGCTTCAAGTGCGTGTGTCCACAGGGCCAAAACGGCCTCAATGAGTGTGACAAGAAGAACCGCATCGACGGCACCGCCGCGTTCGTCGTGGGCGCCTTCGGCCTCGCGTGCGCGTCGGTCGCGGTCCGCACCTTGCTCGCGACTGCGCCCGCGGCGTGACCAAGGCTCCGAGGATCCCCGCGTCGCTTCCGGTCTCATCGCCACGCCTCATCGACGCCATCGTCGCCCCGGGGCTCGAGTCCATCGCCAAGGACGAGCTGGCGCGGCTCGGTGCCCGCGACCTCGAAGCCAGCCCCGGCGTCGTCCGCGGCCGCGCCGACGACGCCACGCTTTTTCGCTGCAATCTCGGCGCTCGCACGATCACGCGCCTACTCGAGGTCGTCGCCGAAGGCCCGTGCCGGCGCTTCGATGAGCTCGAGAAGCTGGCCGCACGCGTCGACTGGCGACGCTTCGGAACCCGCGTCGGCCCTATCGAGGTCAAGGCCACGGCGTCGCGGAGTCGGCTCTATCACAGCGGCGCCATCGCCGAGCGGGTGGAGGGGGTCGTGAAGGCGGCGCTGGGAGCCTCATCCACGGGCGCGCCGCCACTCCGCGTCCACGTGCGGGTCGACACCGACGTCGTCACGTTGAGCGTCGACTCCAGCGGTGATCGCCTCCATCGCCGCGGTTACCGGCTCGACGGCGCGGCCGCCCCCCTGCGCGAGACGCTGGCGGCGGGGATCCTGCTCCTCCTCGAACCGGGCCTCGCCACCAGCGACGCGCCGCCTAGCGTGTTCGACCCGATGTGTGGCTCGGGCACTTTCCCCATTGAAGCCGCATGGATGGCGATGCGCCGCGCCCCGGGGCTGGACGTGCCGCTCCTGTGCAGCACGTGGCCTGGGCTCGGTGACGTCGCGAAGCGCGCGTCGTCGGAGCTGGCTGGTGCCACGCGGACACTCCCGATGGCCGTCACGGGCATGGACCGAAACCCGCTCGCCGTCTCAGCCGCCCGCGCGAACGCCGAGCGGGCCGGGGTCGCGGTCGACTGGCTCGAAGGCGACGCCGACTGGGCCCACCCGGGCGACACCCCGCCCGGCCTCGTCATCTGCAACCCACCGTACGGACACCGAATTGGCGGCGCAGACCGCGTCCTGCCACTGCTCGAACGCCTCGCCGCCCGCTTCGACGGCTGGCGCGTGGCCGCGCTCTGGCCCGGCGTTCCCCGCGCGGGCTGGGAGGAGCGGGCCCGCCTGAACAACGGCGGCATTCGCGTCTCGGTAGTGGAGTGGGTGCGGTCGCGCCGCTGATGCTCTCGACTGCGGTAGGCTGGTCTCACCAAGTCGGCGCTGTTGCAGCGAGATTCAATGCTGCAGCTCCGAAGGCCCGAACCAAAGTGCAATACTCTGGGACCCAATCAGGCTGCCGGGTTGCCCCGCGAAACGCTACCGGATTCGCTCAGTCGAGCTTGAACCCAATCATGACATTGAAAGCCAGCGTGAGTTGCCCGTTCGTGAGACCGGAGGTATCCGCTTGCAGTGTATTCTTCGTGGCGGCCCATACCCAAGGCACCTCGAAAGTGAAGGCCAGATCGTTGAACTCAAAGGCGAAGCCGAGTGCCAGGCCGAGCCAATCAGTCGAATCGGTCCCGAATAGGTTCGCTCGCCCAGAGTAGTGTGGGTCGTCAGTCGCGTCCCCCATCAAATGGTGACTTGATTGCGTCCTCTCCTGATTGACCTCCGGAGACGATTAGCGCACGCCACACCGGCCAGGAAGTCGGGTTAGCCCGATAGGCTTCTCACCACGACGTGGTGGCCCGGGAGACTCATCGGGGGTGGCGAGCGGCCCGACTGGCGACTCGGTCCACCGCTGAACAATTCGGAGTGCCCCGCACGTGGCGCAGCTGACCGCCGAACGCTGATCTCTGAATTTCGATCCGGGCGAAGCCGGCGACGCCGGCCCTGGGGCCGACCACCCTTCGACAAAGGTGGAAGCTCCCGAGGCGACCCAATTGCGTGAAGCTCCGTGACAGCCTGATCCGCGGGGGCGATACTGGCGCGATGCGACAACGCGTCCCCTGTTGGCTCCCTGCCCTCTACCTCCTTGGCTGCAATGACGAGGACGACGCCGTCCTCGGAACTGACGGGCCCGAGTGGTGTCGGGCGGGCACCGGCGAGCTCGTCCTCAATGAGCTGGTCGGCAAGGACAACGCCATTGAGCTCTGGAACCGCGGCGGCGCGGCGATCGACGTCTCCGGCTATACCCTCGCGAGTACCGTGGGTACCACGGTGGGCAGCACCACGCTCCCGGACGGGAGCATCGTGCCTCCAGGCGGCCCACTGGCCGTCCGAGACCTAGCGACCGGTCTCAAGCTCTTTGCCTCGTCGACATTGACGCTCTCGGACACGGCCGGCAGTGCCATGGACTGCACGTCATTTTCCACGGTCGACGTGTGGACCTCTTGGTGCCGGGTCCCAGACGGGACGGGCCCTTGGGTCCGGTGTAGCAGCACGCTGGGCCTCCTGAACCAACCGGGGCCCGTAGGCAGCGACGGCACTGACGGAACCGAAGCTGGGGATGGGACCGATGGTCCCGACGGTCTCGATGGCACGGACGGGACCGACGCGACGGACGGCAACGACGTCACGGATGGACTCGACGGTACGGACGGACTCGACGGCGTCGTGCCGAACGCGGAGCTCGTTCTGAACGAGTTCGACGGCCCGAACGAGACCATCGAGCTGACGAACCGCGGCAGCGCCGAGCAGCCTCTCGCTGGCTTTCGCCTTGAGTCCGAGGACACGGAGAGCGCCTTCGTCTTCACGTCGGGCGCCGTGGCGCCGGGCGCGTTCGTCATACTGGACCTCAAGACGACGACCCTCGACGTCGCGGACGAAGACCGCATTGTCCTGAAGCGCCCGGACGGGATCGTCGCGGACGACGTCACCCTCTGCGATGGTATCTCGAATCCGTCTTTCGGACGTTTCCCAGACGGATGGGGTCCGCTCTACGCCCTCCCCTCTGCGACCCCAGGCGCCCCGAACGCGTCGCCGTCGGTGAACGGTCTCGTGGCGCTCCCCGACGTGGTCATCACGGGCAAACCCGGCGACGGTCCCGGTGAATACGACGCCGTGGGGCTCGACGAGGTCCCCGGTCCAGGCAAAGTGCTCATCACGACGGATGAGCGGGTGTGGGTGACCGACCCCGCGAATGCACGCGTCCACGTCTACGAAGCGACGGGCGCCTACGTCACGACGTTGACCGGCTTCGGGGAGCCCATCGCGTTCGGGATGGGCTTCAAAGATGAGGCGTTCATCGTCGATGCCGCATCGAACGAGATCCTGGTCTACGACTCGCCGACGCTGGCACTGCTTCGCACCATCGTACTCGACGACATCGGCCGGCCGACCGGCCTCGCCATCGAGCCGGACGGCACCATGTACGTGGTCGACCAGAGCATCGGCGTGCTCTTTCACTTGGACGCCGACGGCAAGCTACTGCGCCGGCTCGACCCCGAGCTAGTCGCCGCCAATTACCTCTATGATCCCATGGATATCGTCGTCGATCGCGACCGCGACCAGCTCTTCGTCGTGTCCGCCGACGGGGGGAAGGTCTACGTGTTCGGGCTCACGAGCGGGCTATTGCGCAAGGACGTCTACGTTGGCCACAAGCCGGAAGGGACGCCCGATGCCGACGGCTCCTTCGAGCTTCGTTGCGGCGGTGCGGCGGCCTTCCTCGGTCCGCGTATCCTCTTCCTGGTCGACTGGGACTATGGCCGCGTGATGCTCCATGACCTCGTGGTCGGCGAGGACCTGTTCAATCCGGCCAAGAAGTACGGCTTCTTTGCGAGCATCGGGCGCCCCGGCGACGGCTGCGGCGAGCTCGACGGGCCCTGGGCCATCGCCGCGTGCGAAGAGGCCGATCTCATCGCCGTGTCGGACCCGTACAACTTCCGAGTACAGCTCTTCAAAGTGTCGAAGCTGCTCGAACTCATCGAGAAGTTCGAGTGAACTTGAGCCGTTACGCCGACTTCTTGGTGGAGCCGACGTCCGGGAGGAGGCCGTAGAAGAAGCGGA
This sequence comes from Myxococcales bacterium, assembly GCA_018780435.1. Taxonomy (GTDB): domain Bacteria; phylum Myxococcota_A; class UBA9042; genus SXOO01. The sequence goes on from JADMJS010000012.1 coordinate 4,755, forward strand.
TCGGATCGGGCTCGGCGCCGTAGATGTAGGCCGGGCCGAGGACAAAGCCGTCCGCGGTGCGGCTCGCTGCGACCGACCCAGCGGCCGCGGCCGGCTCGGCGCCACCGCCCGCGCGCCACGCGCGTCGTTGCGCGAGGACCTGTTCCTGCTGCGCCGACCACTGCTCTTGCAGCGCGACGATGTCCTCGACGTAGGGTGGGAGCTTGTCTTTGAAGGCGTAGAGGATGAAGCCGGCGACTTCGGCGTCGTTGGCGGCGCGGTGGGCCTCCG
>JADMJS010000774.1 GCA_018780435.1 Myxococcales bacterium
GGCTCTGGCGCCTTCGACCCGACGTGCGCCGCGGACCCGGTCTACGGCGACGCGAACGACAACTGCGAGTTCGGCGCTGAAGACGGTCTCTTCGTGCAGCGCCACCTCGTGGGTCTCGTGACGGCGACGGCGGCGCAGCTCTCGAAGATGGACAGCTACCCGGACAAGACGGTGTCGGTCGGTGATGCGCTCTTCGACAGTCAGGTGCTGGCGAAGCTGTCTCACTTCGTGGTGCTCTCGATCGAGAACCCGACGGCGGCGACGCTCGGCAACGCCGACGTCATTGTGAAGATCATCGACCGCGACCAGCAGCCGGTGCTGTCGAACGTCCGTGTGACGGTCGAGGCGAAGTCGAGCGCGGGTCACGCGGACATGGTGCTCGAGAATGCGCTCCCGACGGGCGCGGATCCGGGCAGCAAGCGCGGCACGGGCACGCACCTCGGTGGTGGCCGTTACCGTGTTCGGATCTCGGGTATCAACCAGCCGGCGACGATCTCCATCGTGGTGGTGCTGACGACGCTGACGCCGGTGGGCGTGGACATCCAGTCGATCGCGTTCCTGGGCTCGAAGGACGTGGGCGGCGCGGCGTTCGATCCCTTGAAGAAGTTCGACATCCCGCTCGGCGGCGGGGGCACGACGTGCGTGGTGGACGCGGACTGCGCGGCCGGCACGTGGTGCAACGACAAGGGCAACGCGGACGTGTCGGACAACGTTTGCGAGAACAAGCTGCCGGACGGCTCGGCGTGCCCGAAGACGTCGGCGTGTATCTCGGCGCACTGCCAGAACGGGTACTGCTGCGCGTCGGGCGACTGCTGCGCGGCGGCGGGGAACTGCCCGGCCACCTACGCGCTGCCGTCGGACTGCACCGATACGGCGGGCTGCCAAGGGACGCGTGGGGATCCGGCGTGTGTCAGCTACATCTGCAAGTCGGCCGACGTGAGCGACGACTCGGGGTGTACGGACACGACGGAGTCGAACCTGTGTGGCTGTTACAAGTCGGTGAATTGCGACGGAACGGCGTCTCAGACGGCGCCGTCGTGCCCGACCTCGTGTTCGGCGGACGGCGAGTGCGATGCGTCCTGCCACTGCGACGGGACATGCAACTCGGACCTCGGCAACGGTGAGACGTGCGACGAGAACTCGGACTGCGGCTCGGGCAACTGCGTCAACGGCGTGTGCTGCAACGCGGGTGAGACCTGCTGCGCGAACGACACGCAGTGCGCCTACCTCGACGCGCCGGCGACGTGTGGCGATGGGGCGACCTGCCAGGGGACCTCGACCAACGGCGTCTGCTCGGCGACGACCTTCTCGTGCCAGGCGCTCCCGGTGGACGATGACGCGGCGTGTACGGCCGGGACGGGCGGCGTGGCGTGCCCGTGTTCGCTCGACCAGTTCTGCCTCGGCGGCGCGGTGCAGACGCCGCCGGCCTGCCCGACGGGCGGCTGCACGGGTGAAGACGACTCGACGTGCAAGACGGCGTGCCACTGCGATTCGGCGAACTGCTCGTCGGACCTCGCCGACGGCTCGGCCTGCGACGAGAACTCCGACTGCGGTAGCGGTTACTGCAACAACGGCTACTGCTGCACGAATGACGGCACGAACCCGGTGTGCTGCGGCGCGCCGGCGGCGTGTCCGGCGAGCTTCTCGGGCCCGTCGGTCTGCTTCGCGGGCACCAGGACGCTCGCGACCGGCTTCAGCGGGACGCAAGGGACCGGTCAGCTCCGCTATGAGTCGTGGAACGCCGGCTCGGGCTATGCGCTGCTCACCTACGCGGGCTCGGCGTGGACGAACGCCGACGGCGTGTCGGTGACGTCCGGGACGCTGCTCCCGGGCGCGTCGACCTCGGCGGTGCTCCAGTACCTGGTGCCGGGCGACGGTCAGATCGCGGTGTCGGCCAACTTCACCGACGCGGCGTCGGACGGCGGCGACGGCGTTCAGATCGAGCTCCGCCAAGGTGATCGCACGCTGCTCCGGCGCGACGTGTCGTCCGGCGGCGTAGCGACCTTCACGGTCACGGCCGACGTGTCGAAGGGCGAGCCGCTGCGTTTTGTGGTCTCGTCGCTGACGAGCACGACGGGCGACCTCCTGAACGCGACCATCACGCTCGGGGTCTCGACCTGTCAGGGCGAAGCGAAACAAGCGACGTGCGCGGCGAGCAAGTGCGGGACGGCCATCGTCCCGGACGACACCGGCTGCGGCGTGGCCGTAGCGGCGCGCGACTGCAACCCCTACGCGGACGTGCTCTGCACCGGCGCCCTCGACCAGCAGGAGCCGGCCTGCCCGGAGACCTGCGCGTCGGTGTCGGACCTCTCGGCCGGTAACGCCTGCGTCGAGAACGGCCCCATCTGCGAAGGGACCTTCGACGAAGGCCCCGGCAGCACGACCTGCGGCGATCACTCCGGCAACGGCTTCCTCGGCGACCTGCTCGGCCTCAACCTGCCGACCTGGGTCCCGGGTCTCTTCGGCTGGGCGCTCGACTTCGGGCCCTTCGGCGTGCCGGGTGGGATCCCGGACAACCTCGTGAGCTTCCGTGGCACGGCGACCGTCGGGTTCACGGGCGGGATGTCGGTCGGGACCTGGATCAAGTGGGGCGGCTCGACGGGCGTCCCTCAGATCGTCATCGGTAAGGGCAACGACTGGGGCCTCGGTATCGACGTCGACGGCAAGCTGCGCTTCCACATGGGCGGCGGCAGCTCCGGCGGCGGCGGCGGCGGCTGTGGTTGGCTCGGCTGTGGCGGCGGTGGCGGCGGTGGCGGCGGCGGTTGCGGCTTCTTCGGCTGCGGCGGTGGCGGCGGTGGCGGCGGCGGCGGTGGGGGCTTCGGCTTCGGCGGCGGCGCCAGCTTCGGCTTCGGCTCGGGCAGCTTCTGGGACCTCTTCGGCCAGTTCTCGACCCCAGCGATTCCGGTCGGCCAGTGGACGCACATCGGTGTCCGCTTCGACGGGCGCCTCCTCGAACTTCTGATGAACGGCGTGGTGATCGCGGCGCTGCCGTACACGGGCCTCATCCCGTTCTCGGCGGTGGATCCGATCACGCTCGGTCAGTGGGGCCCCTCGTGGGGCAACTTCATGAAGTTCAAGGGATCTATCGACGGCTTCACGATCACGGACTTCCCGTTCAGCCCGTCTCAGCTCCTGAACTTGCTGAAGGGCTGGCGGCTGCCGCCGACGCGCAACCTGTGCCACTTCGCGACGAAGCCGCCGGTGTCATGGCTGAACTTCTTCGAGGGTCTCGGCACGGCGGTCGCGAGCGCGGGCACGGGTCTCGGGGCGACCCTTCACGGGGGGCTCACGTGGGGCAAGGGCCGCTGGTGCAAGGCGGTCAAGTTCGCTGGGCTCGCGGGCGAGTATGTGCGCATCGGCGGCACGGGTGCGCTGACGGGCTTCCGGACGGCGCTGACGGCGGCCGGCTGGTTCAGCTGGGCGGGCAACACGGGGCTCAAGTGGCTGGTGAGCAAGGCGGGGGCCTTCGGCGTCGGACTCGACGGGAACCGCCCCTTCTTCCGGGTGCTCGACCAGGCGACGGGCCTGTACGTGCGCGTGGACGCGAGCGTGACGGTGAGCGCGAACACGTGGTTCCACGTGGCGGGCGTGTTCACGGGCGCGGCCGTGGAGCTCTACGTCGACGGCAAGCTGGCGGGTAAACTCCCGTGCGGGCCGCAGATCCAGCTCAACACGGTGGACGTGATCCTGGGCCAGGAGTCCCTCACGGTGCCGGGCCTCGGGGTGTTCTCGGGCACGGTGGACGAGGTCCTGCTCGTGGACTACGCGCTGTCCGAGGACGACGTCCTCGCGGTGCTGACGGGCATGGCGCCGGCGACGGGCCTGCTCAAGGACGTCTACCCGCCGCTCCCGTTCAGCTACGTGTCTTTCGACGACGAGACCGGGCTGTCGACGGACTTCGGCAACCTGGCTTTCGACGGCTCGGGCGACGGCGGCAACGGGGGTAAGGGCATCGACTGGAAGAAAGGCTTCGCGCGCGGCTTTGGCTGCGGCGCGTCGGGCTGCGGCAACTCGGGCGGCGGCGGCTTCGGCTTCCCGGCGATCGTGTCCGGCCGCTGGGGCAACGGCGTGGGTTGTGGCCAGCACGGCGCGGCCGGCGGGACCTTCCAGGACGCGCTCGTGCTCGAAGCGTCGAGCGCCCTCAACGTGGCGACGGGGGTGACGCTGTCGGCGTGGGTGAAGTGGACCGGGAACGGCGAGTCGGCGACGCAGTGGCTCATCAGCAAGTCGGGGACCTTCGGCTTTGGTCTCGAGGGCGGTCGGCCCTTCCTGATCCTGAACAATGACGCGGCGTTGAAGGCGGCGTGCCTCGCGGCGCTCACGACGGCGGGTTACACGGGTCTGGTTCCGGGCGCGTTTACCCACCTCGCGGCGGTGTGGGACGGCGCGAACGTCCACCTCTATGTAGACAGCGAGCGCATCGCGTCGGTCCCGTGGGCGGGCGCGCTCACGGGCGCGGCGGACGTCATCGTCGGCCAGCTCTCGAACCTGGCGCCGAACACGAACGTGGGGCAGTTCAACGGCGTCATCGACGAGGTCGTCGTCCTGCCGGGGACCTGCACGGACCAGCACATCGTGCAGTACTTCAAAGGCCTCGTGGCGCCGCCCTTCGAGGACGTCGGCGTCGCGAAGCGCATGAACGGCAACCCGTGCCCGGACATCGCGGGCAACTCGGTCTGCCAGTCGGACTACTGCTCGAACGGCTTCTGCTGCGGCGGTCCGACGGGCGACTGCTGTGCGCACGTCGGCCAGTGCCCGACGAGCTACACGGACGCGGCCACCTGCGATGACGGACCGAGCTGCCAGGGGACGCGCGGCGACGCGGCGTGTAGCGCGTTCGTGTGCGGGACCACGACGGTCGACGACGACACGGCGTGTACGCCGGCTATCGAAGCCTCCGACTGTGGCTGCTACCCGGCGACCAAGTGCGACGGCACGGCCGACCAGACCGCGCCGGTCTGCACGGCGACGTGCAGCGTGGAAGGCGACTGCGACGCGAGCTGCACGTGCGACGG
>JADMJS010000690.1 GCA_018780435.1 Myxococcales bacterium
GTCTCCTTCATGCCGAGCGCCCGCACGATGATGTTCTTGTGCGGGAAGTTGCGCTCTTCTTCGGCCGTGAGCTTGGCCATCTTCTTGTAGTCGTTGAGGAGGGAGTGATCCTCCGTCATGTGCTCAAGCTTGCCGTTGCGGACGCGGTAGCAGCGCGAGTCGCCGACGTGGGCTACGAAGTGCCGCTTGTCGCGGAACGTGATCCCCACGAAGGTGGTGCCCATCCCCTTGTAGCGGGCGTCCTCGGACGCCTTCTCGAAGACGCGCAAGTTCGCGTAGCGGACGGCATTGGCGAAGACGTTCTCGATGTTCGACCGAGACTTCTCTTCTTTGTAAGGCCAGGTGATGTCCTGGTCGGAGCTGGCGTCTCTGAAGAACGCGGCGACGGTCTCGACGGCGATTTGGCTGGCGACTTCGCCGCTGGCGTGTCCCCCCATGCCGTCGGCCACGATGAAGAGGCCATGCTCGGGGACGAGCTCGAAGTTGTCCTCGTTGTGATTACGCTTCATGCCCACGTCGGTCTTGCCGGCATGGAGCAACTTCGGAGGACGGCTGTCGATACTTGCCACGATTCGGGAGCTTACCGACCGGCCGCGATCACGGCAAGCGAGCAAAAGGGAATGACGTCAGTGCCCGAGGTGCGTGGTGAGCCGACCGGCTGACCACCGGACGACTTTTCAGTGGAGAGCGAAGCCGCCCCGCACAGCGAGGACTTGGTCCATCAGGCGGAAGTAGAGCTTTACGACGACGTCCTGGACGGTCTCGGGCAGTGATGCGACCAGTTCACGCTTCTGGGAGAGTTCGCCCGGCGCGAGCAGGTTCCGGAGCGCGAAGTCGACTTGCTCGACCATGGCGCCATGATCGCCTTGCGGCATGGGGGCCGAGAGCGCGCGGCGGATGAGGCCTTCCTCGAAGAGCGCATGGTGTCCCGACTCGGCGGGCTGCACGATGAGCGAGAGTTCGTCCTGAGGGAGGCCGGCGACGGGGTCGTTGTGCTTCAGTTCCACGAACGCGAGAATAGGGGGGCTCCCAGGCCGCCGCAAAAAAAGAGCATTCGCTCGCGTCAGGGACCCAATTTCATAGTCCCACCGGCCCTCCCATGGCTATACCGTCAGCCCATGTCGCACGTCTTCGTCACCGGTGGCTCGGGCTTTCTAGGCGGGCGTCTCATCGCCACACTGAGGGCCCGGGGTGACCGCGTTCTGGCGCTCGCACGGTCCGAGAAGGCCGTCCGCCGCGTCGAGAGCCTCGGGGCCGAAGCCATTCGTGGCGACCTCGATGACCGCCGAGCCCTCGACGTCGGCGCTCGTGGCGCTCGCATCGTCTTTCATTGCGCGGCACTCGCCGAGGAGTGGGGCCCCTGGGACGACTTCCACCGTGCCAACGTCCTCGGGACCGCCAACGTCGCTCGGGCCGCCCGCACCGCCGGCGCGCGGCTCGTCCATGTCAGCACCGAGGCCATCCTGTGCGGAAGACCCCTCGTTCGGGTCGATGAAGCCGTGCCGCCGCCTATCCCCGCAGTCGGCTTCTACGGCGAGTCCAAGCGGCAGGCGGAGGACGCGGTTCGCCGCTCGATGGGCGAAGGGCTCGACGCCGTCATCTGTCGCCCACGACTCATCTGGGGGAAGGGCGATTCGACCTTACTCCCCGCGTTGGTCGATAAGGTGCGCGCGGGCCGCTTCGCGTGGATCGGCGGCGGCACGCACCTCACCTCGACCTGCCACGTCGACAACGCCGTGCACGGGCTGCTCCTCGCGGCCGAACGCGGGAAGAAGGGCGAGATCTACTACTTCACGGACGGGGAGCCGCGGCCCATGCGCGAGTTCCTCGGCGCCTATCTCTTGACGGCCGGCGTCGACGCCGGTTCGAAGTCGATCTCGCTCTGGTTGGCCAAGGCGCTCGCGAGCCTCTGCGAGCTCGTCTGGCGCCTGCTTTCGAAGAAGACGGCGCCCCCGATTACGAAGATGGCGGTGTTGCTCGCCGGCGAAGAGGTGACCATCGTCGACTCAAAAGCGCGCCGCGACCTCGGCTATGCCCCGGCCGTCACGGTCGATGCCGGCCTCGCCGAGATGAGCACGGCGACCCCGGCGAGGCCACCCGCGTGATTCGCCTCGTTCTCCTTGCGCTCGTTCTGGCCTGCACTCACGAAGCGCCCTTTCCCGGCACGAAAGATGACCGAATCGTCGTCGTCATCGACGACAAGGTGAAGACGCTCGACCCCCGCTTCGTGTCCGACGCCGTGAGCGTCCGCGTCTCGCGACTCGTGTTCGCGAGCCTCGCGTCAGTCGACAACGCGAAGGTCATCCCAGAGCCGCAGATGGCATCGCGTTGGGATCAAGACCCGCGCGACCCGGCACTCTGGCTCGTGACCTTGCGGGATGGGCTCCGTTGGCACGACGGCGTGCCGGTGACGGCCAGTGACGTCGTCTACACCTTCCAGTCAGTGATGGATCCGGCGCTCGGCTCGCCGCTCCGGGACGCCTACGCGGCTACGTTCGAGTCCGTGACCGCGGTTGACCCGCTCACGATCTCGTTTCGCCTCAAAGAGCCACTGGCGACCTTCCTCACCGACCTCGTGCTCGGCATCGTCCCGAAACACGTCGTGGAGCCGCTCGGCGGGCGCTTCGACGGCACCCGTTTCGTCGGCTGTGGACCCTACCGGCTGCTCTCGATGGACGGCAAGCGCGTCGATCTCGAAGCGGCGCCCGTCCCAAAGGCCGCCGTGGTGCCGCTCCACGCGCTGAAGGTGGGCGAAGAAGCACCGCGGGCGCTCACGGCTCCGAAGACCCGCTACCTGAGCTTCGTTACGGCGGCTGACGAGGGCACGCGCATCCTGAGCCTCCTGAGTGGCACGGCCGATCTCCTCCAGGGCACGATCTCGCCGGTCCTAGCGCGAGAACTCGAATCGAATCGGAAGCTTGCGGTCGATTGGGCGCCGTCCATCGCGTTCAGCTACGTCGCCCTCAATCTGCGCCGAGAGGGCCTCGACGACGTGCGCGTTCGTCAGGCGCTCGCTTACGCGACACCGCGCGAGACCATCGTCGCCAGCCACCTCGCCGGCCACGCCACCCTCGCAACCGGCATGTTCTCGCCTCTCCACTGGTCCTACCACCGCGACGTCGCGACCTATCCCTTCGACCTCCCCCGTGCACGAGCGCTCCTGGCCGCCGCCGGTTACGGCCCGAGTCGGCCGCTGACCATCACGATGAAGGTCTCGACCCACCGGCTGCGGCGCGCGATCGCCCGCATGATCGCCGAGGGCTGGAAGCAAGCCGGCGTTCAGGTCGACGTTCGCAGCTACGAGTTCTCGACCTTCTTTGCCGATATCCGCGCCGGAAACTTCGACGCCTACCTCCTCGACCAACCCGAGCCGATGGAACCCGACCTCTACCGTTGGATGCTCCACTCGCTCGCGACCCCGCAGAAGGACCGCGGGGCGCACGGGGCGGCCAGCGTCTACGCACGTTACGACCGCCGCTTTCTCCCACCCGGGGCGCTGTCGGAGGCGGTCTCAAGCGATCCTCCCTGCGCGGGCTGGCCGACGCTGGCGACGCGGAGTGCCATTCAGAACGCCGTGTTCACGGCCTTTGGCGACCCCACGCCCTACAGCACCGCGAACCGGATGGGCTATGCGAACCCGCAAGTGGACTGCCGGCTCGAGCTCGGGCGCGTCACGCTCGACCGTAAGAAGCGCAAGACGCTCTACGACGAGGTTCAGGCCTCCCTCGCGCTCGACCTGCCGGTCATCCCGCTCTGGCACGCGCATACGCCGGTGATTCGTAGCCGGCGCCTCCTGGGCTATACCGCGCTTCCGAACCAGCGTTGGGGCGGGCTGGTCAGCGCGAGCCTCGGCGCGGCCGAGCCGTGACCTTTGGGCGCGGTTTGCCGCTCCTTCCCGGGGCGGGCATGATGGCGCCGCCACCGAGCAGGGGAGCCCGTGAAAGAGAAGCACGTCCGAATCCGCATTGAACAATGCCTCGCCCTCGCGAAGGCCTCCAACTGCCCACGGCGCCAATTCGGTGCGCTGCTCCTCGATCCCGAACGAAACGTCGTCCTCATGGACGGCTACAACGGCGGGCCTCGCGGCGGCGGCCGGCTCTGCGGCGGCGAGGAGTGCCTGCGCGACGTCCACGCCGTCCCGTCGGGCACCCGCATGGAGATTGGCTGTCACCACGCCGAGATGAACGTCATCTGCAACTGCGCCGCGTCCGGCGTCCGCATGCAGGGCGCGTGGCTCTTCGTGACCGGCGAGCCCTGCCTCATGTGCGCCAAGCTCCTCCACCACTCGGGGATCACCCGCGTCATCGTCGTCGGCGGCGGCTACGCCGGAGCCAACGGCGTCGAGTACCTGCGGGCGCACGGCGTCGAAGTCGAGTCCGTCGACGGCCCTCAGGACCCACGCATCGGCCAGCCCGGCTTCGCGCAGGGGTGAGCGCCGGTCGCACCAGCGTCGCGCTCCTGCTCCTGGCGGCACCCGCACTGGCGTCGCCGCCCGACGTCGGCCCGGAGTGGGAACAGGAGGGATTTCCGGCGGTTGGCCCCGATCCCTTCGAGGAATACTCGAAGCTCGGCCCGGGGCGCGACCTCTCCGTCCTCTTCTATCCCGTCGACGTCCTGACCTCGTCGTTGTCGATGAAGCCGATGCTCGGCGCCGAAGTGCGGATCGCGCTCCCCGACCAATGGGCGCTATCCGTCTACCCTGTCGCCGTCTGGTACATCGAGAGCGACGAGTTCCCGGCCCACGGCTTCGGCCTCGGCGTCATGGTCTCGGGCATGTACTTCTTCGACCGGCCGCTCTCGGGCGGCTTCGCCTCGATACAAGTCGGCGACATCGAAGCCTACGTCGCCGGCGAGGGCGGCCGCACCGTCGGTGCCGCACTGGTCTGCGGCTACGCGGTCTCGTACGACGAAGGCGCGATGATCAGCGTCGGCCTCGGGCTCGGCTACTGGTATCGCATGGGCGTCGTCGGGGGCGGCATGAGCTTGCCAGAGCTGCTCTCGCTGCGGCTCGGCTTCGGGTGGGGCGAGTCCGACCCGCCCTGACCCTGACCCTGACCCCTCACACAATTGCAGGGTGTCTTGCCGCTGCCGCCGCCGCATCCTGGGGCGGTCGCGGTGGTGCGGGGAGCGCGTGCGTTCCCCGGGCCGCCGTGCCTCTCACCCGATGAGGAGCGTCGCGCCGTCATGAACTCACGTCGATTTGCCCAGGCCGCCTTGGCCATCTCACTCGGAAGCGCCAGTGCCGCTCCGGCTCAAGCCATTCGCCTTTGGGATCAGGGGAATACCCCCTTTCCAAGCTCGTCCGGCCCATGCCCGTCCGCGGGGACCATCCCGATGGGAGACGTCAACACGCAGGGCTACGCTTGGAAGAACGAGCTGATGCAGTGGATACGAGGGATGAACCTCGCTGCGCTCGACATCGCGGGCGCACAGCCGATCCTCTCGGCGCCACCGCTCTACCCGACCACCCCGGCGCCGATGTCGATCGAAGGTGCGTGGCTCGGCCTGAACCCCTCGACCTACTTGAACCTGAACCAGTGCCATTCGGCGCTGGCCGGCTCGTCCGTGCTGACGGGGACCTCGATCCCCGGCGAAACGATGTACTCGGAGCTGGAGTCTGTCGTGCTTCACAGCGCGGCCGATGAGTGGGTCGCGCACGGCATGGCACGCATGAACGTGCCGACGTCACAGTTCGACGACACCCTCCTCGAGAACCAGAGCACCTGTCAGGTCCACGTCCCCTCGCTCCTCTTCGATCCGGAGCTCACGTCGTGGGCGGCGCTCCCGTACTCGGGTAATCCCTACTTCACCGACCCGGCGCTCCAGCGCGCCGTCCTCTTGCGCGGCGCCATCTACGCCGCCCTCCACCTCGTCATCATGGACTACCTCTGGTGGACGGACGCGCAGCGTCAAGGGGAGTTCCCCTGCGACCCGGCCGTCTGCCCTGCGCAACACGCCCAGAACGGCACCGCGTTCTCTCCGTTCACGGGGGAGCTCCTCCCGATCCCCGGGATGGACTACATCGCGCGCGACGGGCAGACCGTCGTGCCCTGGTTCGCCGGGAACCAGACGGTCCATGACTTCTCCGAAGTGGGTGGCCCCGTCAGCCACTTCGCCTACACCTACATCCTCGCGCGCGACCTGCTCTCGACCGTCGACCTGCCCCTGCCGGTGCGCGCGGCGTTCGAGCGCGCGCTGCTCAGCTTCGCCGACCGAATGGGCACCCAAGGCGTCTGGGGCGTCATGCCGAACATGGCGCATCGCTCGGTCGTCGCGCTCTGGCTCGTCACGGACGCGCAGTCGAACACGGCGGACCGACAGTACGCCGAGTCGGTCTACCGCCGCGTCGCCGCTGACTTCTACTCGCCCACCACCGGTAACGTGCTCGCCCAAGGCACCTTCCGTGACGTCTCGGGCTTCGACACCAGCTACAACAACTACAACCTGCTCCACATGGCCCGACTCCTGTCGGTCGACCCGAACCCAGACCCCGGCCTCGTCGCCGCCGCCCACAACGGCTTCGACCTGTGGGGCCACCTGATCTTCCCCGACCCCTACGCCAGCGGCACCACGTTCTACCGCTCACCGAGCGCCTACAACAGCCGCACGCCGGGTGGCGCGGTCAACGGCGGGTTCCAGGTGGGTACCGAGCTCCAGCGTCTTCTCCTGGCGGGGAGTGCCGGCCTCCCGTGGGCGTGGGCGGGGCTCGCCCACGGCAAGTTCGACTGGGACCCCTTCCCGGGCACTGTCGACCCCTGGATCGCGATGGCGTGTGACCGCGCCCACGACGATCTCCACCTTTGGCTTCGGCTCGGGTTCCGAACCACGTCGCAGCTCCAGCTTGGCAACTCGACGGTTCCTGCCCTCGACGCGATCCCGCCCACGTTCCCCGACATCGAGCTCGGCGGATCGTTCATCAGCCGCGCCTACACGACGCCCAACTTCGCGTTTCTATATAGAGATTCACTCGGCCTGTTCGGGAAGTGGGACCTCGCCTCGCGCACGCCGGGCGCCGAGGAGCTCCCCTTCGAGCTCACCGGCAACGGCTACTACCGCGACTTCGCGGACGCGTTCTTCTACGGACGGCCCCTCGATTCCGGCCCAACCGAGCTCGTGTCGCTCATTCACGCCGGCCCGGTCGGTGTGTCCTCGTGGGGGGCTCCGGCAGACGCGCTCCCGGATGGCTACGGCGGCGGGCAGCTCTCCTCACTTTGGAGCCCCAGTGGCGGCCCGATGGTCCTGGCGCGCCGCCGAGGGCGAAACGGGACCGCCGCCCAGAACGACGACTGGGCCGAATGGCGCTCACTCCCAGTTCACGCCGCCAGCGTCGCGAACGCGAGCGGCGCGCTCACCAGCACGTCGCGGGCCGTGGCGCCCGCCGTCACGCATGTCCCGGTCCCGAACGGCGCACTCTCGGCAGCGCAGGCGTTCCGTGCCTTTACGCCACGGGCAGGGTGCCTGCCTCTGAACGTCCACCAGCAGCTCGGTGGCCCACATCCCCAAGGTAACGCGACCGCGACCGGTCAATACGTGTCCGTGTGCGGCGAGATGCCGCCGGGGATCCACGGTGGGGCGCTCTCGACGAGGACGATCCCATATCGTCGCGACTTCCTGGTCGGCGAGGGCTACGTGGCCGTTCAGACCCGAATCTGGCCCCAGGTCTCGACCCCGGCCACCGAAGCCTGGGAGACCATCCCGCTCTATTACGGCAGCACCGAGCCCCTCACGGGGGCCCACGTCGCTGGCGACTACGCCGTTACGTTCCACTTCCAGGGCGGTAACACGTCCCCGGTGGCGTGGGACCCGACGCTGCCGATCCCACCACTCCTCACTGGCGTGACGAGAGTCGAGGTGCAGCGCTACGGCGGCACGATGGACATCGTCTTCGACCAGCCGCAGTCGGTCACGCTGTCGCCCGCCTACGACGTCGGCGACATGCGGAGCTGGAACCTGATGGTCGACCTCCTCGGCGGCCAGACCACGCTGCCGTCGGTCACCCTCCGCTATCGCTTCGACGTGCGCTGAGGGTTACTGTCCGTCCGACAGTGAAGACCCGTAGCAAACACGATGCCTCGAAAGTTCGGCAGTCCGCTGGCGCTTCGATGTCGCCGGGCGAGAGCCAGAAGGCGGTCCATCAACAGGAACCCCTTTGCGATCTGCCCGTGGCCGTCGCTGGTGTTACGGTTCTTCAAATCGACGAGCCGCACGGACGTCCGCACCTCCTATCCAGCTACTAATACGACACAATTGCGTAGTCGCAGATCTGCGACAGGCCGGGGACCGAGGCGTCGAGCCATGGGATGCGCTCGTGATTGCCAAGTCTGTCGAGCGCGATACAGACGGCGCGTCCTGCGCTCGTGAGTGTCACGGGCGGGCCACCTTGAGCGTGAGCCTCAGCGAGGGTGAGCCCGCCGCCACCGGAGACGATCAGCTCTGAATTCAGGATTCCCCGAAGCGCGTCGACGTAACCGCTCACGACTCGTGCAGGGCCCCGTAGATGCGCTGGCTGAGGTAGTCGAGGTCACCGATCGCGTCGTCCATGGTCGGGATCGAGAAGCCGTCCCCGGTCACGGCGATCGCTTCCAGCGTCCCCCGAGTGCACAAGGTCACTCCCACCTGGTCGGCCCGGAGTAGCTGGTTTTCCGCATACCCGAGCTCCGTCGCGAGCTCCCGGCCGCGTTCACCGGCTTCTCCGAGTTGCACGAGGTTCGACAGCTCCTGAATGATGAGGTCGCTGTGGGTCGTCACGACTAGCCGAATCCCGGCATTGACCATTCGCGCGAGGAAACGCCCGATCTTGCGCTGGTTGTCGGGGTGGAGGTTGAGGTCCACGCGAGCCACGTCTTGCCCTGATTGTTCGGCCCGGTAATCAGCACGAGCGTCGGAGCCAAGTCGATGGTGCCCGCCTGAATGGAGCCCAAGTTCTCGACCGTGAGCTTCATGGCATCCTCGTCATGTGCCGGAGCTTAGGTGCAGCGGCGGCTGGCAGCAACCGACAGGCTTAAACACGAAAGGGGACCCAAAGGCCCCCTGACGTGGTTTCCAGATTCTCGCCGCCAGACCAAAGGCTGGCGGTGAGGATGGGAAATCTCAGCGCTTGCTGAACTGGAACCGGGCGCGAGCGCCACGGAGACCGGGCTTCTTGCGCTCCTTGATACGCGGGTCACGCGTCAGGAAGCCAGCCTTCTTCAGCAGCGGGCGGAAGTTCTCGTTGTACTCGCAGAGCGCGCGCGAGATGGCGTGGCGGACGGCGCCAGCGGCACCGGCGAGCCCGCCGCCCTTCACGTTCACCGCGATGTCGACCTGCTGGTCGACCTCGACGAGCTGAAGGGGACGACGAATGATCATCGACAGCGCGGCGCGACGGAAGAACTCGTCGTCCGCACGGCCGTTGACGGTGATCTTGCCCGTGCCGGGGGTCAACCAGGCGTGGGCGGCGGCCAGCTTGCGGCGGCCGGTAGCTTCGATTGCAGTGGTCATGCCGGGTGTCCTGTCAGATCTTGGCGAGGTTCAGGGGTTCGGGCGTCTGCGCGGCGTGCGGGTGCTCGCCCGTGGCGTAGATCTTCAGCTTCTTCAGGAGCTTGTAGCCGAGCGGGCCGCGCGGGAGCATGCCCTGAACGGCGCGCTGAACCACTTCGCCCGGGTGCTCGACCTTCAGGCGGGGCACCGTGGTGGTCTTCATGCCACCCATGTAACCCGAGTGATTGTAGTAGCGCTTCTGGAGCAGCTTGTTGCCCGTGAGCACGAACTTGTCGGCGTTGAGCACGATCACGAAGTCGCCCGTGTCGGCGTTGGGCGTGAAGGTTGCCTTGTGCTTGCCCCGAAGCACCGCAGCGATGCGGGCGGCGGCACGGCCGAGCGTCTGCCCTTCCATGTCGACCACGTACCACTTGCGCTCGGCTTCCGTCGTCTTGATGCTGACCGTCTTCATCGTGTCTCTCGCCAAGGTCTTCGGCGTCGTTCCGAAGAGTTCGGGTCGGAGGGCCGCTTTGGGGCTGGACTCCGCCTGATGAGTGCCGTTCCGGCTCTCGCGAAGGGGATCTGGCCCGGTTCGCGGAGCGCGGACACTAAGGGGTGCCGTAAGGGCTGTCAAGGCGAATCCACAGGTGCGGATCGCAGAGCGGAGACTCTCCGAATCGCGCCGTGGTGCGCCTCCCGCGTCAGCGGCCAGCCGCCTTCTTGAGATCGTCGACCCGGTCGGTGCGCTCCCAGGTGAAGGTGCCGCTGGTCGGATCGGGGTGCCGGCCGAAGTGGCCGTACGCGGCCGTCGCGCGGTAGATCGGGCGACGCAAGTCGAGCGTGTCGATGATGGCACGCGGACGGAAGTCGAAGAGCTCCTGTACGATGGCGCCGAGGCGCTCGTCGTCGAGGGTGCTCGTGCCGAAGCTGTTGACGTACACGTTCATGGGGCGCGCCACGCCGATGGCGTAGGCGACCTGGATCTCGCACTCGCGAGCGAGGCCGGCCGCGACCACGTTCTTCGCCACGTAGCGCGCGAAGTAGGCAGCCGAACGGTCTACCTTCGTGGGGTCCTTGCCCGAGAACGCGCCGCCGCCGTGACGGCCCCAGCCGCCGTAGCTGTCGACGATGATCTTGCGGCCGGTGAGGCCGCAGTCGCCCTTCGGGCCGCCCGTGACGAAACGGCCGGTCGGGTTGACGTGGATGATGGTCTTGTCGGTGAGCAGGTTGGAGTCGATCGTGGGGCGAATCACGTGCTCGAACACGGCGCTCTTGATCGTGGCCCAGTCGACGTCTTCGGTGTGCTGGGTGGACACGACGACGGTGTCGACGTGGACCGGGCGGCCATCCTTGTACTCGATGGTGACCTGCGACTTGCTGTCGGGGCGGAGCCACGGGAGGGTCCCGTTGTGGCGCACCGTAGCGAGGCGCTCGACGAGGCGGTGCGACAGCACGATCGGCATCGGCATGAGCACATCGGTCTGGTCGCAGGCGTAGCCGAACATGAGGCCCTGATCGCCAGCGCCCTGTTCCTTGTGTAGGCCCTTGTCTTCGTCGACGCCCTGCGCGATGTCCGGCGACTGGCGGTCGATGGTGACGAGGACGGCCGCGGTCGCGGCTTCGAAGCCGAGGTTCGGGTCGTTGTAGCCGATTCGGTCGATGACGGCACGGGCTGTGGTGCCCATGTCCACGTAGCCTTCGGTCGTGATCTCACCGGCGATGAGCACGAGGCCCGTCGTGACGAGGGTCTCACAAGCAACACGGCTCTTCGGATCCTGGGCGAGGCAAGCGTCGAGGATACTGTCGCTGATCTGGTCGGCGACCTTGTCCGGGTGGCCTTCGCTGACCGACTCCGACGTGAACAGGAAGTTCTTCTTCGACACTGAGTTCCTCCACTGGCCCGGGCCTAGTCTGCCGGGATGTAAGGCGCGGGGTCTAACCGCGCATCTGCTCGAAGTCAACGACAAGTCGACGCCGTCGTTCGGTAACGCTGCCTCACGTCGGATTGGGACTCGCAGCCTGCCGAGACCGGCTCCGTCGCCTAGCGGGAACCCTACCGGCACCGAGCCGCCTTGGTTGCGTCTTTCCACAACGATGATCGCGCGCTCCGGCCCTTCCCCTCCGAGGGTGGAAACCGGTAAAACGCGCCATGCGACTTTTGCGCCTTGCCGCGTCGATCCTCTCCATGGCTCCCATCCAAGTCCTCACGACGCCCTCGGTTGCACTCGCGTTGCTCATCGGGGCCTGCAGCGACGACGCCGGGACGCCCACGCCGCCAGCCGAGGACACGATCGACCTCGAGTTCTTGAACCCGAAGGAGGACGTCCCCGTCGCCAATGACGCTCCCGACGCCGTCGAGGTCGCCGAACCGGGCACGCCCGGCCCAGCGGACAGCGCGTGGCCCATGATGGGACGCTCGCTAGCGCGCACCGGCGCGTCGCCGTTCATCGGGACGCGACTGCCCGTGGTCACGTGGACCGAGTCGGTGAGCTCGTCGGCGTCCGGGACCATCGCCGTCTCGCCCGAAGGGAGGCTCGTCGCGGGCGTGAACAGCGGCAACGTCGTCGCGTTGAACGCCGACGGGACGCCCGCGTGGACCTTCACGACCGGGGCCTCCATCGAGGCCTCGCCCGCCATCGGCGCCGACGGCGCCGTCTACGTCGGCAGCCTTGACGGGTTCCTCTATGCCCTCGAGCCGACCGGTCTCCTCCGCTGGAAGTACGAGACCCGCGGCGCCATCCGCGGCTCGGCAGGGCTACACCCGGACGGGCTCGTCGTCGTCGGGTCTCGCGACAAGTTCGTTCACGCCAGCGACATCTGGGGCCACGAGGCCTGGACCTTCGCGGCGGAGGGCCCCGTCGAAGGCACCCCCGCCATCGGCGCGGACGGGACCATCGTGATCGGCGCCAACGGCGACGCCGTGGCTGGCAAGAAGCCCTACGTCTATGCGCTCTCGCCGAAGGGTGAGCTCGTGTGGTTTAGCGAGACCGAAGGCGACGTTCGCGCCGCGCCCGTCATCGGGCCCGACGGCACCGTCTACGTCGCGGCGCTCTTCGGTCTTCAGGCCAACCTCTACGCTTTCACGCCGGCCGGGACGCCCAAGTGGAAGGTGTCGTTGCCGGGCGGGATCGCCGTCTCCCCGGTCCTTGGACCGAGTGGACTCCTCGTCGCCGCCAATCAGGCCGGCAAGGTCTTCGGTCTCGATGCCAACGACGGCACCGAGAAGTGGGTCACGACGCTCGGGGGCGCCGTGCAAGTCCCCATGGCGATGGGCGGCGACGGGGTTGTCTACGTCGCGTGCGCCGACACCTTCGGCTACGCCCTTGAGCCGAATGCGGGCGGAGAGGTCTGGAAGACGTCCCTCGGCGCCACACCGTCGGCCGGTCCCGTCATCCTCGAGAACGGCGGCGTCGTCGTCGGCGCGGGCTCTTCCATCACCGTCCTGGGCGGCGGCGCCCCGTGCGAAGGCCTCCCCGTCGACTGCGACGACGGCAACCCGTGCACCGAAGACCTGTGCGAGCCGGGCGAAGGCTGCGTAAACCACTTCCTCTGCGATGACGGCAATGACTGCACGGCCGACAGCTGCACGGAGGACGGGACTTGCACCCACACCGCCGTGACCGCGGGCGATCCGTGCGACGACCGCGTCGAGTGCACCTCCGGTGGCAGCTGCGACGGCACGATCTGCGTCCCCGACCAGAACCGCTGTGGCCCGGCCCAGTCGTCTTGGCCGATGCGCGGCCGAGACGCGCTTCACTCGGGCGCGGCACCGTACCCCGCGGCCCAGACCGACGCGATTCGCTGGACTTGGGAGGCGGGCAACGCCATCTCCAGCTCCCCGGTGCTCGCCGAGGACGGCACGATGTATGTCGGCGTCTCGACCAAGGCCGGCGCAGACGCGGCCGGCGCGCTCGTGGCCGTGTCGTCGCAGGGAGAAGAACTCTGGCGTTTCGCGACGCCGGACCGCATCGGGTCGTCCCCAGCCGTGACCGACTTCGGCACCGTCTATGTCGGTTGCCGCGACGCCAACCTCTACGCGGTCGGCAAAGACGGCGCGGAGCGCTGGAAGTACAAGACGGGCGGCTCCATTCAGTCCTCACCGACCGTCGCGGCCGATGGGACCGTGTTCATCGGCTCCTCAGACGGCTTCCTCCACGCGGTGCGGCCCAATGGCGAGGCGCTCTGGACCTTCGACGCGAACGGTCCCGTCAGCTCGACAGCGACCCTCACGGCCGATGGCAACATTCTCGTCGGCGACGAGTCGGGCACCCTCCATGCCCTCGACGCCTCGGGGAAGGCGCTCTGGTCGGCCTCGGCCGGCATCCAGATCGGCCTGTCGGCGCCCGTCGTCGACGCCGCCGGAAACATCTACGTCGGGTCCTTCGACAAGCGCCTCTACGCCTTCGGCCCCGATGGCTCGCCCAAGTGGAACAAGCTCACCGGCGGTCAGATCGAAGGCACGGCCGCGCTCGTGCCGGAGGGCGGCATCGTGTTCGGCTCGCCCGACGGCCGTATCTACAGCTACGACGCGCTCGGGCAATTGCGCTGGAACTTCGAGACCAACGGCGCCGTCATCGGCTCGCCAGCGGTCGGCAGTGACGGCTCGGTCTACTTCGGCGTGGTCGAGGACATCGTCGCTGACTTCTACGCGCTCGATTCGGCGGGAAAGGAGCGTTACCGCCTGAAGCTCCCGGGCGGCGTCTTGACGCAACCCGCCATCGGTAAGGATGGCCGCGTCATCGTCGCATCGCTCGAGGGCAGGGTGGTCGCGCTCGGCGGCGGCGGCACCTGCGAGGGGGACACGGCGCCGACCTGCGTCGACACGGACGCTTGCACGCTCGACCGCTGTGAGGAGGGCACCGGGTGCGTCCACGAGGCGTACTGCGACGACAACAACCCGTGCACTCAGGACCTCTGTCAAGCCGGTGGAGGCCAGTGCTACTACCTGCCCGCCGTAGGCGCGTCCTGCGACGACGGTCTCGCCTGCACGTCGCAGGATACTTGCCTCTCCGGCGCCTGTGAGCCGCTTCTGACTGCCTGCCCGGTGATGGGCTCGACGTGGCCGATGCGGGGCCAGAACCCGCAGCGCACCGGGCGAGCGGCCGTGAACGGCCCCATCGGGAACAAGACGAAGTGGGTCTTCGACACCGACGCGCCGCGTATCGAAGGCTCGGGGCCCGTTGTCGCAGAGGATGGGACCGTCTACGTGGGGACGTGCCATTGCGTGAACAATGGCGGAAACATCGTCGAGACGTGCGTCGCCGACCCCGTCGCCGGCGTCGCGTGCACTGGCAAGCTCTTCGCTGTGGACGCGGCCGGGCAGGGCAAGTGGACCGTCGAGACGGGCGACGCCATTCAGACGACCCCGACCATCGGCGCGGAGGGGACCATCTACGTTGGCAACAACGCCGGCCTCCTGCTCGCCATCGATCCGCGTACCGAGACGCCGCCGCAGAATCGCATCAAGTGGCAGTACGCGGCGCCGGGCCAGATCCGAAGCTCGCCGGCGCTCGGCGCGGGCGGCGAAGTCTACTTCGGCTCCAAGAACGGCATCGCCGGTCGGGTGACCGCGCTCTCGCCGAAGGGCGTCGAACTCTGGGTCGCTCCGACAGGCGGAGAAGTCCGCACCGGAGTTGGACAATCGGCCAGCCAAGCCATCATCTACGCGGCAGCGACGGACGGCTTCCTGTACGCGCTCGACGCCGTATCTGGGCAACAGCTCTGGAAGTCCGAGTTCACGGGGACTCCGCGCACGACGCCCCTCGTCGACGGCAACGGGCGCATCTACGTAGGCTCGCTCACGGGCCTCCTGCGCGCCTTCGAACCCGACGGTCAAGTCGCGTTCACGACGGTCTTCGAGTACGAGGCCACGCCCGGCGCGGGCCTCCAGAAGAGCCCCGTGGCCGCCGATCTCGCGCTCCTCGACGGCCAGTCCATCCTCGTGCCGCTCAGCGGTCAGATCGCGCTCGTCGACAGCACGGGGAATTGGGTCAACACCTACGCGTTCGGCGCCGGACTGTCAGCCGGGCCCCTCGTCGACACCGATGGGAGCGCCTATCTCACGCTCACGACCGGTGAGGTCTACGCACTCGATGCGCCCTACTTCAAGCAGTCGCTCGCCGTGAAGATCATCCCCGACGGGAAGGGGCCCATTGGCTCGATCGCCGTCACCGAGACGGGCCTTCTGCTCGTCACGAGCCTCGAAGGTAAGCTCTACGCGTTCGGCCCCTGACCGCCGTGGCCGCTCGTGAGCCCGTAGCCGAACCGACCCGAGCCAAGGTACCCGCTCCTCGCTGGACGCCGCGGCATGTGGCGCTGACCGCCGTCGTCTGGATCTTGCTGCTCTACCACACGGGGATCGGCGTCCTGTCCATCTTCTTCCCGGCGGTGACCGCCGACGTCAGCAGCGCCTTCTACGGCACACGGCTCACGCTCGACGCCCAGTCCGAATACATGCTGAAAGCGCTCGGGATGTACGCGCTCTTCGTGGCGTGCATCTTGGGCATCGCCGCCCGAGATCTGCGCCGGTACCGCGCGCTGTTGCTCGCCGTCGCCGGCTTGCAGGTACTGCGCGCGCTCTCCCGGCTCGTGTACTACGACGTCTTGTCCACGGGGCTCGAGGTCTCGGCCGCTCGAAACGCTATCAACGTGACGCTGCTCCTCATCGAAGCGGCGGTGTTGGTGGCCTGTTCGAGGCCGCTCCTACGCCGCGGCGCCGAGGAGTGAGTCGACGAACGCAGCGATCAGGAGCGGTTCACCCAGGAAGCGCACGCCGACGCGCGTTCGGTCGAGTCGAATGAGCCGGCAGGGCAACGTGACCCCCCCGTGGCGCAGGCGAGCATGGAGCTCCAGGTAGAGCTCTTCGTTCAGGTCCTCGCACTCGACGAGCGCACCCGATCGGGATATGTCACGGAGAGTACAGGGGATCTCGAAGCGGTCGTCCTCGGAGACCAGCACGCTCGCTTGGACGAGCGCGTCCCGCTTCAGTTCGGTACGAGACGCTGTTCGCCGTTCTACCGTGTGCGGACTCATGGCAGCCTCGGCTTCGGGAACGCCAGGATCTCATCAGTGAAATAGCGCTTCTTGCATTCAGACAGGTCGGTCTTCACGAGGCTACCCTGGAAGGCCCGGTCGATCTTCAGCCAACGCGCCGCTGCATCGGCGGAGAGCCCAGCCTCGACGAGCGACGCTTCGAGCAGCGTCGTACGCGCGTCGAAGAGCTCGTCCGTGATGTACATGTGCTCATGCGCCGGGACGGGTAGCCGTCCGCAGTAGACCTTCGGACCGCCCATCGCGCCCGACATGAAGTCCGACTGCTGGTTCTCGATGTGCTGCTGGTCGATGTGCTCGAAGTACTTACGCAGCCAAGCGTGCGCGTAGACCTTGTCGTAGAATATCTTGTGGACGCGCTCCAGCGTGCGGCGGCCACCAATCTCGTCGTAGAGGTTCGACTTGGCCGGAGAGCTCATGAACGACTCGCCACTACTCAGAGGTCGTTGTGAGTCGAGTCGCAGTACGGCGGCGACTTCGTATGCTTACACGCACACAGCTTCACCCGCTTGGCGGTCTTGACTTCGAACTCGAGCGGCTCGAAGGACGTGCCGGCGTGCGAGCCGTCGCAAAAGGGTTGCGTCTTCGACCGGCCGCACCGGCACCACCAATAGGTGCCCGGTTCAAGGTCGACGGCGATGAACATGGTATCTGCGATGACGGGTTTCTCCATACGCCGACCCTAATCCAACTTCGACGAAGTGGGAAGTCGAACGACCTCGTTCGCGGAGGCTCGCTTGCATCTGCGCGAATGGTTGTGAGATCCTCCCCGCGCTTAAGCCCGCTTCACGAGCCTTGGAGGTCCGCATGAGCGCAACGCTTTCCGCGGCAGTCGCGACCTTGTTCCTCTCACTCCCGACCGAGATCCCGATCCAGGGTTCACTGCGTGCGCCCGGTGGCACACCGGTCGACGGGCAATACGCCGTCGCCGTTCGACTTTATGCCGACGCGTCCGGCGGTGCTCCGATCTTCACTCAAGACTTCGCGGGCGTGAACGTCGAAGGTGGCGTCTTCTCGGTGGGGCTCGTGGGCGTGAGCTCGACGCTCCTCGCGGCGACCGCCAGCCCCTTTGTGGGCGTGGCCGTGCAGGGTGAACCCGAGCTGCCTCGCGTCCGACTCGGCGCAGTCCCGTATGCGCTCGTCGCATCGACCGCGACGGCCATCGCCTGCACGGGCTGCATCCCCGCGTCGGCGCTCGAACCGTCGCTCATCGAGCTCATCGGCAACGCTTACACCGATGACGACGCCGTCGCCGCCGTGGTCGCGTCCGGCGCGGTCTGGACCAAGGGCGAAGCGGCGTCACTCGCCGATCTCCTGCCACCGGACGGCCTCGACGAGATCTCCGGCGGGCTCATCTCGACGACCTTCGAGGACACCTTCTCCTCAACGGACACGCCCATCGACATCAAGGACAACAACCCCCTCGGCATCGGATCGACCATCGCGGTCCCCGACGTCGGGATCGCGAAGAGCCTCGAGGTCTCCTTTGTCGTCACCGGGCACTCGAATGTGGGAGAGCTCACGATCACGCTCTACGCGCCTGATAACACGCCCATCGTGCTCCACGACAAGGGCAGCTCGGGCTCGACGTCCCTCGCGAGGACCTTTCCCCCGTCACTCCCGGTCTCGGGCTCCCTCGCTAGCTACGTCGACACGAACATCGTCGGTAATTGGCGTCTCCAAGTCGTCGACGCCGCGTTCGACACCAACGCGACTGACGGCACGCTCGCCGGGTGGTCGATCGCGATCACGACGCTCTCGAACAAGAAGCTGCGCATCACCGGCGACCTCGACGCGGAAGGCCACCGCGTGATGAACCTCGGCGCGCCCGTCGACGATGGCGACGCCGCCAACAAGGGCTACGTGGACGCCGCGTTCAAAGAGCGCACGATCTCGAAGGAGTTCCTCGCGGTCGCGCCCGGGGCCGTGGTCAACGTGACGCACGGCTTCTCCACGACCTACGTCGTCGCCGATGCCTGGTACCGCTCGTCGCTCGGCGACGTCTGGGCCCAGACCGGCTACAGCGCGCCGCCGGTAGGTGATGGCTCCGACGGGGCCTTTGCGCCGACCTCGAACACGACCCTCGCGGGTGGCAGCTACGACTACACGACGGTGACCATCCCGTCTGGTGTGACTGTGACCGTCACGGGCGGCTCTGCGCTCGACATTCGAGCACGAGGAGCCGTGAACATCGCGGGAACCCTCCTGCTCTCGGGCGGCCCGGGTGGAGACGTGTCGAGCACGACAGGCGCGAGCGGCGGCGCTGGCGGGGCTGGCGGGAACGCGGGCGGCAGCACTGTCTATGGTGGGCCGTCCTACAACGGCTCCGGCAGCGGCGGCGGTAGTGCCGGCGGGTCGAGCAGTTACGGTGGCGGCGGCGGTGGTGCGGGCCACGCAGCCGCCGGTGCGAGTGGATTCCACTTGAGCCCTGCGACCTGCGGCGGCGTCGGCTCTCACGGCTCCGGCGGCGGCGGCTACACCTCGATCGAGAGCGACGCGCTCGTCGGCGGCAGCGGCGGTGGCGGCGGCGGCTATGGCGGAGCGGCCAATGCCGGCGGTGGCGGCGGCGGCGGTGGCGGCGGTGCCCTCAAGATTTCGGCCCCGATCATCGCCATCAGCGGCACGATTGACGCGAGCGGTGGCCGTGGTGGCAACAACCTCGCCGCCCGGGACGGCGGCGGTGGTGGCGGCGGCTCCGGCGGCTCCATCTGGCTCGTCGCGGGCGAAGTGCAGATGTACGGCGCGGTAACGGCCCTTGGCGGCGCGGGTGGCTATTCCGACAAGGACTCCTGCTACGGTGGCGACGGCGGCGCTGGCGCTGTGGGCCGGATTCGTATCGACGCGGCTGGCGTGGCCGGCAACACCAACCCGCCGTTCATCGGCACCGGCATCTATGGCGGCATCGGCGCGGCGCCCCTTCGCGTCTACCAACCCGACGACAACACGGTCTCCATCCAGAACCTGAGCATCGCGCCCCTCGACATCCGAGCGGTCGTCATCGCGCCATAACCGAGTCCATTCCACGGGCAACCTGAGGTCAGTTCATTGAAGTCAGCTACCTACGCCGTCGCGCTCGCTTGTTCGGCTTCTCTCGCGTGCAGCAAGAAGGAGGCTCCCGCTCCTGCTGCCCCACCCGCCGCACCGACGACCTGTGCGCCGCTCAAGGTGCTCGTGGACGGAGAGCAGCTCACTGGGCTCGTGCACGGTCTCGCGATCACGCAAGTGCAGGGCGGTGAACGGAGCGAGCAGGTGCAGGTATTCAACCACGCCAAGGTGACCTGCGAGCAGGTCCTCTCGAAGTCCGGCCGGTCGGTTGAAGACGGCGAGATCGACGTGAGAGCCAACGCGGGTAAGACCATGATGTCCAAGGGGATCGGGTTCGACGCCCACAGCCAGCTCGGCGTGGAGATCGCGCTCATGGGGACCGCGCCCACCAAGCCGGGCGACAAGGTCACTCTTTGCGCTCCCGAGACCACCTTCAAGCCCACGGCGGGCGAGTTCAAGGGCAAGTCCGTGACGGTCAGCGGCACCTTCACGGGCACGTGGTGCGGCGAGATGGTGTTCTGAGCGAGCCCGCTGGCACTTCCGAACCGCGAACGGCTGGAGTGAGATAGGGTCCACCTAATGACTCGCCCCGCGCCGCTCCCTATCACGCCCATCCTGCCCCAGGTCCTCGACGCCGCACGCCGAGGACCGGTCGTCGTGTCCGCCGCCACGGGCTCCGGCAAGTCGACCTGCGTCCCGCCCACCCTCACGGCGCTGGGTCGAGTCCTCGTCATCGAGCCCCGTCGCGTCGCCTGCCGCGCGTTGGCCTCTCGAGTCGCCGAGCTCCGCGGCTGTCGCCCCGGCACGGACGTCGGCTGGATCGTTCGCGACGAACGCCGCGTCGACGACGGCGCCGCCATCACTTTCGTGACTCCCGGCGTGGCGCTCCGCCTCGTTCAGTCGGGCGATATCGACCGCTACGGCGCCGTCGTTCTCGACGAGTTTCACGAGCGCGCCTTCGACACCGACCTCCTGCTCTGTCTCCTCCAGGAGCGGCGCGCGTTGCCGCCACGCGGTGATGTCCACGCCGCCCTCGTGGTGATGTCGGCGACCATTCAGGGCGACCGCCTCGCCTCCCACCTCCGCGGCGTCCACATCGTCGGGGAAGGGCGAACCTTCCCCATTGAGATGCGGTGGGCGCCGGGTGACGTCACCACACCGTCACGCCGCAACCTCGATGAGCGGGTGCTCGCGGCGCTCGAGTCCAGCGAGCGCGACCCCGGCGACGTCCTCGTTTTCCTGCCCGGCAAAGCCGAGATCGCGCGTGTCGCCCAGGCCTTGGAAGCGAAGAGCCGCGGCCGTTGGGACGTCAAGTCGCTGCACGGCGACATGAGCCTCCGAGACCAGGGCGACGTCCTCGAACCGGGCAGCGGCGCGTCGCGACGCCGGCGGGTGGTCCTCGCCACCAACGTCGCCGAGACCAGCCTCACGATCCCGGGGATTGGGGTCGTCATCGACGGCGGGCTCGTCCGCGGCATGACTTACCGCGCCGGCCGCGGCTATCTGAGCTTGCTCCCGATCGCGCGCGACTCGGCCGACCAACGCGCCGGTCGAGCGGGCCGCACCGGACCCGGCATCTGCATCCGGCTCTGGAGCCCAACGGCGCAGCTCGCGGAAGTGACGCTGCCCGAGATCCACCGCGAGTCGCTCGTCTCGCTCACCCTCTCGGCCCTCGCCTGTAGCCCCCGGGGCATGGATCTCCCATGGCTCGACCGCCCGCGACCCCACGCGGTCGCCGCTGCCCTCGCCGAGCTCGAGAAGCTCGGCTGCGTGGAACGTGGCACCATCACGGAAGCCGGGCTCCGACTCTTTGCATTGCCGCTCGACGTCGCCCTCGCGCGACTCCTGACGCAAGGCGCCGCCGTCCCGGGTCTTGCCGAGCCAACCCTCCTCCTTGCCGCCGCACTCAGCGCGGATCGCGGCCTGTTCCGCCGCGCCGCCCCCGAGACACATGGCGCCTACAGCGGCCCGCGCCGCGGCGGCGGCTATGACGGCGACGACCTCCGGGCCAGCGGCTGCGACGCCGTGGCGCTCATCGACGCGGTCCGACGCGGCGACGCCGAGACCCCCGGCCTCGATCTCAAGGCGCTGTCCGAAGCACGCGCCGCGGCCGACCGCTTCCGAAAGCTCGGCTTCGGCGACCGCCAGTGGTCCGGGACGGTGCCGCGGCGACCCCTGGCCGAGCTGCTCATGAAGGTCTGGCCCGGGTCGGCCCACGTCCGCCGCGACCAGAAACGCGGTCGCTTCACCTGGGCCTCGGGCGGCACCGAGATGGAGCTCGAGCCCGAGTCCGCGGTCCGCGCCGCCGATACCGACGCCGTGGTCGTGCTCGACTCACGCGCCGTCGCTGCCCAGGGCATGGCGAGCGGCCTCGTCATTACGGCCGCGATGCCCGTCCCGCTGGCGTGGCTCGCTTCAGCGGGGCTGGGCGACGAGGTCATCGGCGAACCCCGCTTCGAGGACCGCGCCCTCACGGTCACCATCTCGACGGTCTACGCGGGCGAAGTCCTCTCCACCCGCGAAGGCGCCCCGACGGGTCCAGCGGCGCGAATCGCCGTTCGAGACCTCACTCTCGCTGGCCGGTGCTTCAAAGGCGCACTCCCCACACTGAAAGAGCGCTACGAGCTCGCCGAGCTGGCCATTCAGGTCGCGCTAAACGACCGTGATGGCAGCCCCAGCGGCGCCTCGACGACCCCGCTCGCGCCGCTCCCCGATTGGCTACTCCAGCGCCTGACCGACCTCGGCCTCGAGTCCGGCGCCGATCTCGCGCTCCTCGACGCAGACGACCTGATGCCGCCGCTCCCACCCGAAGACGTCATGAAGGTCATCCAGCGTAACTACCCGCGAAAGCTCGACATTGCAGACGCGAAGTACCACATCGAGTACCAGCTCTCGGAGCGCACCGCGATCTTCCACCAGGTCGGAGGCACTCGGAAGGACCCACCGCCGATCATGCTCCTGCCCACGCTCCCCGGCCTCCGGCGACTATGGGAGCACAAGAACCGAGTGCAGCCCATTGGAGGGCGCGGGTGAGCTCAACTCCGACCTGCCAGCCCGCAGCGCGGCTCGGCCAAAACCTATCCATGGCGACGTGAGGCTGCAGTGGAGTCGAAGAGCTTGAGCCTGCCGAAGCTGTTGGAACGCCTGCTGATCGTCTCGGCCGTCTTCTTTGCGGCGCTCCCCTTCCTGGCGACGCACCTACCGCCCGCGGCCGATCTCGGACAGCACGTCGCTCAGATCCGATTGCTCGCTGACGTGGCCGACGGCAGCCGCCCCGAGCTCGAGGTCAGTTGGGGCGCGCCAGGCACCGGCGTCTATCTCGGGATGCTGGCGCTGTCCTGGGTGCTCCCGATGGGTTACGTCGGCTGGGCGGCGCTCCTCCTTCTGGTGGTCGCCTGGGCCGGCACGCTGGCCTGGGTGGCCGTCCGCCGAGAACGGGACCTCGCTTCGGCCGTCCTCGCCGGAATCTTCATCTTCGGCGCGAGCGTCTACTGGGGACTCCTCCAGTTCATCGCCGGCTGGCCAGTCCTGCTAGTCTGGTTCGTCGTCGTCGAGGGCTGGCGACGGAAGCCCGAAGGGCACAGCGAGACCAGATACCTCGCACTGATCTTCGCCACCGCGGTGGCGCTGTACCTCTCTCACACGATGTGGCTGCCGGTCGGCATGCTCTGGTTGCTCTTGCGCCTGCCGGGGGCCCAGTTGACGCTGAGGCGCTTCCTGCTCCTGTCACTGGTTCTGTCTCCAGTCGTGTCAATGTCAATATATTGGTACGTCGATGTTCATCTTTATCGGCTAGCGCTTCCATCGCAGGCGATCGCGTCGGAGTGGCGACTCCTGCCCTGGGAGCGCCTCGGCCTCATGGAGCTCCGCCATCTGGTCCTCGGAGGGCTCCGTGGGGGTGTCGAGCGCGTGATGGTCATGGTCGCGCTCGGCTGGCTGGCTCTCGGTCTCGGGATGGCCGTTCATCGAAGGTGGACCCGTGGGGAGGTGATTGTGCCGTCGCAACGTGTCGACCGGCAACTGCTTGGACTCGCTGCGATCCCGACCGCGATCGCCCTGTTCGCGCCCGACCAGTTCCTGATGACCATCCTCATGCCCGAGCGGTTCGCCGGGGGCGCGCTCATGCTCCTCCTCGTGGCGTTGCCCGCGCCCGTCTGGGCCGGCTCGTGGGCTGCCGCGCCCCGACTCGTGGCGTGGGGAATCGCCGCCGTCTTTGCGCTCGCGACGACGGCAAGTTGGGGGATCTTTGCCGAGGAGTGCGACGGCATCGACGCCAGCATCTCACAGCTTCCCGAACGCCCGCGCGTCCTCGGGTTGGACTTCGCCGATCGCTCCTCCGTGATCTTGGGTCGGCCATTCATGCACGCGGCGGCCCTCGCTCAGGCGCAGCGCGGCGGCCAGATCAACTTTAGCTTCGCGGACTTCGGCTCTAGCTTGGTCCGAAGCCGCCATCCAACACTGCCCAAGTGGAACCCGGTCCTCGAGTGGCAGCCTGACCGAGTGGGTGACCGAGACCTACTCCACTTCGACTACGTCCTCGTGAACGCCGACGAGGAGACGCACGCCCGCTTTCTCGCCTTCTCGAAGGGCACGGCCGTCGTCACAGGGACCCGGTTTCGCTTGATACGTCTCCCGAACGGCCAATAGAGCGCGCGTAGGGCGACAGCCTTCGGCGTCGGCGCCGCGCAGGCCCTCGATGACGCGACACCCCGAAGCACCCGGGTTACCCTCCCGCCACCACCGCCGCCGTACCCGACGCGGAGTTTGATTTGCCCGTTCGTTTGACCCACTCCGTCCGTCGCCTCTTCTGCCCCGTCCTCGTCCTGGTGGCCACCGCCGCCGGCGCGGACGCACCGGCGCGCCCGGCCTTCCTGTGGCCCCCGACGGCCATCACGCCCTTCGCGAACTCCGCCGAGCCGGGTGAAGGCGAGTTCACCGCGGTCCCGGGCGACGTCGTGACGACCGACCCGAACGCGTCCCCCGCCGTCATGCAGGCCACCTTCCGGACCATGGCCCGCGGCACCAAAGCCGTCGCGCGCGTCGTGGCGTGGGATCCGCGCCGCATCGAGCTCCGGATGCGCCCGGGCCGCATGAACCCGGTCCCGCCGAAGGGGCCCCGCGGCGACGGCCGACTCCCCCAAGACGCCGCGCTGGCCTCGCGCCTCGTCGGTGCCTTCAATGGCGGCTTCCTCACCGAAGACGTGACCTGCTGCGACGGGATGACCGTAGATGGCCACGAGTACACGCCCGCCACGCCGCGCGGCGCCACCATCGCGCTCCTGAAGGACGGCCGTACCGGGCTGGGCACCTGGCCCAAAGATCCGGTATCGCTGGAGGATCTCGGCATCGTCTCGCTGCGGCAGAACCTCGTCCCTTTCATCGAAGACGGCCGCGTCGACCCCTACTCGCGCAAACGCTGGGGCGGCACGCTCGACGTGAAGTACGCCGTCGGCGACAAGACCATCCGCACCGCGCTCTGCAGCG